>JBDSNC010000001.1:0-26280 GCA_039915545.1 Luteolibacter sp.
TTAACGCTGGGAATATTTTCGGAACGGGACCTGTAACCATCAACGGGCTGATCACCAGGCAATCGGGTAGTAACAATATCACTGGAACGAACAACCAGATTTGGAATGGTGACTGGACGATTCAAGGCGGCAGCAGCGGAACCCTTTTGCTCAACTTGAGCGGGACGATTGATCTAGGCAGCCTTAGCTCGGCAACAACCAACGTGCTCAATGCGAACTCCGCGACACGAACGATCTATGCCAGCGGACTCGGTAGCATTGCAGGCAATATTCAGGATGGTTCGAATAGCATTACGAAAAATTTCTCCATGGGCACGACCGACCCGGCAGGTTGGACGGGTGGCAGCACGCTTACGCTCAGCGGGGCTAATATCTATACCGGCACTACATCCATCAGGAACGGCACGCTCAGCATCAGCTCGATCAAAAATGTTGGGGGAGGAGCCAGTAACGTGGGTGCACCAACCAACGCCGCAAACGGAACGATTTCGATTGGAGCCGGTCCTTTTACGGGGGGCTTGCTTTATACAGGAACGGCGCAAGACACGGATCGCGTTATCAATCTCGCAGGCGGAGCAGGTGGTGCCACTCTCACCCAATCTGGCACCGGATTGTTGAAATATGCCACTGCCATGACTGCCACCGGCCTCGGTTCAAAAACTCTGACCCTCCAAGGGTCAACGGCTGGAACAGGCGAAATTGGCGGAGCGATTGTCGATAATGGAACCACCGGATCGACTTTGCTTAATACTTCCTTTGCCACTGCCGCCAGCACCATCACATTAGCTTCCGTCGATGGAGTCGTGGTGGGAGCCGCCATTTCAGGAACCGGAATTGCAGGTGGAACGACGGTCACCGCGATCAACCCGACTACCAAGGTTGTAACGTTGAGCGCAAATACAACCGGCGCTGGCAGCTCCGGCACAACCATTACCGTCGCAGGCGTGGCCAACCTCACTTCGGTCACGAAATCCGGCACTGGCACGTGGACCCTTTCCGGTGCCAATACCTATAGCGGTAACACGACAGTCACTGCAGGCACGCTGAAAACAGGGCTTGCCAACGCCATTCCCTCCGGCAGCGGCAAGGGCAACGTGGTGCTCGACGGCGGCCCTTCGGCCGGCACCTTCGACATCAACGGCTTCGACGTTGGATTCAACGGCCTGTCCGGCACGACCGGAGCAGTCTCGGGTAAAGTGGTGAACAACGCCACCGGCACGAACAAGACGCTGACGGTGGGCAACAACGACGCCACCGCCACCTTTGCGGGAGTGATCGCCGACAACACCAGCGGCAGCGGAACGGTCGCGCTAACCAAGACCGGCGCTGGAACGCAAACTCTCGCGGGCACCAACACCTACACCGGCGCGACCATCATCAACGGCGGCATACTGGCCATCAGCGGCTCGATCACCAGCGCAGTGACCGTGAATAACGCCGGAACTTTGGCCGGAACCGGTACCATCGGTGGAGCAACCACGGTCAAGGGTGGAGGCACCCATGCCGCAGGCTCGAGTGTCGGGGCCGTGGGAACCCAGATATTCTCCGACAATCTGACCTACGCGTCGGACACTGCCACCAGCTCGATCTTTGCCTGGGATCTGAACTCCAGCAGCACCAGCAGCGGATTCGACAAGGTCACGGGTGCCGTGGGCAAAACCCTCACCATCGATAATTCCCTGGCACTTGATCCGATCTTCAAAATCGTCATCGGAACAGGTGCCGCCACCGGGATCGCAGATTCGGGAAATACCTTTTGGGACAGTCAGCAAACCTGGTCCACGATCTTCAATGGATTCGGGAGCATCGCAGGCGGTTTTTCCAATTATCAAGTGGTTGATTCCAGCGGTGCCGCGTTCAGCTCGGTCCGGGGATCCTTCAGCGTCACCGGCACATCCGTCTCCTGGTCCGCGGTTCCTGAGCCAAGTGCGGCACTCGGCGGGCTGTTGCTTGGAGCCGGATTGCTCCGCCGCCGCCGCCGCACCGGGATCGCGGGTTCCAGCGGGCTCCAAGGCTCGCGTCGCCAAAGATGAGGCCACCACCTGTGCGTGGGAAACCCTTGCCCCCGCGGTTGATTTGGACGAATTCAAATATCCCAACCCTTCCAGCTGATCAATTCATGAATACCAATGCTCTGCTCGCCGCGGTTTGGGCAGTCTGCCTTGCCAATCCGGTAGCGCATGCCGCGCCTTTCCTGAGCCTGAATCAGATGGGCGTGCAAATCGACAACGGTGCCGGCAACAATATCACATTGGACTGGCCGCTGCTGGTCAACGCCGCCAAAGCCAAAATCAACATTACGGAGAAGACTGTCATCGGGAATTCCGCCACCCTGAAATACGACGGCGGCGGACAAATGGATCTGGCCGTTTCCGACGGAAAAATCACCCTCCTAACATCAGCCCTTCCGGAAAACATCAAGTCCATCCACGCGATTCTCTCCCTGGGGACTGATTTCGCCGCCGGCGGCAAATGGCAGGCAGGAACCGAGGGCTCCGCCTTTACAGCGGAGTACGCAGTCAACGAAACCCTGCATTCCGGGCAAGCCACTCCGCTGGTCCTGACCGCCGCCGCCGGTGTTGTCACTGCGATCGGCTTGCCGCCGAACACGTACGAGCAGTTGCAGGATTTACGGAAGTGGAACATCAAGGGCTTCGGCTGGCAGTTTTGGACCAATCTGATGCCGGGGACATCCGCCTATGTCATCACGGTCGGTGATACCGTGCCCGTGGCGGCAACGGTTGCCGCCACGCGCTCCGCGCCCGTGGCCTCGGCCAGCTCGCCGATAGAAATCACCTCCGGCGGCACCCGGGTCCGCCAGTGGAAAGACGGCAAGGTTGGGGTCTTCATGATGGCCTTCGACGACAGCGCCCCCACCCATCTCAAACTGGTCATCCCTGAGTTGGAAAAGCGCAAAATGGTCGGGACCTTCTACATCAACCCCGGCAATGGACCCTATAAAAACCAGCGGGCCGAGTGGGAGAAAGCCGCGGCCAGCCCCTCCGTGGAACTTGGCAACCACACCTGGACCCACGTCGGCGCGCCTACGATGGCCGTCCTGGACGCCGAGATGGAAAAATGCAACGAGGTGATCCTGAAGGCCCACCCCGAGCGCAAACAACCCCGTTTGATCGCCTTCGGCCAGCCCGGCGGGGTCCCGTGGCAAGTCACCAGGGAGGAATTCCAGCAGGGACTGGACAGATACCATCTGGTCGACCGCCCCCCCTTTTCCGGGCCTCCCTTCCACCAGAAGTCGCTCGCGCAAATGCTCGCAGTGGTGGATGACGCGCTGGCTCGCGGGCAAATGACCCACCTCGACTTCCACGGCGTCGGTGGCGACTGGCACGTCACGTCGATGGAGTGGTTCACGGGCCTGCTCGACAAGCTTGACGCCGAACGTGAACGCATTTGGGTCACCGACCCGGTTTCCTTGCACAAGTATGTCACGGAACGAAAAGGCGCGCAACTTAAGGAGCTGGTTTCGAACGACGACGGGGTTCGGGTCAGTCTTTCAAGCAGCGCTGATCCGACGCTGTATGACCTGCCGTTGACGCTTTCGACCAAGGTTCCTCCGGCGTGGACAGCCTGTGTGGTTTCCCAGGGGAAATCGGTCACGCCGCCACTCCCAGTCACTGGAGGCGAGGTGCGCTATGATGCCATACCCGGTCCTGACGAAATCCAAATCCGGCAGGCACCGGGCAGCCATTAGAACCTCGATTCAGCTTGTCGCGCACCTAATACACCGGCGTTTCATCTCTCCATCTGGATTGTCCTGGCGGGAGGTTGAGACCCCGATTGCAGCCTGCCGCCGGAAAGCTGTCGCCGCCGCAGGCTAGGGCACTGGCGGATCCGCCAATAGACGCATTGTTCAAATCCTCGCAAATTGTGACCGCCCGCTGGAAGCGCACGGAGGATCAAGCAGCAACCCCTTCTCCCGATTCTAATCCCGCCGCCGGCGTCCCCATGCGCCTTCGCCCGCACACCAAGCTTTGACGATTCTATCTAAAACTCACGGAGACCTCACCTATGAATCCACGGTCTCATGACGCTCCTCCAACACTTTCGCACCACCACCATGTCTCCACTCCATCACCGCCTAACACTCCGCCGGCGCCGCCTGCTTCTCACGCTTGGAATCCTCGGCCTCTATCTGCCACTCGCACCCAGCTCCGCGGGCGCCACCCCCAATCCCACCGGCGCGGCGACCGAGCACCTTGCCCTGAGTCTGGCGAACGACGGCGTGATGATCGGATGTGGCAGTATGGGAACATTCACCCTGAATTTCCCCGTGCTAGATTTGGGCGATAATAAAAAACACGAACCGATTGAAAAACGCCTGCAGGGCGCTTCCGCCACGCTCACCTACGAGGGCGGTGGCAGTATCACAGTCGCCACCACCTCCGACAAGGTCACGCTGACCTTCGGCACCATGCCCGCCTCGGTCAAAGGCTTCACCGCGGAGATGTTCATCCCACCTAACTACAGCGAGGGCGGCCGCTGGAGTGTCACCGGCAACGCTGGCGAGTTCCCAAGAACCAAACCCGCGAAAGCGCAACTCTTCCAAGGCCACTCGCGTGCCTTCGAGCTTGCCAATATCAACAACAAACGCCTCAGCTTGGCCCTGCCGGAATTTTCCTACGTGCAGCTCCAGGACAACCGCGAATGGGGCTGGAACATCTTTTGCTTTCAATTCAAAGTCCCGTTCAATCGTGACAAAAAGACCTATGAGATCAGCCTCGCCATGGATGCCAGTGCGGCCGAGCGCGTCGTGTTGGTCGACGCTTTCGGCCAAACAACCCGCCGTGATTTTCCCGGCAAACTCAAGGCAGAGTCGGAACTGAAAGCCGACACCGCATCCGAAGCCACCTATTATGCCAGCCTCAATCCACCTGCCCGCAACCGCTTCGGCGGCCTGCCCGGCAGCGGTGCCAAGTTAGGTCTCAAACCAACCGGCTTCTTCCATGTCGAGGCCAAGAAAATTGGCAGCCGTGACGTGTGGGTTCTGGCCGACCCCGCGGGAGACGCGTTCTTCCACCTCGGCGTGTGCTCCTTCGGGCCCGGAGACGACTATACCTCGATCGAGAGCCGCAACGATGTCTTCGAGTGGCTGCCGCCGCACGACGGCGCGTTCGCCGCCGCCTGGCATCAGGAAAGTTGGTGGAACCAGCGCGCGGTCTCGTTTTACAAAGCCAACGTGATCCGCAAATACGGCAGCTACGACGACACCCAAATCGCCCGCCTCGTTGACCGCGTACGTGAGGTCGGCTTCAACTCCGTGGGCGCGTTCTCGCCCGGCTCAGCGGTGTTCGCGCAAAAGGAGTTCCCACGTGTCGACTCCCTGCCGTTGGGCCCGGCGGCCCTCGGCGCGGTGGTGCCCGGAGTGCGTGGCGTTTTCGACCCGTTCGACAAGGGTGCCCTCGCCAAGATGGATGCCTCGTTCGCAAAACAAGTCGCCAGCAAGGCCGATAGTCCGCTCATCATCGGCTACTTCCTCGACAACGAGCAGGGTTTCGAGGATATCCCACGCGCCATTCCTGCTTTGCCCGGCAAGCACGCCTGCAAGCGCGAGTTAGTCGCCCAACTGCAAGCCAAATACAAACAGATCGCGGCCTTCAACAGTGCTTGGAGTCTCGACGCAGCTTCGTTCGAAGCGCTCGCTGACCAGGGACTGCCGCTGACCACCAAGGCCGCCTTTGCCGACATGCAAGTCTACACCGAGCGGTTCCTGGAAGCTTATTACAGCTCCATCACCGAGACCTTCCACAAATACGACAAGAATCACCTGCTCATCGGCAACCGTTGGCAACCCGGCACCGCGAACAGCGAAGTGCTCTGCCGCGTGGCCGGCAAATACATGGACGTCATCAGCATCAATTATTACGCCTGTGGCATCGACGAGAAGTTCATCAGCCGCCTCTACGAGTGGTCCGGCCGCAAACCGCAAATGTGGAGTGAGTTCTACTTCACTGCCACCAAGGAGAGCAACGTCGCTCCCAGCAGCATGGACATGGCCACGCAGCGCGAGCGCGGACTTGCTTACCGCCATTACGTCGAAGGCGCGGCCGCGCTTGGATTTGTGGTCGGCATCGAGTGGTTCACACTGCTGGACCAGGCGGTCACCGGCCGTTTCTTCGAGGGACTCAACGGCGAACGCGCCAACACCGGCCTCTTCAATGTGGCCGACCGCCCCTACCGCGACCTCTTTACCGGAATGGCCGCTACCCACAACGTCATCTATGACGTCTGGCTGAACGGCAAGGCTCCTTACCGGCTGGACAATCCGCGCTTCAGCGGAAAGGCCGGCAGCGGCACCCGCTCCGTGATGGCCGGCCATCCCACCGCGCCGATGGTCATCGACGGCCAACTCGCCGGCTGGCCGGGCCGGCCGCCCGAACGCATCGGTCCGGACCGCCTCGTCGCGGGCCGCGAGACCGGCGGGGTGGAAGCGTCCTTCAAGGTTTCCTGGGACGAGAAAAATCTCTATCTGCTGGCGAACGTCACCGACCCCACGCCAATGAAAAACGAGCACACCGGCGGTGACCTCTGGAATGCCGACGGATTGGAGCTTTTCATCGGTAGCGAGAAGATTGACCAAGGCGGCACGCTGCTCTTCACCGACCGCCAAATCCTGCTCGGCGCGGGCGGCAACAATCGGACACACGTCACCAACGCGCCACAACAGCCGGTGATTGAGACCTCCGTCACCCCCGCCGTGGACGGCCAGGGCTACACCCTTGAAGCGGCGATCCCCTGGGTCGCGCTCGACATCACCCCGGTCGACGGACAGACCCTTATCTTCGACCTCGCGGTCGGAAACAGCACGGATGGCAAGGCCCGCTCCGCCCAGCTCGTCTGGAACGGCGGCTCCCGCAACTCATCCGACCGCAGCGCCTGGGGCCGCCTCTCACTCGTGCCGTAAGTCATACCAACCTTCTGATCGATGTCCGACTACCCGCCTATCAAACCACCTAGCCATCGATTGCCCGCAAGGTGCGTATTCTTGATCCGATCCGCCTGCCTCGTATTATTGGCATGCCTGCAGCCCGCCCTAGCGGAGCTGGAACGCCTCGACCTTGGCGGGCAATGGCAGGTCTCCGAAGGCGAAACCGGCGACTGGTTTCCAGCGACGGTTCCCGGCAGCGTCCACACGGACCTGATCGCGGCGAAGCGCATCGAGGATCCGTTTTTCCGTGACAACGAAGTGAACCAGCAGTGGATCGGCGAAAGGACATGGAACTATCAGCGCACCTTCACGGTGCCGGCGGCGTGGAAGGCCCGCGAGACCGTGCTGCTGCGTTGCGAGGGACTGGACACGCTCGCGACGATCCGCATCAACGGCAGGGAAATCGGCAAAACGGACAACATGTTCCGCACTTGGGAGTTCAAGGCGAACGATTATATCCAGGCCGGCGAAAATCGGATCGAAGTGCGTTTCGACTCGGTGCTGCCCTATATCGCAGAAAGGGAAAAAGCCCGCCCGCTGCCTACCTGGGCGCATCCCGGTGCCGCTTACATTCGCAAGACGCCGTGCAATTTCGGCTGGGACTGGGGTCCCACCCTGCTCACCTGCGGCATCTTCCGTGGCATTTCACTGGTGGGTTATGACACTGCGTGCCTGGACAACGTGTTGATTCTCCAAGACCACACGAAGGCTGGCGTCGTGGGCTTGCAGGTGAAAATTACCGCCGCGCCGCCCACCCTGGCCGCGCCGCTCAAGATCCGCGTCACGGTGCGCGGGCCGGATGGCAGGGCGGTCGCAACTACCGGGCGGACGCTGGCGATGGGCCAGGGCACTGCGGATCTCGCCATTGCGAAGCCACTTCTCTGGTGGCCCGCCGGCATGGGCTCGCAACCGCTCTACACCGTGAAAACCGAACTCTTCGACCCGTGGGGAAAATTGCTCGACGAGAGCACCAAACGCATCGGTCTGCGCACCCTGAAAGCGATCCCGAAATGCGGTGATGAGCCGATGCACTTCGAGGTCAACGGCGTGTCGTTCTTCGCCAAGGGAGCCAACTCCATTCCGCTCGACATGTTTCCGAACCGGGTGACCAAGGCAGCGATGCGCCGCCACGTGGAGGATGCGGTGGCCGCCAACATGAACTCGCTGCGCTTCTGGGGCGGCGGTTGTTATGAGGACGACGCGTTGTTCGACGCTTGCGACGAATTGGGCATCTGCGTGTGGATGGATTTCAAATTCGCCTGCGGCACCTATCCGGCCTTCGATCCCGCGTTTCTCGAAAACGTGCGGCAGGAGGCGCGCGACAACGTGCAGCGGCTGCGTCACCACCCAAGCATCGCGCTGTGGTGCGGCAACAATGAAATCATGTTGTTCCGCGGCAAGGAGGAATGGACCAACGAAAAGATGAGCGAGGCGGATTACTATCGCTTGTTCCGCGATACGCTGGGCGAGGTGGTCAAGGCCCACGCGCCGCAAAGCGACTACGTCACCGGCTCGCCGGATTGTGGCGACGTCCATTATTGGGGAGTCTGGCACGAAGGCAAATCGTTCGAGTCCTACGGTGACATCCACGGGTTTCTCAGCGAGTTCGGTTTCCAATCCTGGCCGGCCCCGCAAACCGTCGCCTCATACACCGCGCCGGATGATCGCAATGATGTTTATTCGCCGATCATGAAACTGCACGGCCGCTCTGGACGCATGTATCTGGGCGGCAAGGAGGACGGCACCATCGGCAACAATAAATTGATGGAGATCCTGCGCTCGTATTTCCGCGAGCCGAAGGATTTCGAGAGCACCCTCTGGCTCAGCCAGATCAACCAGGCTTATGGCATCGAATTCGCGGCGAACCTGTGGCGCCGGGAAATGCCCAAAAGCATGGGTTGCGTCTACTGGCAGTATAATGACATCTGGCCCGGCACCTCGTGGTCGTCGATGGATTGTTTCGGCCGCTGGAAGGCCCTGCATTACCGGGCTCGCCATTTCTACGCGCCGCTGTTAGCGTCGGGTGTGGCTGATGTGCCGAAGGGTGGCATCCACCTGTGGCTGACCAGCGACCACCTCCAGCCGGTGTCCGGCGAGCTGAGTTGGAACGTCACCGACTCATCCGGCAAGATCCTCCTAACCGGCAAGCAGCAGGTGACGATCCCCGGGCGGCGGAGTTTGCAAGTTAGAGAACTCGCCCTTTCGGATCTCGTCCGGAAACACGGAGCGGCCAATCTGTTGGCCTGGATTTCCTTCAAGACCGGCGGGCAGACGGTTTCCGAAAACCTGGTCACCTTCGCCAAACCGAAAGAGCTGGCCCTGTTGGATCCCGAACTGGTCACCGGGGTGAGTGGCAAAGGCAAACAATGGACGGTCACCCTGACCGCGAAGCACCCGGCGCTTTGGACGTGGCTGGAGGTGAGCGGAGCCGAGGCGCGCTTTTCGGACAACTTCATTCACGTGTCGCCGGCAATACCTGCGAGCATCGTGGTCACTCTCGAAAAGGAGCTGTCGAAGGAGGAATTCGTCCAATCACTGAAAGTCCGCAGTCTCCGCGACACCTTCAAGTTGGACGAAGTCTCGCAAGTCAGATAACCGGACTTGCCCCTCGCTCCGCGGGAAATCCCATCATGCACAACATCCTAACAGACAGAGTCCCCGCGCAACCCATGATTTTGCGGCTGGCCGCCACTACATGGCTGGTCTTAGCTGCCGCACCGTTCTGCGCCGCCGCGGAAACGCCCGGAAACCTCGACGCCAGCGTGTCGATAGAAACGCGCGTGGAAGATTTGCTGTCGCGAATGACCTTGGATGAAAAAATCTCCATCCTGCACGCCGACTCGAAATTCACCACCGCCGCGATTCCGCGGCTGGGTATTCCGCGCCGCTGGTTGTCGGACGGTCCGCACGGGGTGCGCGAGGACATCGGCCCGGACACCTGGGAGAGTTCCGGGCACACGGATGATTTCGCCACCGCGATGCCCGCCGCCATCTGTTTGGCGGCGACGTGGAATACCGAACTTGGATTCAGCGAAGGCGAGGTGATCGGCCAGGAGGCGCGGGCACGGGGCAAGGACATCATGCTCGGGCCGGGCGTAAACATCCTGCGTACGCCGTTGTGCGGACGGAATTTCGAATACTTCGGTGAAGACCCGTTTCTCGCCGGTGCCATGGGGGTCGGCTACGTGCGCGGCGTGCAGTCGCAGGACGTCGCGTCTTGCGTGAAACATTTCGCGGTGAACAACCAGGAGCTGGATCGCGGCAAAATCGACGTCGAAGTGGACGAGCGCGCGCTGCGCGAAATTTATTTGCCGGCGTTCGAGGCCGTGGTGCGGAGCGGCGGCGTGTCGGCGGTGATGGGTGCCTACAACAAGGTGCGCGGCCAGCATTGCTGCCACAACGAATACCTGATCAACCGGGTCCTCAAGGATGAGTGGGGATTCCGCGGATTGGTGCTTTCCGATTGGGCCGGCGTGCATGAAACGAAGCAGGCGGTGCTTTACGGACTCGATCTGGAAATGGGCACCGAAGGCGTGGGATACGACGATTTTTATCTGGGGAAACCGTATCGCGATGTTGTGCGGAGTGGCGAATTCGCCATGGCCGGCCTCGACGACAAGGTCCGCCGCAATCTGCGCGTCATGATCGCCACCAAGGTTCTTGATGCCGGTCGCAAACCCGGATCGCTCAACACCGCCGCGCACCAGGCTGTCGCCCGCCGCGTGGCGGAAGAGGGGATTGTCCTGCTGAAGAACGAAAACCAGACGCTGCCGCTGGATGCGGCAAAGCTGAAGACCGTTGCCGTCATCGGGGAAAACGCCACTCGGCTGCATTCGCGCAGCGATGACAGTTCCTCGATTAAAGCGTTCTACGAAATCTCACCGCTCGACGGGATCGTGAAACGCGCCGGGAATCAGGTGAATGTGATTTACTCCGTGGGTTATCAAAAGGATGGCAGCCCGGATCTGGTCGAGCGCGCCGTGGCGGCGGCCAAAGCGGCGGATGTGGTGATCTACATCGGCGGCCTGAACCGCGGCACGGGCTTTGACTGCGAAAATGTGGATCGCACCGACATGAAGCTGCCCTACGGCCAGGACGAACTGATCCAGAAAATCGTCGCGGCCAATCCGAGGACCGTAGTCGTGATGGAAGGTACGATCGTGGAAATGGACGTATGGCTCGGCAAGGTTCCGGCGTTGTTGCAGGCGTGGTATCCCGGCATGGAAGGTGGCAACGCGCTCGCCAGCGTGATTTTCGGTGACGTGAACCCGTCCGGCAAACTGCCGGCGACCTTTCCCAAAAAGCTCGCCGATTCGCCCGCGCACGCGTTTGGCGCGGGGGGATATCCCGGCGTGAATGGGACGGTGACCTACTCGGAAGGCCTGCTTGTGGGCTACCGCTGGTTTGACGCAAAGAACATCGAGCCGCAGTTTCCGTTCGGCTTCGGCTTGAGTTACACGGAATTCAAATACTCAAAACTGGAACTGGTGGCAGGCAGCGCGGGAATGGTTACCGCGCGATTTGAAATCAAAAACAGCGGTACCCGCGACGGCGCGGAGGTCACGCAGCTTTATCTGCATCCGGAAAAATCCAGCGTGATGCGCCCGGAAAAGGAATTGAAAGGCTTTACGAAGGTTTTCCTGAAAGCTGGCGAGACACAATCCGTCTCCATCCCAGTCGATCACAGCGCCTTCGCCCATTACGAGCCCGCGAAAAAGGTTTGGGTTGCGGAAAAAGGTGCGTTCAGGGTTTTGGTCGGCGGTTCTTCGCGCGATCTCCCGCTGCAGCGCAATTTCAATCTCGCGCAGACAACCGTGATTGATTAAATTCGGGTTCGCCATCGCCTTCGTCTTTCCGTTGTTATCAGTAACATCCGGGTTACTTCATGCGTTTCCCCTTTGATGGTTGAAATCAAACATCGCTTTGTGACAACTCCATCCTCACCGGAATTTCAGTCAGTGATCCACTTTTGCCGGATGGTTATCATTGCCATCGCGGCTTGGGCTGGCCCGCTGCAAGGAGTTCTCCTCGCCGCCGAGCCGCTAACGCCCATCGGAGAAGTCCGCTTGATGTCCCTCGAAGAAACCGCCAAGGCCTTGCCAATACGGATTCGCGGGGTTGTGACCTGGTGGAACGGGCACGACAATCTAACAGTTCAGGACGACTCGGGGGGGATTTGGGTGGACTTTGTCCAGGCACGTGATCGCGATGTTTGGCGCGGTGATGACTCCGTATTGGACAATGCCGTGGAAGGCATGGAAATCGAGGTCGAGGGGCGGATCGACCCCGGCGGATACGCCCCGATGATCCTGCCTTCGACCCTGCGCATCCTCACCGCCCAACCGCTGCCACGGGCGGCACCGATGGTGCCCTCGCGTTTCTTCAGCGGAGCGGATGATTGCCAGCGCATCGAGGTCAGTGCCGTGGTGCAGCGTTTCTATCCGCAGGGCGACTGGGTCATTCTGGTCTTGGATGCCAATCCTGGGCGTTTCACCGCGCAGGTTTCTCATGCGGTCGCGACGGACCCGGCGGCATTGGTGGATGCGGAGGTCCGGTTGCGGGGGGTAGCGGCCACCCGTTTCAATACGCGCGGCGAGGCCACGGGAAGCCGCATGTTCGCCAATGTGCCGGGCGAATTGGTCGTTACAATGCCGTCCCCACTGCCTGACGCGGTTCCCAAGGTCACGCTCGACCGGTTGCTGCCATTCCGGGCCGAGGTGCTTGGTCCGCATCGGGTGCGGGTGGAAGGCACGGTGGCTTACGCGCTCCCCGGCAAGTTTCTCTACGTACAGGACGGTATCAACGCGGTGCGGGTTGAAACGACATCGTCGTTGGCGCTGAAGCCGGGAGATCGGGTCGAAGTGGCCGGATTTGTGTTCATGTATCGTTTCATCGGCTCGCTGCGTGATGCAACGGTGCGCAAGACAGGGGCTGCGGGACTGCCGGAGTCGGTGGAGATCAGTCCCGGGGAAGTTCTCGCTCTCAACCAAATGGCGGTGGAGACCGCCCAAGTCGCACCGCATGACTACGACGGCCACCTGATCCGCTGCCGCGCCCGTTTGCTCGCCGTAGAATCCGGTTTGAGCGGGAAGGCGGTCCGCACGCTCACCTTGGAGCAGACCGGAGCCACGAAGCAGGACAATCTGATCTTCCGGGCCCAGCTCCATGAAGGAAAGATAAGCTCGTTGGATGCCTTGCAGCCGGGCAGCGAACTGGAAGTCACCGGTCTGGTGGAACTCGAGTTTGCGGCGACTGAAATCGACAATGAAGGACCGAGAACCGCTCCGGTGAATCTCGGCCTGATCCTGCGCAGCGAGTCCGACGTGCGGCTCCTCCAAGAGCCGTCTTGGTGGACCGCACAGCATTCCATGGCGGTGGTCGCGACGGTGCTGCTGGCGCTCGGCGGTGCCTTGTTGTGGAACCTCCAGTTAAAAAGTCAGGTGCGGCGAAAGTCGGTTCTGCTCGCACAGGAAATCAACGCCCGCCGCGATGCAGTCATGGAATTCCGCACCACCATGCGCGAACGCAACCGGCTTGCTGCCAACTTGCACGACACTTTGCCCCAGTCGATGAGCGGCATCGGATTGCAACTCGACGCCTGCGAAATCAGCCTGCGCAAGCTCGGCATCGGTAGTTTGCCGCCCCTGGAAGTAGCGCGGCGCATGGTCGAATATGCAATCGGCGAACTGCGCGGCGCGGTCTGGGAAATGCGCAGCCTTTCCTTGCGAGGCCGTAGTTTTACCGCGGCTTTGCAGGCGGTGGTGGATCAGGCGGTGAACGGACACGCAACCCGAGTCGCCGTCAGCACCGAAGGACCGCTGGAGCGGATTCCCGATGTGGTTTCCGGTAATCTTCTCCTGATCGTGCAGGAGGCGCTCCGCAATGCCCTGCAACACGGCAAGCCGGCCACCATTGCCTTGGCAATCACCACCGAAGGGCCGGGAGCGCCTATCCGTCTCGACCTTCGCGACGACGGTTCCGGATTCACACCTGGCAGACAGAATGGTCCGGAACAAGGACACTACGGTATTGTCGGCATGAGGGAACGTGCCGAGCGGCTCGGCGGATCACTTCAGGTCGAGAGTTCGCCCGGCCACGGCACACGGATCGTCGCCGTGGTGTGCCGGGATGCGGATGACAACACCATGGCGGATGAAATTGCACTGGCGGATCCGCCAATAGTGAATCCCTGCCATGAATCGTAATTTTTGGATTCTTCGATTACGGTCTCTCCAATCACCCCATGTCCGCTCCCATGCCTGCTCCCATCCGACTTCTGCTGGTCGACGATCATCCCGTCATGCGTGCCGGAATGGCGAATGTCCTTGGCTTGGATCCTGATTTCGAAGTGGTCGCACAGGCCGACGACGGCGAAACGGCACTGGGTTTGTGGGATCGGCACCGGCCGGATGTGACCCTGCTGGACATCAGCATGGGTGGAATGGATGGCATCGACACCCTGCGCCGCATCCGGCAGGACCATCCATCCGCGCGGGTCCTGATCCTCACGTCGTCCGACGCTAACGAAGACGTCCGTCTCGCCTTGAAGGTCGGTGCCTGTGGCTACGTCACCAAAAACGTCCGCGCCAGCGAATTGGCGGAAGCGATCCGGACCATTCATGCGGGCGGCCGGATCCTGAGTGAGGAACTCAAACGAAAACTGACCGAGGATGAAGGAGCCCGTCATCTCACCTCCAGGGAAATTGAAGTTCTCGGGCTGGTCCGCCAGGGATTCACCAACGACGAAATCGGCCGCCTGCTTGGAATTTCCGAACGCACGGCGCGTGCGCACATGGGAACCATCCTGGAAAAACTAAATGCCTCGGACCGGGCCGCCGCCGTGGCCCGCGGTTTCGAAACCGGGATCCTAAAGGCGTGAGCAGGTTCCCATCTATTGGCGGATCCGCCAATTTCCAAACCTTGCCGATTTGCGTAAATTCGAGGGACACCAGCGGATTCCGAAAACCCAGCTCCGGCTCTTTGCCGGCTCCGGGTCCATTCGCCCCCAATTTTCACCATGTCCGCGCCCCCGCCGCTACCTGCTCCCATCCGGCTTCTGCTGGTCGCTGATCATCCCGTCATGCGCGCCGGAATGGCGAATGTTCTTAGCATCGATCCTGACTTCGAAATCGTCGCGCAGGCAGATGGCGGTGAAACGGCATTGGCCTTGTGGCGCCAGCACCAGCCCGACGTGACCCTGTTGGACATCAGCATGGGCGGCATCGATACCTTGCGCCGGATGCGGCAGGATCAACCCGCCGCGCGGGTGCTGATGCTCACGTCTTCCGAGGCGAGTGAGGACGTCCGATATGCATTGGAAGCCGGTGCCTGTGGTTTCGTCTCCAAGAACATCCGCGCCGGCGAGCTGGCTGAGGCGATTCGGACCGTCCATTCGGGCGGCCGGATCGTGGGTGAGGACGTCGGGCGGGAAATAACACAAGTTGAAGGAGTCCGTCATCCCACCCCCTGGGAAATGGACGTTCTCGGATTGGCGCGCCAGGGTTTTACCAACGGAGAGATCGGGCGTCTGCTGGGGATTTCGGAGCGGTCGGCGCGGGCTCACATGGGTACCATCACGGAAGATTTTGAAAGCGGGAACCTCAAGGCATGAACCGGTTCCTCCGGTTATTGGCGGATCCGCCAATAGACAATGCCGGCGCCCAAGGAGAGATTGACGGTGCTTTCCATCACTCTCAATCACGACACCCGGATTCCCCGTCTCGCGACGGTCGTCATTCCGACGGAAACCCATCACCTTTTACAACCCATCATGAAGTATAACGACCTTTGCCATTTGGAGAGCCGGCCCGGACGTGCCGAGGACCGCCGTCGAAGGGCCACGTTGGTGGAATTGCCGGACTTGATCCAGATGAAAAACCGGACCAAAAAACCTCTTGTTACGGGTCTCCTCCTCACCGCCTGCATCTGCGCCACTGCGAACGCCGCACCTTCGTTCGTTGCCAGTCCTGACGGAAAAATCAAAATCCACCTGCTCGACGACGCGCCTGCCGGACTTTCCTATCAGGTCGAAATGGACGGCAGAACCATCATCGCATCCTCCCGCCTCGGCATTCGCAGTGACGGTAGGGATCTCGGAAGTAACGCCAGACTGGGCAGCCCGGTCGCTCGCAGCATTGATGAGACCTACCCGCTGCGAGGCGTCAAATCCACTGCGGTCAATCGCGCGAACGAAGCCATATTCCAAGTCACCTCCGATGGCCGCGAGAGCTATCAACTCGAAGTCCGCGCCTATGATGATGGCGTTGCGACCCGTCTCCGGCTCCCCGCAAAACCTGGCCGCACGGTGGAAGGAGATCTCACGGAATGGCGATTTCCATCCGATTCCACCTGCTGGTTCCAGAATGAACTCCACAGCTACGAAGGCCCCTACATGCAGGAGTCGGTCGGCAAGCTCAAAATCGGCACCCAGGTGGGCCTTCCCGCCACAGTCCGTATTGCCGGCGGCGGCTTTCTACTGGCAACCGAAGCAGCGCTCGTCGACTACCCGGATCTTGCGCTTACCGTTGCGGCCAATCATTGTTGGAAAGCGCTGCTCCACGCCGAACCGGACGGATGGAAGACCGACTCCGAAGTTCTTCAGCCGTGGCGTGCCACCATCATCGCGCGCGATCTCAACGCTCTCGTCAACAGCGACCTTGTCACCAATCTCTGCCCGGCACCTTCACCCGAACTCGCCAACGCGGACTGGATCAGGCCGGGCCGGGCTTCATGGCATTGGATGGCCATCGGTGATCCGCTCCTCGCCGAGCAGTCGGATTGGATCCAATGGACCGCCGATCTTGGTTTTGAATACTATCTGATCGACGATGGTTGGAATAAATGGCGCGATGGAGATCTCGACGAGTGGGCCTGCCTGAAGCGCACTTGCGAACAAGCTGCCGAAAAGAAAGTGGATATCTGGCTCTGGGTTCACAGCAAGGAAGTCTCCGATTCCGTTTCCCGCCGCGCCTATTTCGAGAAAACCCGCGCTGCCGGAGTCGTTGGCATCAAGATCGATTTCATGCCGGCCGCCAACCGCCAGTGGGCGAACTGGTATGTCGAGACCCTGCGCGATGCCGCCGCAGCAAAACTCATGGTCGATTTTCACGGTGCCGTCAAACCCACCGGCCTCCAGCGCACATGGCCTAACGAATTGACCCGCGAAGGCGTGCGGGGCCACGAATGGCACATCACCCGTTATGATCGCAAGCTGACGTCCAACCATGATCCGATCGACCTCTTCGTCCGCGGCGTCCAGGGCCCGGCGGACTTCACCCCGACCGTGTTTGAGACGAAGGAGCTGCAGGGTTTCACCTGGGCCCGCGAACTGGCCCAGGCCGTCCTGCATACCTCGCCGTTTTTCTGTTATGGCGGCCATCCCGGCAGCTATCTTGCAAATCCGGCGGTGGATATCATCCGCGAACTCCCGGCCACGTGGGACGAAACGCGGGTATTGCCGGGTAGTGAAATCGGAAGCCTTGCCGCCTTCGCCCGCCGCAAGGGGGAACGCTGGTTCATCGGTGTCATGAACGGCGCGGACAACCAAAAATCATCCATCGACCTCGGCTTTCTGGCTGAGGGAACATGGAAGCTAACATGTATGCGCGATTCCGCCGAAAAGCCCGACGCCTATGAGCGAAAGGAAAGCACCGTCACTTCGAAAGACCGGATCGAGCTGGACCTCCGCGCCGGTGGCGGCTTCGCCGGACGGCTCGTCCGGAAATAAGAGCCCGCCGCGCCACCCGGTCAATCCCAGCGACGAAAGTTTCGAAGCCCCTTCATCGTATCAGGCAAACCATCCAACCCATGATAAAGCGTTTCAATTTTACCCTGTTAGCCAGTTCGCTCGGGGTGGCGCTCCTGCAGGCCGCGCCCGTCACCCTGTTGCTCGAAGCGGAGCAATTCGCCCGCAAAGGCGGCTGGCAGGTCGATACCCAGTTTATCGAAACCATGGGCTCGCCCTATCTCATCGCGCACGGTCTCGGCGAGCCGGTTGGGAATGCGGATACAGACATCGAGGTGCCAGAAAGCGGTTCCTACAAAGTCTGGGTCCGCACCCTTGACTGGTCCGAAGCGCTCGGCCGGCCCGGCGGCGCTGGCCGGTTTTCCATCGCCATCGGCGGCGAGCCACTCGGTGGCGAACTCGGTGCCGGCCAGCCCGTCTGGGATTGGGAGGAGGTGGGATCGGTCGATTTGAAAAAGGGAAAAACCACGCTCTCGCTCAAGGACCTTTCCGGCTACGACGGCCGCGTCGATGCGGTGCTTCTCAGCAATGACGCATCGTTCGCCCCGCCTGCGAAGTTTCTATTAGCAGATCGCATCGCCTCGAAGATTCCAGGCGCGCCCGCTGCCATTGAAGACATCGGTAATTACGACCTCGTCGTCATCGGGGGCGGCTACGGCGGCCTCGGCGCGGCGATTTCCGCGGCAAGAATGGGCTGCAAAGTGGCCCTGATCCAGAACCGCGATGTGCTCGGCGGCAACGGCTCCTCCGAGATTCGCGTCTGGGCGAAGGGCGATCTGCCGCCTAGCGAGTATCTGATGGCGGACATCATCCGCGAGATCGAGGACAACGCGAAATCCTCACCGGCCGCCGCCGAGCAGTTTGTGGACGACAAGAAACTTCAAGTCGTCCTGGCTGAAAAAAACATCACCCTTCTGCTCGGCCATCACGCCTATGGCCTGGAGATGAGAGGCAAGGAGATCGCCGCAGTGAACCTGCTGGAGGTCAAAACCGGCAAGCTCAAGCACGTCAAAGGAACCTTGTTCGCTGATTGCACGGGCCACGGCTTCATCGGTCAATGGGCCGGCGCCAACCTCGTGATGACCGACAAGGGCCGCATGGGCATGAGTAACATGTGGATGTGGAAAAACACGGACACCTCTTCTTCATTCCGTGAGGAGCCGTGGATGATCAAGCTCGATGAAAACGGCTTTCCCTATCCCCAGCGCAACCACGCCGAATGGTTCTGGGAAAGTGGCTTCGACGCCCACCCGATCAGGGACCTTGAACAAACCCGCGACTGGAACCTGCTCGCCTCCTACAGCGCCTGGAACGCGGTCAAGAACCACGGCTCCTACGCCGCCCGCGATCCGCAGCAGCATAAAAATGCCCGCCTTGACTGGCTCGCCTTCGTCGGCGGCACCCGCGAAACCCAGCAGTTGCTAGGCGACGTGATTCTCTCCGACAAGGACATCGACAGCAAGAAACCGTTTCCCGATGGCTGCGTGCTCACCACCTGGTCCATCGATCTGCATGTGCCGCAGGAAAAGTATCTCAAGGCCAACCCTGAGCGTCCGTTCATTTCCACGGCCATCCACCGCTTCGCCGTGGATAAGACGATCGGCTATCCGATTCCCTACCGGTGCTTCTATTCGCGCAATGTGCCGAACCTCTTCATGGCGGGGCGCAACATCAGCGTCACCCGCGAGGCGCTTGGAACCATCCGCGTCATGAAAACCATCGGCATGATGGGGGTGGCCGTGGGCCGTGCGGCGGCCATCTGCAAGCTTCACGATTGCAAACCGCGTGATGTTTATAAGGATCACCTTGAAGAAGTGAAAGTCCTCTGGCGCATGCCGGGGCAGAAACGCTTTGAAGTCATTGATGAGTTGCGGAAATCCATTGCCGAGGGGCTCGTCTCCCGCCGTTGAAGCGCGGCGGCGGCGGAACCGGCTGATTCTAACCAGCTATCGGCTGGGGCTGCTGGCTGCCGCCTTCCTGTGCCTGCACCTTGTTACGAAACGCAGGGGCCAAGGGCGGACGGAAGACCTCGATGTCTCCAAGGCGATTGCGGTGGTACAAGCGTATCTCCCGACTGCGGTATCCATAGGGCCGCAGGAAGGTGAAGACCGGATGTCGCCGGTGTTCGATGCCAAGGGGGAGCCTGCCGGCTGGGTGGCGCATACCAATCCCGAAGCGCGGCGGATCATCGGTTATGCAGGTCCTTCCAATCTCCTCATCGTGTTCGACGTCCGCCGCGTGGTGGCCGGGGTCGGCCTGATGGAAAGCGCCGATACGCCCGGGCATGTTTCCAAGATCATCAACGATTCCGGTTTTTTCAGCCAATGGAACGGCCGCAATCAGGCGGGCCTCGGCCTGCCGGAGGAACCGGTGATTGTTAGCGGCGCGTCGCTCACCAGCGAGGCGATGGCACGTGGCGTGGCCGCCAGGTTTGGCGCAGTGGGCATGGACGAGTGGTTTCCCGGGGAAGTGTTGATAGAGGAGGTTCGGAAATTGTTTCCAGCCGCCACCACGGTATCCGGCGGACGCGTGTTTGATGCGGACGGCTGGCCGCTTGGCACCCTGCTCCGTTCCAGTCGGATGGGCGTTGCGGCGAGGGGATTCCAAGGTCCATCGGATGTGCTGGTAGCTCTTGATCCGGCCGGAGAAATTATCCTGGGCGTCGCCATGGCGGGCAGCCGTGACAACGAACCCTACATTTCTGATGTGAGGGACGGACTGCTCTATGACGGACGGTTCAAGGGCATGAAAGTGAGTGCCTTTCCCCAACTGAAACCGGGGTCCACACTCATCACAAGCGGAGCCAGCCGGACGGCCGAAGCCGTCGAGGAGACCGTCCGCGAAATGCTCCGCCGTCACCTCGCGGAGGACCCCGTGGTGCGACCGGTGATCGGCATGCGCGAGGGCGCGGCGCTGGTTTGGATCGCGTCCGGCCTGTGGCTTGGCTTCAGCCGGTGGCGGGGAAACAAACGAGGGCGCACCCTTTTCGCCACGCTTACGGTTGCGGCCGGCGGCCTGTGGCTGGGGCTGATGACCGGGCAGGATCAGTGGATCAAGTCGGCGATGCGGGGATCAGTGACGGGCCCAGCCCTGCCCCTGCTCGCCCTAACGGCAACGGCGGTTCTAGTGCCTGCCGCCTTCGGGAAAAACGTTTATTGCTCGCACCTTTGCGCCCACGGCGCGGCGCAGCGATTATTGGGAAACCTGCGCACCCGGCGCTTCGCCCTGCCGCCCAAGCTGCACCGGGTCCTTGTCGGGATGCCGTGGGTCACGCTCGGATCGTTATGGCTGCTGGCGTTTCTGGGGATCGGTTTTCCGTTTGCAGACGCCGAGCCGTTCGAGGTTTGGAGCGCGGGATTCATCGCTCTGGTACCGGTTCTTATTTTTGCCAGCGGCCTTCTGGCAGCGGTTTTCCTTCCCCAGGCATATTGCCATTACGGTTGTCCGACCGGCGCTGCGCTCCGGTTCCTTGCCAGTTCGCCTGGCCGCTGGACACGCCGGGATAGTTTGGCGGGTGGGGTGGTAATCATCGCCTGGCTCACGTTTTTCATCACATGAAGCGCTGGTTCATTTTCGTGGGATCCGTCGTCGTTTTCACGGTGCTCCTGCTCAAACACCGCGAAACCCCGGCAGTGCTCACCGGCCGGGCGATGGGCTGTGAGTGGAAATTGCTCGCCACTGGAAACTGGGACCGGCAGGCGGTTCATCAGGACATCGCGGAGGTTCTCGAGCATTGGGAGCAGGTCCTCAGCACTTGGCGGAAGGACTCGGATTTATGTCGCTATAACCGCGGGCAAGCCGCCAGCCCGGATCTCGAAAAGATATTGAAAATGGCTGAAGCATTGCGACAAGACAGCCGGGGAGCCTTTGACCATCGTTTGCTGGCGGAGCTGACAGCCGCAGGCTTCGGTCCGGGCGGAAAAGGGGTGGACCTGTCATCGCTCGGCAAGGGGGTCGCCGTGGATGCCGTCTGCGAACGATTGCGCCGTCGCGGCATCCACCGCCACATCTTCTCCCTTGCCGGCGAGGTGCGGGCGGGCGAGGGCGGGTGGCCGGTGGAAATTGAGAACCCCAATACAGATGCCAAGGGCGGGCAGGTCACGCTATCGGGCAACGCGATGGCAACCAGTGGCAATTACCGCCAATGGAACCACAGGCAAGGCGACAAACTCGCAAGTCACATTTTGAATCCCACCACCGGCCAGCCCGTGCTGCGTCCGCCCTGCGGTGTGACCGTGATCGGGCCGGATGCGGCCATGGCCAGCGGCTGGGCCACCGCGCTTTTCGTGCTGGGTCCGGAGGGAAATGCAGTTGCGGAAGCAAGGGGCTACCGAGTGATCTGGACTGGCAGGCCAAACTGATTCCCAGTGCAAGATCCGCTGACCGCTGGCGTTTTCCTTGCCCGGACCTTGCGGGTCGTTTCCGAAAATCATGCCGCTGCCCGGATCGCCCGGTTTCACGTAAGGTCGACTCCCTTGACAATCTGGTGGTTGGTGAAATTTCCTTTATTCACCCCATTCTACGTCTCACCGTAAACCGTTTTGCCTTCCCGGTCGATCGTGAACCAAACGCCCGCCACCCCCATCAGGTCGCCTTCGTAGGTAGCCTCCATGAAGGTCTTTCCATAAGATTTGCGCTCGGACTCCATGACCAGCGCGGTGATCCGGGTCCATTCCTGATGACGCCTTTGCCGACCGTTCCTGCCTTCGCTACCCAGAATCCCTTACCCGATCCTCTACCCAGGACAACGGTCGGCCGAAGGACGTGAACGACTACATGCCTATCGGCAAGATCCCAGTCGGGCAGAAACAATCGTCTCTCGGCTTAACCATCTATTTTCTCGACGAAAGCAATGAGCCGCGCTTCGCCTTCGGTGAAGGGAGAGCTACTCCCATTTCAAATTCAGCTCTGTCCGCATCGCTAAGTGCGAGGTCCCGCTGGAAAAACCGGTCGAAGTGAGTGCGAATCTAACCAACACTGGCGATCGGGGCGGTGCGGAGGTCGTGCAACGTTACATCCGGGACCTCGCCGCCAGCATCACCCGCCCACTCCGGGAGCTGAAGGGTTTCCAAAAAATCACGCTCACGCCCGGTCAGACGAAGAGCGTGAAATTCACGCTCGCTCCCCAGGTCCTGTCGTTTCCGGGACCGGATGGAGTGCCGCGGCTTGAGGCGGGGCAGTTCGAAGTTTTCGGCGGCGGGAGTTCGAAAACCGACAACCAAGGCAAGTTCCGGCTCACGCACTGACAATCGGTTCCGAACCTTCTATTGCTGCCATTCGTTTTCCCCGGATTCCTTGGATTTTCCATGGACCCTCGATTGGCCATCAACCGCCAAACAACACGCCGCCTCTCCAAAGAGAAGAGGGCTCCCTATCATTGGCGGATCCGCCAATGGTAGTTTCCGGGAATGTCGGGCAAACTCACATGGCTTCGAAAACTCTCGATCCGTCCAGACACTCCGGGATTCCTGCTGAGCATCTAGAGTCGTTTTACAAAACCTTATTATGGACTCCATATTTCCACCGCTCCAAAGAACCCGCAAGACCCGGGGGTTTGCCCTGATCGTCACGCTAGCATTGATGATCCTGCTCACCGTGATCGCGGTGGGGCTCCTCTCGCTGAGTTCAATTTCCCTCCGCTCCTCTTCCATCAGTGCCGCGACCGCCATCGCCCAGGCCAACGCCCGGATGGCCCTGCTGATGGCAATCGCCGAGCTTCAAAAGCAGAATGGCCGCGACCAGAGCGTGACCGCCCGCGCCGATCTGCTCGATGAGAATTCGCCGAATCCGGCGTGGACCGGAGCTTGGAAAACCAACACCACCACCCCGACGCCGAGCTGGCTCGTCAGCGGCACGAATCCGAATCCCGCGACCGCCCTGACCGATGCAAATTCCGTCGCCCTATACAAGCCGCTCGCCGCAGCCACCGGGAATAAAGAGCTCAGGGTGCCTCTCGTGTCCGTGAAAAAAAACTTTGTCGAGGGCGGCTTTGCCTGGTGGGTGGGAGACGAGGGCACCAAGGCACGTGTCGATCTCAAGTCCGCCACGACCACGGCATCCGCTTCCGACCGACTCACCAAGTCCCAAATTCCGCAGGCTCCCGGACTCAAGAACCTCGGCAGCGAGTTCACGGACGCCAACTTCGGCGTCAGCGGCCTGGTGAACAAATCCCTGCTCATTTCGCCGGAAACCGTCGGCATCGCCGCTGGAAACAGGGACGTTCCCAAACAATACTTCGACGACATCACCACCGGCGGCTTCGGTCTCCCGGTGAATGTGAAACTCGGCGGCATGAAAGCCGACCTGTCGCTGGTATTCGATCGTTCCCAGCAATCGCAGCCTTTTGTAAGAGGATTTCTCGGTGCGACTCCCGTATCGCTGACCTTGGGTTCGGCCAACATCCACGATTTCAATGTCACCGACAAATCGAAGTTTTTCCTCTGCGATGAGCTGATAGGAAATATCCCTCAGGGTGTCGGCCCGAACTGGGGCACGCTTTTCAACTATGCCCGGCTCTGGACCAGTGCCTCCACTGGCACCATCGACATGGTGGGTTCCAATCCCCGCGTCGATTCCGACCTCCGGCAGCAGGGCTGGGTGCCGTACAAGCGGGCCAACGCTGGCAACGTTTTCCAACAGGACATCCAGCAGTCGAACAGTGCGGTCGCCCCTGTGCTTTCGGTCGTCCAGATTGGCCTGATACTGGGCGCGAAAGCCGGCCCTTCGAAACCGACGACCAACACCAAGCGCTATCAGCCCCAGCTTCTGATCAAGCCGGTCATCGGCCTCTGGAATCCTTACAACGTCGCCATCGCGCCGATGAGCTATCAGCTTGAGTGGGCGATCGCGCCCTATTTCCGCCTCGATTTCGACAAACCCAATGCGAACGGAACTTTCCCAGGAAACTCAGGAAATGTCACCGAAATGTGGCTGCGCGATTACTGGAAAGCCTCGTTTGAAGGCATGCTACCGTCCCCTGATTCCAAACAAGGCGGAAGCTTCATGAGACTGAAAACCGAGGCCGTCGATTTTCAACCCGGGGAGTTCCGCTTGTTTTCGGTTGAGTCCAATGCATCCATCAGCAACGATTTTAACCTGTTGGTTCCTACTCTGGACCCCAAGGGAGCCTTCACCCTCGACATCATCCGGTCGGAAGACAAACCCGGCAGTGCCTTGCCCGACGACAAGAAAGGCCAGCCGCTGCTCATCGACGAAGGCTCCTGGGGCTGGTTCGGTGATGTTTATCTCCAAGACACGCAGGTGGACGGCGCCACGAAAAGTTATGGCGTCGGCACGGTCCAGCATTTCAAGAACCAGGGACAAACGCTCGATCTGGACGCCGCCGCTACCTGGCTGACGCTCAAGGCCAAGGCCGCTTCTGGTGACATCAACCTCAACCGCTACACCAATCTTTGGAACGGCGGGCGCGACGACAAAGCTAAACAACCCTACATTCCCGAGCCACTCATCACTGCAAGAAACCGCCTCACTCTTAGTGGAGCCAGCGGAAAAATGCCCCACCGCATCGAGGATCTCGCCAGCGGAAATCCCGGGGCCGTCGGTACCTGGCGTTTCTACACCCGTAATTCCCTAGAAATCGACGATCCCGGCCAAGGCGCGCGCGGCTGGATCGATTCCAACCCCGTCACCCTCTCCAGCAACCTGAAGCTGGACGGCTCGCGCTCGACGACCTCCGCCCGTGAGGGATGGAACGCCGTGGCCCACCTCATTCCCGGAGCCCACCGCACCGGAGCGATCGCCGGCGATGTCGGGGACGGATTCGGCGGCAACCGCGGCCTCGTCGCGGAAGGCGGATTCAGCAGCAATGCCATCCCTCAAGGCGTCCCGACACCGGGGCGCTGGCAGGGCTTCGGCGGCCCCGGCTCCACCGCCGCCACTGGATACACCCACGTCATCGCCTATGACGTGCCCCGCTCGCCCCTCGTTTCCATCGGCCAGTTCCAGCACGCGCAACTTTCCCGCTACAACTTCGAGCCCGGCTTCGTCGTCGGCAATTCCTACGCCAATCCCCGCGTTCCCCTCAATGCTGTCTCGAAACAGGATTTCGCAGGGATCACCGGCTTCAAGATCGTCGATACCTCCCATCAAGTGAATTCACGGCTCTGGGACAGCGTCTTTTTCTCGACCCTCGGCTTGGACTATCTCGGGAAAAACTCCGGTAATTTCGACGACGTCTTCGATTTCAAAGGCCTTTCACTCGGCGGGAAAACCCTGCCCAATCCGCGGATGACCTTCTCCCCTCTCAGCGGAGACACTTCCATCGACAAGATCATCGCCGACGCCGGAACCCTCGCTCCGCAAGCCATCGCCGCCCGCATCGGGGTGAATGGCGCCTTCAACGTGAACTCCACCTCCGTCGGTGCATGGAAAGCGTTGCTATCTTCCATGGCCACCTTGGAACTTCCGAGCGTCAATCCCAAGACGGGCACGGTTTCGTGGCAGAATCCCAACGGCATCCGCTTCAACCGTTTCGGCAACACCATTTCCCCGGATGCGTTCAAAGGCGGCAGCAGGGACGCCGCATTCTGGCAAGGCTGGCGGGAACTCAGCGCGAAGGACCTCGACGACCTCG
>JBDSNC010000026.1:0-19256 GCA_039915545.1 Luteolibacter sp.
GTGTGGGGCGCATTGCGGATAGCGGAAGGGCGCGATTTGCACGAAGTAGAAGGGAAAATTTTCATCTGTCCTGCCCCATGCTTGCCGCCAACCGGAGACGAGTGCCTGCATTTTATTGAGGTAGCTCAGGCCGTCGTGCTGGATGCAGTTGCTCTCGCCCTGATACCAAATCGCGCCGCGAACCGGGAAGGTTGTCCAGGGAGCGATCATCGAATTGTAGAGTCCGGTGGGGTGGGCTTGATTTCCAGGCTTCCCTCCGGCGCGCAACCAGGCGCTTTGCACCTTCAGAGACGGTTCTGCGTGATAGGCTTCGGCAGTGATCCACGGTTCGATCAAGGTTCCGCCCCATGCGGTATGAATCAGTCCCACGGGCACCTTGATTTCCTCCTGGATGCTGCGACCAAAATAGTAGGCGGTCGCGGAGAAGCCGTTCCAAGTTCCTTGGGCGATGCTGGCGGGCGTGCATTCGCGCCATGGACTGGCATTGAGTTTTGTCTGTGGGGTGGCTGCCACGTTCTTGTTCACCACTCGCAAGCGGATGGTGGGGTGCTTGGCGTCGGCGACTTCGGCCGCCGCATTCGTGGCCAGTGTCACTCCCATTTCCATATTGGACTGCCCCGAGCAGATCCACACCTCGCCGACTAACACATCCTTCACCTCGATGTTGCCCGCACCACTGGCGACTTTCATCGGCCTGTTTGCAGACGATGCCGAAAGAGCATCCAAGGCGACCTTCCATTGCCCGCCAGCGTCGGCAGTCGCGGTCTTGGTCTGATTGGCAAATGAGACCGTGACCTTGGCGCCCGATTCCGCAGTGCCCCAAACTGGAATGGTCATTCCTTGTTGGAGGACCATTTCGTCGCCGAAGGGATCCGCTAGAGTCAATTCCGCCGCATGGGACAACGTGACGGACAAGACGAGCAGTGCAAAAACGGAATGATATTTAGCAGTGATGGATTTCATAAAACAGGAGAAAGGGAAAGGGTTCCGCCTGCGACGGTCTTGAGCGTGAAGCGCTCACCTCCCACGGTTTCAGCCGCACTGCCGTTGCGCGTCACGAGAACTTTCTTCTCCGGCCACGGGTTCACGACCGTGCAATCGCGGCCTTTTTCGCTGGCGATGGTGACGCCGGAGATTTCGCCACTCTTCAATTGCGCCGACACCAGGAAGGCACCGTCGGCACGCAAGGTGCCGAAGCGGGCGTCGAGGTTCTTCGGCCAGACGGGGAAGAAGCGCAGCGCGCCCTCGTGCGACTGCAACAACATTTCGTTTATGGTGTTAGGGACGGTGGAGCAGTTCTCGATGCCGTGGATATTGCCTTGGGAAAATCCGTTTGGCGCCATGGCGGTGGTGGAATACTTGTGGAGTTCGCCGAGGATCGATTCAGGGGCCCAGCCGACACGTGCCGCGGCGGGGAAGAAGCTGTTGGATCCGTTGCCGTCGTGCCAGCGTCCTGAGGCGGCGAGGGTGTCGCGGGCGATGGCGAGTTGTTCGGGCGGTGAATCCAGCCCGATGGCACCGGCCGGATAGATGTGCTGGATGTGGACGGTGTTGCTCTGCCAGAAGCGCGGCATGTCTTCCGAGAGGACGAAGATGGTTTTCCCCTTGCCCGCATCCTTGGTCGGGAACGGACACAAGTGGTCGAGGATGTCCTGCCATTTGGCGCGGCGGTTGGCCTCCAGATCATACTCCAGGCTCAGGTCGAGCATCAGCTTGAAGGTGCTGCGGACAACTCCGAGCGAGTTGATGGGATTTCTGTTTTTGCCGGTGCCTTCCTGGACGGAGTCTCCGATGATGGCATAGCGTTTGCCACCATGGCCGTCATCTTCGACCGTCAGGTAGTCCTCCCAGAAATCAGCGACGGCCTTGGCAAAGGGATAGATCTTGCGGGCGTAATCCTTGTCGTAGGTGGTGTACCAGCGCCGCCCCATGTTGACGAGATTGTAGGCGGCGTTGGAGCGTTGGCCCCAGGTGGTGATGCCTTTTTCGTAGCGATTGTCGGTCTTTGTGTTTGCCACGATATTGCCGCCGTCGAGCCCCAGCGGCCCGATGCCGACGGGGTAGAGGACGCCGCGGATGCCAAGAATATCCTGGGCGTGTTTTTGGCCGACGGGCATGAAGTCGAGTATGGGCGTGTCCTGAGGGCCGGCCTGCAGGATGTGGTTGCTCGAATAGAGACCGTAGTAGGGCGCTGCGTGGTTGTAGTTCATCCAGTAACCGCACCAGCCGCCGGCGGCCGTCGCCCACGGGCCGATGATGGCAGGCGGGAACTTGGCATTACGCGAGGCGCTGGCCAGGACATACTGCGAGATGTAATAGCGGCGCATGATGTCGGCGTCCGGGATTTCGACGAACGACTTGCCGTAAAACTCGCGCCACCAGGCCCTGTGCGCGGTCTCGAGTGCGGTCGGATCGGCGGATTTGAGGAGGGAGACGGCCTTTTCCTGCGGATCTTTGGCATCGAAGTTAGAGGCCATGGTAAGCAGGAGTGTGACCGGTTTGCCCGGCTCAAGCGTGAATGCAGGTGATCCGGAGCCGCCGGATTTCCAAGCGACGGCGGCGCGGGTCGGAACATCCACTCCTTTGGTGAAGGCGCGGGTGGTCCACTGAACGCCGTCCTTTTCGCCGGATAGATTCTCGCCATCGCCATGGGGGCGGAATGCGCAATTCACCGCAACGGGTTTGCCCTTACATTCGAGCGTTACGACCAGGACATTGGCAGTGGCGGCGACGAAACTTGTTTCCGTGACTGTGGATTCCTTGCCGGTGAGGGTGGTGATCGTCTTGGCCTCGGCCAGCGACTGCCGGGCCGCGTAGCTTGCGCCCGCGAACTCGGGGATATTGACTTGGAGCGTCCCGAATCCGCGCGGATTGGCGCTGCCATCTTTCAGTGACCAGAAGTCGTTCTTGGTAACCCAGAAAACCTGGGCCTCAGGCTTGCCGGTGATGCAGACGCCCAGATCGCCATTTCCCATCAGAGGTGCCGCCACGGCCATCGAGCCGCCACCATTCGCCCGTGGGACGGGCGGTGCGGTAAATTTCGTTTCATACTTGGAAACAATGTCGCGGACCGCATCGACCTGCGGAGTGTCAGATGCCGCGAGGGCGGAGGGACTAACTGAAAGTAGTAGCAGGGTGGCGGCGGTGAGTGTGTGCTTCATAAAAAGTGAGTCTTCAGAATGGGTGCAAGCTGTTCGAGGGCAATCCGCCAGGCTGTCCGACGGGAGGCAAGGTCGCCATGGTTCTTCCGAATCAAAAACCGCCCTCCGCGACGCGCAGACGGATAAATCCCATGGGGTTGCTTTCAGGCGATCCGCTGGCGCGGAATCGATGGTATTCATATCCCGCCGGAGAAACGTCCAGCCCGCTGGCTGGCGGGATCTCCGAGATCTCCCGCTGCCACACGGTAAGGTCTTCCGAGCCTTCCACCCGGTAGGAAATCCCGTCCTTTGCCGCGGTCATCGCATGGTCCGGAGTGGCGGAAAAGACCGCTCCGCTGCGCGCCAGGATGGTGAACGTCAACGCGTTCCCTGCCCCGACCGTTTCCACACTTCCGCGTTGAAAGCCCCTGTCGCCTGCGTTGACCGGATTGCCACCGATCGCGAATTCCATGAGGTCCGCAGCTCCGTCCGAGTCGGCATCCAGTGTGCCGGCGCCGCTTACATCGGGCAGCCCCCGGCCGATACGCCAAGCCGCATACGGCGTGGCGATCACCAGCCGTTTGGCTGCCGCATCATTGACCAACTGGTATCCCGGCGGCATCCCCGTCACCGGCCCGAATCCACCACTGAGATTACCGCTGTAACTCGCGATCACATACAGCGCGGCTGCGGGAGTTTCCAGCGGTTGGATCGCCAGCGTCGCGTTGGTCAGGTCCAGATTTCCTTCCACCACCAGCCGGTCCGAGGTGACGACAGTTAGATCACATTGATAGTTTCCGGAAATCGTAGCGGCCGTCGCCGTGACGATGCCGATGCCATCGCCGGGCGAGAGGGTTCCGCGAATGTCCAGTTGGTTGACCAGCGCCGAACCTGTGAGCGTCGCTCCGGGCTGCACGGTGATCAAAGGCGCGTTCCGGAAATTTCCCGGCCCCTCTGTTCCCAAGGCCGAACCCAAGGCGTCGCGCCAACGCTCCGCCATCCACTGGTAGCCCGCCGGAGTAGGATGAAGACTATCAGAGGTTCCACCCGTAAAACCCGTGTGCATGTCCACCAGCGTGACTTTTTTCCCCGCGGCTTTGAACTCATCATAGACCTGTTGCACCACCCCATTGTAGGCGACTGCCGGGCCATCATTGGTCGAGCTCGGGGTGATCTTGGACATGAAGACGCGCGCATTGGGCCGCTGGCTGGTGATCTTCGTCATCAGGGCGGTATAACTCGCGTATGCCTGGGTCGTGTTCATCGTCAGCCGATAGATATCATTCGCGCCGACCATGAGCAGGATGACGTCGGGAAAAATGGGCGCACGATTCGGGGTGCCATTGGTGCCGTCTCCACCCGGGAACCAGTAGCCACCATTTGGATTTCGATCGGCACCGCCGAGGGTGTTGAACGTCGTGCTATCCAGCCCGTCAAGATTGTTCCTGATGTCGGGGGAAGAGTAGGACGAATGCCCCGCGTGATTCTGCTGGCCGGCGGGTAGTGTTCCCGGGTTGAGGGTGGAATCACCGATAAAATGGAAGTTGGGCGCGATCGGCTGCAGCAGGTCATACAGAGGAGCGCGGTAACCTCCATTCAATGCCGTCGCCCCATAGGTGATCGAATCTCCCAGCGGCATGATTTTCAAATCCGCAGGCAACGACACCACCTGGGGGATCAGGCGCAAAACACCTGCGGTGACCTGCACCGGCCCGGTGAAGCTGGAAGTCACTCCGCCTACGGATAGAATGCCAACACCGGTTTTTGTGAACCCCTGGCTTCCTCCCATCGGGGCGGCGATGGTGGCGTTGAAACCGTTGGTATCAAAGATCGTGCCGCCGCTTCCCAGCGTCACCTGCGTGCCGGTGAGCCGGGCGGCGGATGACAGCGCTGTGAAGCTGCCACCGAGAACCAGCGGGGAGGAGCCGCCGTGATTGAAGGTTCCCGTCACGCGCAGATCGGCAATCTCCACCGTCGAATTCGTGGTAACACTGGTGCTGGCCGTCGTCGACTGGAACGGGCCGTTAGGAAAGCTGAGTTTGCCGGAATTGGTGGTGTTTCCGAGCGTCACTGAGGCCCCCATTGCCACCGTGTTGGAGAATGTTCTGGCTGTCGTTGAACTTGAGCTGAGCGTTCCGCCGTTGAGTCGAAGCGTGCCGCTGCCAAACGCGTTGTTGTGGCCGGCTTCCACGGTGTTGCGGGAAATCGTGGTGCCACCGATGAAGGTATTGTTGCCATTGATCTGGACGGAGCCGGCCCCAGCAGCCGCCTGATTGAAGGCGAAATTTCCGCTGACGATGCTGTCGAAGATACCTGTCGCAGAGTTCGAGCCGAAGGTCGAATCGCCGAGTAGGTTGATCGTGCCTTGCAGCTTACTGTTTGACTCGATCCGCAGTGCGCCAAGATTTTCCGTATTACCGCTGCCCGTCACATCCATTGCGCTCGTGATGGTGGCCCCCGCATAGCAGAGCAGGGTCGCTCCGTTGGCGATCGAGATGGCAGACACGTTCCCCAAGGTGGCAGGTGTGTTAAATGCGAGCTTCCCTGCGCCGCCCGTCTGCACCGTCAGTTTGTTTGCCGAAAGGTTCGCGTAGGTTCCGCTGATTTGCATGGTGCCACCATTGCCATTCACCGTGATGTTATCTGCCGCCACGAGGCTGCTGCCCACGGTGATCGTCGTCACGCCAGTGGTGTTTCCAGCGAAGACCGCATCCTTCAAAGGAGTGTTCGACCACGCGACATTATTCCCCGCGCCATCGTTCCAGACGGTGCCCGCCAAATCCCAAGTCCCGTTGGCATGGTTGATGGTCGTGCCATTGGCGACCGTGTCCCATGTCAGGGAAGCGGAATACGCGCCACTAGTGGTGAGCGAGATCAGGAAGGCAACCAAGGAGAGTTTCATCATGGAGAAAATTAACGCGTTTCAAAACAGCGGGCTGCTAGATCTGAAGAGACGCGACCTTTCATCCAGAGCAACGGCGAGTCTATTCCATCCCCGCGTCCCTGACCAATGCGCCGTAGCACAAAAACGCGTCTTTTCTTGAGCGGTGGCGAATTTTTCATCGGGCAGGTAAAGGGATCAAGGTTGCTGCGAGGCAGCACGGAGTTGGAAGAACGACCGTTGATGGTCGTCTTTGGAAATCTCCAAAGCCCAACTGTTCGCTTGTCGGAACTCGACGACGGTCCCATCCGGAGAATTCGCGGCGGGCTGCCATGCGGACAAATCGAAGGAATACCAGAGGCCGAGGGTGGAGGCATCGACCGCGGGATCGAGGGGAACCTGATAGCGCACCCAGGATTTTCCGTCGTGTTCGGCTTGGGAGAGGAAGCTGGGGGCATCCCGGGTTTTTGGATCCAGACCCAGGTGATACTCGAAGGAGTTGGCGAGCGAATCGCCATCGGGGTCCGCGCCCCATGCGGCCTCGGCAGCCGTGGTCGAACCGAAGTGCTCGATCTGCCACGAAGCGTAGGGCGTGATGACGGAGGTCAGGCGGACATTGTCGAAGTCCAGCACGGTTCCGGTCCCGCCGATTTTCACGATCTTGACGGCGAGTGGTTGGTTCGATGCCACCGTGGCAGCCGTTTGATAATTCAGACTGACGTCGGTGAAGGTTCCGGCGGAGTTTCCACCGCGCAGGGTGTCCAAATCCGCCTTGCTGAAGACCTTGCTGGCCACTGTCACCCCATCTGCCAGGATTTCGATGCGTGCTCCGCCAAAGGTTAAGTCAATGTCCCTCACCCCGATTGCAATCGTGAGGGTATGATTGGAATCCGGTTGCACCATGGCACGGGTGGTGTGGAGGAACTGATTTCCGGCAGTGCCGCCATCGAGCATGGCCACATGGCGTCCACTCATTCCCGGCAGGACGCCGCCGTTGCTAATATCCGCGGCTCCGGCGTAGGTGCCCGCGGTGGGATTGTGGAAGCCATTGGAGCCATCGGCGGCACTGAGGCCATTTGCGGAGAGGATGTGCCAGCCGATCACTGAGGGCGAATCGTTATCTCCGGAAATCGTCACTACATGGCTGGCTCCATCCGCCAGCGGAGCCAAACCGGTGATGGCGGGATTGCGGTTGTCCTCAAAGTCGCCGTTGCGGGGAGTCGGTGTCGCGGTGCCGCGGAGGATGTTCCGCCACTGGGTGGCATGGTCGTTGAGTCCCGCGGCATTAAAATGAACGACATCGATCAGCTTGCCGCCGGCGGCGTCTTCAAGGTGAAAGGCATCGGTGGTGGGGCCGAGGTGCATATTTGGATCGCCATAAATCGCGAGGCGCTGACCTGCCGTCACCGGCTCTTCTGCGACGAGCGAGACGGTGCCGATGTAGGATGCTTCCGCCACATACCACGGCACCGTCCAGCCCGCGTCGGTGCGGCTCTGTCCGACCATCGAATTGAGCCGCGAGGCATAGACCGTGGCGCTGGTCACAGCGATGGAGTCGGACTCGCCTTGATGCCAGAGCACGGCACGGAAGCCGGATGGGCCGAACGATTGGACCGCTGGCTTGAGCAGGGTGTTGTAATACGTCGTTCCCGGGATCCACTGGCTGATTTGTGTCCCCCCCACCCCGACACAAACAAATCCGATGGGAACCTGCTCGGCAGCGACGAGTTGATCGCCGAGCCTCGACCAAGCGGACCCTCCGGTGCCAGTCGCGAGCGGCTGAGGATCGTAGCCATGCCGCCAAGTGGAAGCACTGGATGAAGTCCGGGTGGAAACACGGTCATCCGTCGGTGTGTAAACAGGCCCTCCATGGTTGGCGGAGTTCGATTGGCCGCAAGTCACGTAGATGTCGCCGACGCCGACTTTCTGGACCACCGAGACGTTGCTAGGAGTTTCCCCCGTCACGGAGCGGACTTCCAATTGATACCAACCTCCGGCGGCAACGTTGGTGAGGGTTCCAGAATAGGTCCCTCCCGTGGGATTGATTTGGATCGTCTGCCACGCGGTGGTGGTGCCGGTGTTGGCAGAACCGGCCATCACCACCATGCGCGCTTCGATACGATCCGCCGTATCGTAATAGTTGCCCGAAATCGGAATTGTGCCGGTGTTGGTCGCCGACCGCTGCACGATATGGCGGCTGGATGGCTGATTGATCACCACCCCGGTGGCACCCACCGGACTGCCAATCACGTCGATTTCGCGGATCACTGTTCCCTTGTTCGCTCCAGTACTGCTTAGCACGCCGTCGGGGCCTACGGGATTGCTGAAGGTGAATCGGATACTGTCCACTCCCGTAGCGAGGTAGCCGTTGCTATCGGTGATGTTTACCTTGCTTTCGAAAGCCGCCGTAGCGCTTGCCCCTCCGACATCTGTAAAGGGCTTGAAGGAGACGGGCGTCAACAGGTTGTAGTCCGTTGACCCTACGAGGCGGATCGCGACGGTATAGGTTTGGTTAGCCTGCGCCATCGAGTTGGTGTGATACCATCCCATAAAGGAGCGGATCGAGGTGATGTTATAGCCCTGGGGATTCGTCGAAGTATTCAGGAAATAGGTTGCCGTAGCAGGGAAATGTGTCGGCGTAACCGAAACCTGGAAAAAGGTGTTATCCGCGCTGGTGTTGGAATATCCGCCGTTGTTGATCCCGGTTCCTGGAAAACTGGTATTGGAAGCGGAAACCTGGGATGGCAACTGCAGCGTCGATTGTCCGCTATTGATCAAATCCGTCGTGCTGACATCGGAAGAATAGGCGAGTGATGACGTGGAACTCGAGGTGCTCACGACGATCCCGGCGTGGGAAAGGGTGGACAGCAGCAGGTAGAAAAGGGCGCTTCGCATGGTAATGAGGAGGAATGATATCAGCGGTCCGGCAGGGATGCATTTGCAAACTAAGAGACATGCCCCCATTTTGGAATTTCTAGCGCTTGTCAATTCGTCCCAAAGTCACAAAAGATCCGAAGCGGCGTTTCTTGGGACGAATCGAAAAACCTCCGGGATTTACGGTGTGCCCCACCGTGACAGTATTGGGGATTCTTTCCGACCTATGCTGATCGATTTCGTCCACCACAATCCGGGTGAGCAGCCCCGTGAAAGCCGCTACCAGGATCCCATCACCCTTGGCGGTCTGGGATTCACCGGACAGGTGTGCAATCTTCATGTCCAAGCCGGCGTCACCCTCCAGTCCTTCGCCCCTGACCTGTGGGAGAAAGACGATGCAGGACTCCGCTGGATCGAGTCCTACGCGGCGGACATCGGGCCGAAACTCCAGCGCGTGAAGCGGGCGGGAATCGAATGCCTGGCATGGACCGATTTCGTGGTGCTGCCCAAGGTGCTGGTGGAGCGCTTCCGCAACCAGATCTCCTCGACAACGGTGATCCCCGACGAAGTGGGGATCAAAGGGGTATTCACCCCTGACATCCACCATCCGCTGACCCAGGAGATCGTCCGCGCCCAGATCCGCGAGATTTTCTCCAGCTTTCCCGAACTCGACGGACTGGTGGTCCGGGTCGGCGAAACCTACCTGCACGACCTGCCTCATCACACCGGAGGAGATCCCATCGTCCACGGCGTCGAAAGCCATGTGGTCCTGTTGGAACTTCTGCGCGAAGAAGTCTGTCGCAAACTCAACCGCACCCTTGTCTACCGCACCTGGTTGAGCGGTATTGATGAAGATGCCGGAAAATACCTCGAAGCCTCCGGCCGGATCGAGCCGCATCCGAAGCTCCTCTTTTCGATCAAGCACTGCACGGGAGACTATCACCGAACCCATCCTTTCAGCCCGCCGATCGGAGTGGGTGCGCATCGCCACCTGGTGGAGGTCCAGTGTCAACGTGAGTATGAGGGCAAGGGTGCATTCCCTCACTTCATTGCGGCTGGCGTGATCGACGGTTTCGAGGAGGACTCCCGTGAGACGGCACCTGCCGGACCGCGTTGTCTGCGCGATCTGATAGACCGGGAAGCGTTCTCCGGCCTCCTCACCTGGTCGCGCGGCGGAGGATGGGTGGGGCCTTACATCCAGGACGAACTGTGGTGTGAGATCAACACGCGCGTGCTTGCCCTTTGGGCACAAAACCGGGGGACTGTCACCGACGAACTCACCGGGCGGGTGCTGGCGGATCTCGGATTCCCTTCCGATCACCACCCGGCCATGAAGCGCCTGCTCGATCTTTCGGCCCGCGCCGTTCTCCTCGGCATTACCGGAACCCGCGGTGACATCGACACGCTTTGGACACGCGACGAGTTTCTGGGCGGCTTCGAGCCCGGGTCCCCGCAAATGATGAGAGCGGTTAATTCGATTCTGAAATCCGGCAGGATCGAAGACACCTTGGCGGAACTCGGCGAGGCGGTGGAACTTTGGACGCAAATCGAGACTCTGGCCTCGTCCATCCGGCACCCCGATGCCGCACGCCTCGCATTCCTGCGGACTTCCTGTAGCTACGGGCGCATTTTTCAACAGGTGGTCCGGGCCGGCTGGACCATCATTCTGTTAGGAGAACAGGGCAGCCGCTCAAGCAATTTCGAGAAGGATCGGATCATTCCCGCAATCGAAAACTACCATCATGCCTGGTCCGAGTGGCGTGAACTTTCGCTGCGCAGCGAATGTTCCACCCTTTACCGCGACACGTATTGCCGCTACATCACCGACCAAGGCATGAAACCCGTCCCCGGGATGGGTGCCTCCGTCAGCCGGTATGCAAAACTTGTCGCATCGTCACCTTGAACCCCGCTTGCCTGCCAAGCGGTGATGGACTCCCCACCCGGCATGCAATTTTCCGTTCTCGCCCTTCTCGGTCTGTCGGCCGCCGATCTGGCCGTGATTGCGGCCTACTTCGTGGTGATGATCCTCATCGGCCTGAGGTCGCTACGCCGGATTCACACCGAGGAAGAGTTCTTCCTCGGCAAGCGGCGCTTCGGAAAATTCATCCAGATGTTCGCGAACTTCGGCCAAGCGACCTCCGTGGACACCGGCCCGACCGTGATCACCACCACCTATCACAACGGGCTGGCAGGCGTGTGGTCGGTCTTGATGCTGCTTTTCGGCACGCCGTTCCATTGGTTCACCTCGGTATGGTACCGGCGGATGCGTACGGCCACGCTCGGCGATTACTACGCCGAGCGCTACCACTCGCGGATGATCGGCGGAATCTACGCCATGCTGATGGGCATCGGCCTGTGCATCCTGCTGTCGCTGTCCTTCATCATCCTCGTGAAGACGGTGCAGTCGATGACTCCGAAGGATCCTGCCGCGCTGACCCTGGTGGAACAGGCGGAAGTGGAGCGAGCCGGGCGGCTTCAGGATCTTGGAGCGCGTGATTTCCAATCGCTGGCAGCGACCGAGCAGGAGGAACTCGGCCGGCTGGAGATCGAGCGACCGCGGCGCGAAATATCCTTCATCAACCCATCCGTCCTGATCTGGGCGATGGTGGTGATGATCTGCCTTTGCGCGGTCACCGGCGGGCTGGAAGCGGTGCTCATCGGCGACGTCATCCAGAGCCTCTTCATCCTATTGCTCTCAGTCCTTCTCATCCCGTTCGCGATCGCCACGGTCAACCAACGCCACGGCGGATCCGGATTGATAGATGCCTTCCGGACCCTGCACGAGCAAAAGTCCGAGTCCTTCTTCCACATCTTCGGATCGCCCGCGGCGGCCGAGTTCACCTGGCACTACGTCGCGGCCATTGCCCTGATGGGTTTGATCAACTCCGGCGCGCAGGCCAACGTCTTTGTCGCCCCGCGTTCAGCGCGCGATGAATTCTCGGCGCGCTTTGGAATGACTTCCGGGATCTACCTCAAACGCATCACCACCGTGTTGTGGGGCGTGACGGCCATGTTCATCATCCTGCTTTTCGCCGGAGATGTCACCGATCCCGACCTGCTCTGGGGGCACGCGGCGTTCAGGTTGCTCGCCCCGTTAGGCATGGGATTGGTCGGGATCGTGATCGTGGCTTCGCTCGCGGGCCTGATGGCCACCGCCGAAATGTTCATGATCACCGTCTCGGCCCTCGTTACCCGGAATATCTACCGTCCGCTATTTCCGAACTGTTCCGAACGGCACTATCTCAATGTCGGACGCATCTTTGGAGTTGCGATGCTGGCAGGAGCCGCCCTTCTCTCGATGGCAAGCGACAGCCTGCTAGGCACCCTCAAGCTGTGGTGGGAGTTCGGCGGCTCGTTCGCGGCGGCCATGTGGATGGGGATATTATGGAAACGCACTTCGCGGTTGGCGGTTTACCTTCAAATCAGCCTCTCCCTGCTCTTGTTCTTCGTGCTGCCGATGGGGCTTCCCGCCGCCTTTCCCTCCCTGAGGAGTGACCCGGCGCTGACCAAAACCACCCTTCAGCGATTGCTGACCACCGGATACTCAAGCGCCACAGAGGAAGACGTGAAGACAAGGAAGGCGGAGATCCTCGAGTTCCTGAAACTGCCCCCGGACGAACAAGCCGGGCGGACGCCACCAGCCCCGATCCATCCGGCCCAACCTTGGACACGGACCACCATTCTTCCTGCAAGGGCGATCTTCTGGACCGGTGGTCTGGAAACTGTCCATGAACATGGAGGCACCGTCCGCTATCGGGGCAAGGGGCGCCTCAACCTGTCTCTCCTCGGACTGGATCGTCTCGGTTTCGATCTGACGAAGAACAGCTACTCGCTCAACGAAACGATTCGGGCTTTAATCATCATCTTCTTCCCCTTTGCAATCCTCCTCATCGCCAGCCCGCTGATGCCCCGCCGACCGGAAGAAATCGCAGCTGCCGAGCGCATGGCCGCGCGCCTGCTCACTCCGGTCGATCCCGACCCGGAGACCGACGCACGGGCCGCGGCCGAAGCTCACGCCAATCCGGCGTGCCGCGATCACCTGAAGTTGTTCGGCCCCCATTCGTCATGGCAGTTCCGCAAATGGACCCGGATAGACACCACCGGCTTCATCCTCAACCTCGGTGCCGTTGGTGCCATCCTTGGCGCCCTCTTCTTCTTCGCGCATCTTGGCTCATAGGAGATTCTCCGCTGTTGCCGCAGCCACGACCAGTCCCTCCCCGTCACTCGATGAAAGGCCGCTGTGATTCGAATGCGGATCCTTCCAGGGTAGCCTCCGACACTTGCCTTTTATTTCGTATCGCCGCGGAAGATCATGTCTCGCCCGCAGCATTTCGAGTATGGAACCGAACCAATCCATTGACCAAGAATCGCGTCAATACGATGCAGCGGAGACGACAACAAGACAGATCATTGACCCATTTGCGTCAATCTAATCAGCAAGCGGCCAAACGACATCAACTAACAGCACAACCCACGCTGCTTCCTGATCGAATACTGGGGAACCGGAGGTGTCGCTCAGCAAGCGTACACCGCCGGCGGCAACCGTGACCGCAAGATCATGTGCGATCCGTACCTGCTCGGCTTCGAGATCGTCGACAAGAACGAGGACAACAACCGTCTCGTCGGGTTCTTCGCCTTCCGTGTCTCCGGCGAACTGCTGATGGTCCCCGTCTTCTACCTTAACGGCCAGATCAAGGGCCAGGACCTGATCTACCGCAAGCCCGTCAACCGCTTCTACCCCAACACCGAGAAGTGGGTCGCCTACTTCGTCAGCAAGGGCGTGGACGGGACGGATGCCCACTACACCCGGGGCTATTCGTTCATCGACAAGCGCGCGGCCGAAGACCTTTCCACCGTGATCGAGTCCTCGCCCATCTCGCAGACCTGGTCCTCCGTCCGCACTCCCGGCATCAACCGGGTGGCGGATGTCGATGGCACGTTCCGCAAGGTCCTCTGGGCACCGACCACCGGTGGCGTCTCCCATCACAACCACGCACCTTACGGCCAGTCCAACCGCTCCGGCCTCCAGGGCGAGCACCGCCTCGTGTTCCTCGAGGGTCCGGACAAAGGCACGGTGATCACCTACCGCCACGGCACTGCCGGGACCGAGCTGCCGCTGTTCGTCAACTACGGCGAGTTCGAGATGAAGGACGCCATGGACGAAGTCACCGGCTCCTCCAGCCCATCGGTCAACAGGGCGTACGTCGTCTGGCTGCCGGAACTCAAGATGCTCTTCGGCGAACCGATCCGCATCAGCTCCTCGGAGTCGAGCGGCGACGTGACCAAGCTCAATTTCGTAAAGGGCTCCACAACTGGGGCGAGACCACCTGCCGCATCATCGTGCGCCGGGACCTCGACGCCACGTGCAAGGACGATCTGCGCGGCCGGCAGAACGGATCACTTCCCCGGGTCATCGGCAGCGACGCCGTCTGGATCCCGGTGGAAACCCAGGATTCTTACGAGCACTGCCTGTCGAAGACCGAGGCCATCGTCAGCTACAGTTCGTTCCAGCCGCCCGCCAGCTTCCGGGCGGTGACGTCGTGGCCGACTATCTCTTCAGCAATCGAAGCGCTCACTCCGGCATTTTTCAGCATACTCGTTAGAGTATGTCTAAAGCTATGAAAAGTCAGGTCCGATGCAGTTCTTCTTCTGCTATCGTCGTTGCCTTCGCGCTTTCGATGAGGGCGCTCTGACACTAGTCCCGCGACCGCCATAATATCGTAAAATTGTCGGCTCAATGTTCCAGGTTTTCCCTGACGGGAAACGAGGGAATCAGCACCGGGATGCAGAGGCGAGTCCAAGTTCGACGGCTTTTTGAGCGTCCTGACGAAGGACATCAACGGACGCCGGATGGGGATTTTCTGGTGACGTCCAGTCTTGTCCGTAGTGAGGCGAATCTCCCGGGCTTCCAGATCGATAGCTGTCCACCGCAGTTTCGCCAGGTCACCCAGGCGCTGGCCGGTGTATAGCGCGAAGATCACGAGGGACCGCCACTCTCATTCAACGCTCTTCAGTAGTACCGACAACACGCCCATTGTAAATGGGCGGCGCACAGTCTTGGTATCACGCTTGAGAATGTGCAATGCTTCGGCGGGATTTACGGAAATCAGATTACGTTTCTTTGCATCACCGAAGAACATACTAAGAACCTTCAAGCCGTGATTGGTCGTGGAAGTTGAAACTCTAATTGCCTCACCATCACGCCACCCACGAATATCCGATTCAGTGACTCGGAAAATCGGAGAGTCGGCTCTTGGCCCCAGATACGTAAGGAATGACTCTGCCCGAGACTGATAAAATCCGTGGCTCCGCGAAGCGATTGACCCCTTTTTGTCTTTCAGCCAATCGTCAACATACCGCCTGAGCGTCTGATCAGGCAAGGGATCGCCAGTCACGTCCTGATAAATATCGTGAATGACTTTCTGGACCTGCCGGGCGGATTGCAGCCGTCGTGCAATATCTTCGTATTCATCGGCGATTTTCTGAGCCTGTCTGCGTGCCGTTACGGTCGCGCTTACCCGGACTCCAGTGCTTCTTTGATAGCGCTTTCCACCCTCGCCGGTAAAGCAGGCGAAGTAAAATGGAGACTTAGGATGACGACGCAAACTGACCATTTGTTCGTTAATGTTGGTACTGACCCGAGCAATTTCGACACTCAGCAAGTCCTTCGAATCTGCACTCAGAATCCCCACTCTCAAGCTAATTTACATCCATAACAGTCACAACGTCAGTCACAACAAGCACCGATATTCACGGATACTCACGCATCTCTAAGTCGTTCAAAATGAGTTTCGGTGTCCTTCCGTGACCCACTCGGTCCCCACAGGGCTTCGACTCCCCTCGCCTCCACCACTTTTGAACGGGTTGCGAAGGATTCAAATCCCCTTCGCAGCCCGTTTTCTTTTGGTCCTACCATCCGCCGCTGTTCCGGATGTCTTCGAGTTTCGGATCATAGATGTTGAACTCGACGCGGCTGAAGGCGTCCAGTTTGAACTTGGCGGCCCCGAAATTCTGATTGGTGCCGGAGAGGGTGCCGTCCTCGCCGACGGCTTGGAGTTTGAAAACGACGGACGAGCCATCGGAGAACCAGCCACGGACGTCGCCGTTCTCTTTTTTACTGGATTCGAGGTCGACGGGTTTGAGGGCGACGGATTTGAGCATCTCCACCGGAAGCCGCACTTCCTTGAACGGAGTTTTGATGGTGATCATGTCCCCGGTGATCGCAACGACCTCACCCGCGAGGCTGTCGCCATTGCGGAGCACCATCCGGCCCTTCTTGGGCTTTTCCTCGACGAGCGGTTTCTGGTCGTCCTGCATGTCCAGCCCGCCGAACTGGCGGATGCCGGCGGCAGGCTGCATCTCGGGTACCTCGTCAGCCACGCCATCCCAGGCGGCGACCCGGATGTTGGAAATTTTCACCGGCGAGGAGTTGAGTGTGATGAAATGGATGCCTCGGCCGATCTTGTTGGCAGCGACGTCCGCGTCCTTCCACAGCGCAATGCATTTTCCGTCGATGAACACGCCGATCTGGCCGGACTTCGCGCTGGCCCGGACCTCGATCTTCGCCTTCTCGTTTTCCTGAAGTGCGAAGGCGTTGGCGACGCGGCCGAGCGTCATCTGGTTCTTGCCGCTTTGGACGATGATGGAGCGCTGTTGGAAAGTCATCGAGTAGCCGCTCTCCGGTGAGTCCTGATGAATGTCGTCCGAGAAGAAATTCAGCTTCAGCGCGAAAGTCCCGCGCCACCCGGCGGTGAAGGAAATCGAGCACTCGTCCGGCAGTCCGACGTCTTTGGCAATCCCGCCCGCTGAGGTGGAGCGGAATGACGAATCCCGGAACGACCACGCGTGCGGCTCCTCGGTCTGCGTCCAGTCGTCGATGCCTTCCGGCCCCTGATAGAGCAGCGTCGGGCGCTCGTCCACCTGGATCTCGGAGATCATGACGCGGCGGAATTTCATGCGCCCGGCATACCAGGTGTCGAGTTCCACGGCGTCGTCGCTGATGGAGGCGAGCTGGCCGCGGACGCTGTCGCCGTTCGTTAGATAAACGGTGGCCTCATGCCTGGCGTCGGATTTCGGCTGGGTGGCGGTGAGCTTGAGATCGAGCACGCTCTTCAGGAAAAACGGCGTGGGCTTTTCAAGGATGGGAGAATTCCACACCAGGCGCTCGGTGGTGAGCGAATCCATCGAGCCGGAGAGCTGGTCGCCGTTGGCGAAGCGCACGAAGGATTTCACCTCGTCAGCCGTGGCGTGGGCGATAGAGGCTCCGAGGACGATGATGAAAAGGAAGGGTTTCATTTTTCAGGTGCCTCTTTGGATTTCGGATCGAAGCGCTCGAGCTGGGAGATGCCGGACCGGCGGATGACCAGCGGGCCTAACAACGAATGCGTGGCGGAGACGGAGTTTTCCGTGAACGAGCACGAGGACACCCGCAGCGATCCATTGGCCTGCAGGCGGAGAACGAAGGGATGCGCCTCTTCGGGCTTTTTCGAATCGTCCGGATTGGCGAAAAATACGGTGGAAACATCGGACGCCATCAGCTCCAGCGGCGCTTCCTGGAAATCGCTCTTGAACGAGAAAACCAGCCCGTCGCCCGTTTTCCGGATGTCGCTGAGACGGCCGCCCCAGCGGTCGTCATCGCGGCTGATCAGGCTGTCGGTCTTCGGATCGCCACGCTCCTCCGAGCGGTGGCGGCCGCGGGAATCGTCGAGTTCGAGAATCTCGATGCCGCGGATTTCCTGCTCGGTTCCGTTAGGCGCGTTGCTGACCAGCGTGACGCCGCCGCCTTCGGGAACGCCCTTCACCGGATCAATGCCCGCACCTTCGGGCTCGCCGTTGAGAAACAAATGGAGGCGGGCCGTCTTCCGGTCCACGCGGATTTCGACTTCGAGCGTGTTGTCCGGAAATTGCTCAGGCGTGCGGGGCGAGAGGATGACGGTGGTGTAGCGGTTGCCCTTGGTGGACTCGCGTTTCAGCTCCATGCCCGCACCGGCGAACTGGAGGTAGTAGCGGTCCGACGCCTCGCCCTTCGGCCTGAGCGGATCGGCGAAATAAATCTGGAAATTGGGATTGCCCTGCCATTTCAGCGAGAAGCGGAAAACAAACTGCGTGGGTGTGGCGAAATCCTTGGCCGCGTATGCCGGACCGTTTGCGACGAGGGCGTTGTTTTCAAAACGCCAGTTCCGCGAACCTTCGGCGTCGCCCGTCCACTCCTCGATGTTCTTCGGTCCGGAATAGACCAACTTGCGCTTGTGCACGCCCAGTTGGACGGATTTCAGCGCCGTGCGCGGGATCACCAGGCGCCCTGCATCCATCGTCATGACCGTCAGATTTTTATCATCCAGTCCTTCGATCGTAACCGGCAGAAGATCCCCGTTGACCAGCTCCGCCAACGCGCCCGGCGTGTCAGGACTGTCCTGCGGCGGGCTGAAAACCACTTTCTCCACCGCACCGGCCTTGAGCAGGACGGGATCCGGCGAGATGGCTGTGGCCAGCTCCACCACGCCCGTATCGCTGATCGAACGGATCGTCCCGCTGAGGCTGGCGTCACCCGTCAGCGAGATCTCGTCCGCGTGCGCCGGCAGGGCCGCGGCAAGGGCAAGGACCACGCATGACCACGGTCCCGGCTTAAAACTCCGAATTCCAATCATCGATGATATTGTTAGAAGGTTGAAAATCCAGCATCACGGCGGAATCCAGATTGAAATCAAGCTCTCCGGCGAACGGATGCAACAGCCGGATGGAGGACCCGTCCCCGGAAAGCGGCAGGCCGGAGACCTGCCCGAGCGGACTCAGTCGGACGATCACACTGTCGGCCGGCGGTTCTGTTTCCTTGGCGAGGTGGTTGCGTGCGAAACGGATCTCGGCGACCTCCTCCAACGGAAACCGGAACTCGCCGTGTTTCGCGTCCAACAGAATTTTGCCGTCACTGAAGGATTTCACATTCCCGGAAAAACGGTCGGTGCCGTTGGAGAGAAGCACGATGTCCTGATCGTCCACCTGAAGGCTGCGCGCCGAGTCCGGCATGCCGTTCCACTCGGCGACCATCACGTCAGAGAGCCTGACCGCGCTGTTCTCCGCCTGCACGACAAAGCCGAAGCCCGATCCTTTTTCAGAACGATCCGGCGCATCCAGCCTCGCGTCGCCGGCCTCACTCCACTGCGCGGCGAATTCGTCGTCGATGAAAAGCGTGACCTGTCCGGTGTCGCGGTTGCTGCGGATTTCGAAGGTGGCGCTGCCGGAATCGCCGAGGCGGACATTGTTGGCGTTCACCTGCACGCGACCGATGCCCGCGACGCCGTCGCCGTTGACGGATGTTCGATAGAGCATCAGGTGACTGGCGAAAACATGCAGGACATAGCTGT
>JBDSNC010000060.1:0-13475 GCA_039915545.1 Luteolibacter sp.
GTCTGGACTACTGCGACGCCTACGAGTTGACCGGCGACAAGGCCATGCTGGCCATGGCCCGCAAGACGTGGGAATTCATCGTCAGCGGCCGCGACGACCAGCTCGGCGGCGGCATCTATCAAACACGCGACCTCGGTTTCCTCGATCCCGCCGGACGCCTCCATCTGACAGGAACTATCGGCGGAGCCATCAACGTCGCCGGCCGGAAAATCAGCCCCGCCAAAGTCGAGGCCGCCCTCCTTTCCACCGGCCTCGTTTGCAGCGTGAAAGTCTACGGCACTCCGAGCACCGATGCCGAACGGCACGAGGAAATCTCCGCTACCGTGGAACTGACGCCCGGCACTTCGCTAGACGCCCTTAAACAAGCCGCCACCGGCGTTCTCCAGAACTGGGAGATGCCTCGGCATTGGAAAATTCCAAGGGCGTGATACAGACATTCCTGTCTGTTCTTTCACAAGCCTCAGTTTCCTGCCGTTGGCATTGAAGAACAGACAGGAATGTCTGTATCACGCCTTTGTAAACACGAAGAGCATCTCATACGACGGATCAGACCTCAGGTTGAGCGAAACCTCCCGCTCCTCCAGCCAGAAAGAGTCTGCCGACAGGCTCCTCGGATTTTCACGGATGTAGTTCGTGAGATATTTCAACTCTTCCTTCGAGCGTACGATGTGATCGTAGGACTCATCCATCCAGAGATTGCTGCCGGTTAGTCCAAGGGCTTTATTGATCCAGCGGGCGGAAGTGCCTTTGATCCCCTGAAGGAGTTTGTTCACTTCAGTGCCCTCGCGCGGATGCAGCAGCAGATGAACATGGTTCGGCATGATCACTCCGGCAATCAGGTCGTGTCGTTCTCCCTCAAATTTCAAAAGAGCATCGATCAGGTGCTGCCGTATTTCGAGCCTTGAGAGAAAACAAGAACCATACCCGGCATCCAGCCAGGTTTCAATCTGTTCGGTGAACCGCAGGTGATAGGATTTCCAGATTTCGTCATCCCAAGGTTTCGGATGATCGTTGATAAATCGTTCACGTTCTTTTTCGAGAAAGGTGAGTTTTTCCAGCGGAAGGGAATCGGCGAGGCGGAAAGTAATCGAGTAAATCGCTGAGAATCCCTCGCGATACCAATGTGGCAGATTGCGCCGGGAGCGGTGGATCTGATCAGACATGAGGATATGGAGAGAGTTCTGATTTTCCAGTATATGCCAAGGATGAAATGAGGCTGCGTGATACAGACATTCCTGTCTGTTCTTTTGTGCCGATAGCGGGTGTCTGGGGCTTGTGAAAGAACAGACAGGAATGTCTGTATCACGCCGCACGGGCTATCAGGTGTCGCCCAACAGCCCTTTCAGCCCGCCGAAGAAGTTCTCCAGTTCGTCGGTGCTGGGAGCAGCGCCGAGGATGTCGTCGTAGGTGGTGTGGAGGAGATGCTCGTCGTCGAGTTCACCGATGAAGCTGCTCGGCTGGCAACCGGTTTCCTGCCCGTATTTGATGCGGGTGGCGCAATAGGTCATCGTGAGCTGGTCCTGCGCACGGGTGATGCCGACGTAGAGCAGGCGCCGCTCCTCGTCCTTGGTGCCTTCCGCGATGCTTCGCGTGTGGGGGAGGAAACCCTCTTCAAGTCCGACGAGGAAAACGATGGGGAATTCGAGGCCCTTCGACGCGTGCAGTGTGATGAGGGTGGCACCCTGCTTTTTCTCAAGGTCCTCTTCTTTTTCAGATGCGAGCGCGCTGTGGTCGATGAAGGACTGGATGGTCTTTTTGGGGCCTTTTTCGAGATGCTTGCGGAGGCTGTCGATGACGCTGAAAATTCCTTCACCGCGCTGCTGGCGTTCGCTGTCGGTTTTGCACGCGCGCTCGATCCACGGGATGTATTCGATCTGTTTGATCAGCGCATCGAGCACATCGGCTGGGTTCTCCTTCGCAATCTCGATGCGGTTCTTCGCGCCGGCGATGATGGCGACGAATTCCTGCACGGCGTTCGCGGCCTTGGGCCCGAGTTGGTCGGTGAAATTCGGATCGCACAGCGCCTGCCAGACGGATTCGTGATGCTCGCGGCTCCAGTCGGTGGCGAGCACTGCGGTGGATTGGCCGATGCCGCGGTTGGGCGCGTTGAGGACGCGGAGCAGCGGCACGTCGGCTTCGGGCGAGGCTAACAATTGTGCGTAGGCCAGCACGTCGCGGACTTCGCGGCGGTCGTAGAAACTTTGCGCTCCGACCATCCGATAGGGAATCTTGCGCTCGCGGAAGGCGAGTTCGAGTTTGCGGCTCTGGCCGTTGGTGCGAAAGAGGATGGCGAAATCCTCCCATTCGCGGCCGACCGCGCCTTTCTCCGCGAGGATTTCCTCGGCGATGAATTCGGCTTCCTGGTCGTCGCCGGGCATGGCGACGATACGCACGGGATCGCCGTCCTTGCGGGTAGAGCGCAGGATTTTCTCGCGACGGCCGATGTTGTGTTTGATCAGGCTGTTTGCGGTGTGCAGGACGGCGTGGGTGGACCGGTAGTTTTCCTCGAGACGGATGATTTTCGGGTCGGGGAAAAATTTCTCGAACTGCAGGATGTTCGCCACCTCCGCGCCGCGCCAGCCGTAGATCGACTGGTCGTCATCGCCGACGACGCAGACGTGGTAGTTCGGTCCGCCGACGAGCTGTTGGAGAAGCTGCATCTGGAGCGCGTTCGTGTCCTGGAACTCGTCCACCGTGACGCGGGTGTATCGCTGGCGGAACATCTCGCGGACGTCGGAGTGCTCGCGCAGGATTTTTTCGCCGAGCAGGAGGAGGTCGTCGAAATCCACGGCGTTCTGCGCGCGGAGTTCGTTCTGATAGGCGAAGGCGAGCGTGGAGAAGAAATCGTCCTCCATGTCTTGCGGTTCGACGCCTTTGTTCTTCGCCTTGGAGATGGCCGAAAGGACTTCGTCCGGCTTCACTTTCACATCCGCGCCGCCCTTGCGGACGAGGAGTTGTTTCATCATGCCGACTTGGTCGGAGTTCGAGCAGATCGAGAAATTTTTCTTGTAGCCGAGTTTCTCGATGCCGCCGCGCAGGATTCGGACGCAAAGCGAGTGGAAGGTGCAGACGGTCATGTCTTCCGCCGCTTTTTTCGACACCATGCCGCCGATCCGCTCGCGCATTTCGCTGGCGGCCTTGTTGGTGAAGGTCACCGCGAGGATCTCGGACGGCGCGATCCGCTTTTCCAGCATGTGGGCGATGCGGCAGGTGACGGTGCGCGTCTTGCCCGTGCCCGCGCCGGCGAGCAGCATCACCGGGCCGTCGAGAGCGCCCACGGCTTCGCGTTGGGCTTGGTTGAGAGAGTCGAAAGAAAACGAGGAGGCCATCGGCGGGCGGGATGGAAGCGGGAAGGTGGGGAAGTGGCGAGCGCGGAGTGCGGGCGGGTGGTGATTTTTGAAAATGAATCAGGATACCACGGAAACCCATCTGATTCGGATCAATTGATTTTTTCCTTTGACGAAATTCCCAAGGTGATGCCACCGAAAGGCGTCCCTAACTTTCTTATCCAATATACATGAATTTTCCTTACGTGTCCTCCGATTGCTCAAATTATCAGCTGGATCACCTCATCGCAAAGGACGATTCGGGAGCCGTTTTCCGGGCATTCGACATCGGTCGCGGGGAGCAGGTTGCTTTTCGGAAGTTTTTTCCTTTTGGTGCTGCGGGCGGCGGTTTGTCCAAGGAGGCCCAAGCTGTGTTCAACGCTGCGATCGAAACTCTCAAAGAGGTTCGTCATCCAAACCTGCGTTCCATCCTCGACGGGGGACTCGATGCCGACGGGATGCCATACATGGTTGCCGAGTGGATTGACGGGACTTCGGTGCAATCGTTCGCCGAGCGCGGAAAGATCGATCCTGGTGATTTTGTGAATCTTATCGGGAAAGTGCTGGAAGTCAGCGAATTGCTATCGGTGGCCCTTGGAAAACACGGGGTCTGGATTGAAACGAATTTGCATATGATCGGCGTGGGTGGTCCGGCAAGTGGTCGCGAGGTTACCTTTTGGATCACACCGATGAAATGGGAAGGCTCGAACGCTGCTGGAAGTGGCTTGGGGTGTCTGGTCAGTTTGATCGAAGATGTGATGACCTGGGGCGGATCGGCAATTCCGGGCCATGCTTGTAAGGGGCTTGGCGGCTGGTTGATGTGGCTACGCGGTGTTTCCACGACCACCACTCTCCGCGAAGCGAGGATTCACCTTAAAGAGTCCATTCGTTCTGAGCCGGTCCCTGAAAGGAAAACATTTTTACCCATGGCGACGAGAGCTCCTCGTCCTATCCAGGTAAATCGCCCGGTAGGCGTGAACCGGAGCACTTCTTTGAATTACGCCCGGCAAGTGCCGCCTGTTCGGATTGTCGTCATGAAGAACCAGAGCGGGCTCTCTCCTTTTGCGAGCGGACTCGTTGCGTTGGCGCTTCTGGCCTTGGCGAGCTGGGGGCTGATCATCTGGAACAATTCAAGGATGCCGGTCCCGGGTGGAGTGGTGGTGACCCTGAAGGATCTGACTCCGAAATAGAGCGGGCGGGGAAGAAAAGATCAAAAAGCGCGAAGAATGAGGGGAGTCTTTCGCGTTTTCGGCCAGGGTGGCGGGGCCTTTTCATACCAGGTCCTCGCGGGTCAACTGGCTGAGTTCGTCCTTGGTCCACTCGCGTTTGCGCAGGCAGAGGCGGACGGCGTGCTTGCGGATCGCCTTTTCAAAGAGGTTGCGCATGTGGCGGCCGTTGCCGAAGCCGCGGCCTGCGGATTTGAGCTCGGCTGCGACCCGTGCTTCGAGCGCGGTTTCCGCAGCGGCTTCGAGCGTGTATTGATTTTTTTCGCAGAATCCTTTGAAAATGCCGACCAGTTCGGGAGCGGTGTAGTCGGCGAAATTCAGATGGATGGTGAAGCGCGACTGTAAACCGGGGTTGGCGTCGATGAAGGTCTTCATGTCGTCCGGATAACCGGCTGCAATCACAATCAGCCGTTCACGATGGTCCTCCATGCGCTTCACCAGCGTGTCGATGGCCTCGCGGCCGAAATCGTTTTCTCCGCCCGAAACGAGCGCGTAGGCCTCGTCCACGAAGAGCATGCCATCGAGCGCCTGGCGCACCAGATCATCGGTTTTTTTTGCAGTGTGGCCAACATACTGGCCGACGAGGCCGAGCCGGTCGGTTTCGACGAGATGGCCTTTTTGCAATACATCGAGAGCGGCGAAGATCCGGGAAACGATGCGGGCAACCGTGGTTTTTCCAGTGCCGGGATTACCTGAGAAAATCATGTGCAGCGACATCGCCGCGCCCTTGAGATCGTGTTGTTCGCGGGCCTTGTTGATTTCCAGGAAACGGACGAGGCTTTCGATCTCCTGCTTCACGTTGGCGAGACCTGCGAGCTGGTTCAGCTCGGCAAGGCAGGTTTCCAGATCCTCTTTGGTAACTTCCACCGGTGGTGGTTCGATTGGTTCCTCCTCACCGGATTCGAGCCAGGTGAGGATTCTTTCCATGCGGGCCATGTCGCCGCCGAGGAGCTGATGGACGAGGTTGCCGAGAAACAGGCGTTCGTCGTGATTCACGATGCCATCAGCGAGAACCACACCGGCGGCGATGCGAAGCAACTGCTCGCCCCAGGCCGCGTGCATTCCGCCAAACCTCAGTGCTGATAGGTCGTAGCTCGGTTGCGCGAGCACGCGTGCTTCCAACAGCCGGTCATGCGCGGCAGACCACTCGAAGCGCCTGCCGACCTCGGACGTGAATTGCTTTTCAGCGGGGTTGAGCTCGCCATCGATCCGGCCGGTGAGGAAAAGGACGAGTTTGAGTTCGTAGTCGAGTTGGAGCGCCTCGCAGCCTTGCTCGGCGATCAGGGATTTCCGGACTGCGGAAACTCCGCGGCTGGCGCGCTCGGCGAGTGCTTCGGGCATGGGGATGTGTTAGTGAACGATCTCGGCGGGGACTGCATCCGGACCGCGCTTGAATGAGGTCCGGTGGATGTTCTCCGCTCGGAGTGCGGCGATGATCAGCTCCATGACGTACTCCGCCACTTCGGGGCTGCCACAGGTGAAGACATCCACCGCGGCGTAGCCATGCTCCGGCCAAGTGTGGACGGTGACATGGCTTTCCGCGATGACGACAACGCCGCTGACGCCCTGAGGGGAGAAGTGATGGAAATGCGATGAAACCAGCGTGGCTCCGCCTTCCACCGCACAATTGCGGAAACAGGTTTCCAGACCCGCGACGTCATTCAACACCTCCGGCGGGCAGCCGGTCAACTCGGCGAGGACATGTCTGCCCTCGGGAGTGGGAAATGGTGTTGAATGATACATCGGATCGTGACGGTCAGCCCGGAGCGGAGGTGCCGAGTTTGGCTTTGAGAGCATCAAGTTTGGCCTGGACATCCGGATTTCCGGCACCGCTGGAGATGGATTTGAACTCATCCTCCAAACTGGTCCCTCCCGGGCTAACGGACATTTCCTTGGCGGCTTCCGCTTCGTAGCCTTGGCGCTCGGCCTTGGCCTTCATGCGGGCCATCAGGTCGTCCGGGCTGCGCTTGCTGGTCATGCGCGCCTTGGCTTCGTAGATGTCTTTCTTGACCTGCGCTGCCTTACTCTGGGCGATGATGAAATCCTTGTTGCGACGGTATTCGGCGGCCTCTGCCTCCATCGCGATGATTTCCTGTTTGAGCTCGGCGACGCCGGACTGCTGGCTCTGCCAGCTAGGTTCCAACGAGGCCGCGCGGGCTTCGTGCTCGCTGGCGCGTTCCAATGCCTTCACCGCGAGATCCTCGCGGCCGGCGCGCATCGCGGCCTCGGCTTTCTGCTCCCATTGGAATTTTTCGGCCTTCTCCTTTTCGAGCTGGGCCTTGGTCTGGCGCTCGGTGGCGATTACCTGCTGGACGGCCTGCTTCACCTCGCGGATCTGCTTTTCCTTGTCGGCGATCGCCTGCTCGAGCATCAGCTCTGGCTTCTCGAAACTTTCCACCACCTTGTTGGCGGAGGCTTGGCCGATTTTAAATATGCGTGAGAAAATGCTCATGTCGGGAAATAGTTAGGCGTTGATGGATGGGCTGAGGAGTTCGGTGACACGGTCCACCGCGAGTTCAAGGGCGTCGAAAACCGAGAGCAATTCGTGATCGCTGAGGTCACCGGTTTCGCGGCTTTCCACCAGCACGAGGCGGTGGTCGTCCGCGTGGCTGGTGTCGATGCCGACGCTGACGGGAAGGATTTCCGTGTTCAGTGCCAACAAAGATAACAGTAGATCCTGGGAGAGGATCGAGTCGATGTTTCCGAGGTCGAGCTCGAAGTAGATCTGCTTGTCGTCCACCTTGAGGAAGACCGGCAGTTCATCTTCGCGCTGGACACGGAAGACGGCGTTGGAAAGCTCCTCGACAGTGAAGCCGTGGGTTTCCAGAAAGCGTGCGAGTTCGTCCTCGCGCTGGAGTTTGATCAGGACTTTGTTCATGCGGTTTGGGGTAGGGGATTTGAGGTGAGATGAGAGGATTCGAACGCGTCGTAGTCGGCGCGTTTTTCAGCGAGAAGGATGAGCTGGTCCTTGGGCTCGAGGCGCAGGGATTTTTCCGGAGGCATCAGGGCGACGCCGTTGCGGAGCGCACCGACGATCTGCAGATTGGAAGGATGGTCCAGCGCCGCGATCTGAATTTCCCGCAGAACGCGTCCGGGGAAACGCTGGGGGACGATGTAGAACTCGCAGCCTTGATCGTGGGTCGCCAGATTTTCGAAGACGTGGCGTAGCCCGGGATTGCACATTTCCTGAGTGAGCAGCATGTCCGTGATGCCCTCGGCGGGGACGATGCCATCCGCGCCGGCGCGTTCCATCATCCGCTGGTTCCGGCGGTGGGCCAGTTCGATGACCACGGAAATCGAGCGCGATCCGCCCTCCTCGATGAGTCTAACCAACGTGCCCGCGGTGAAGCTCTCCGAGTCACAGCCTTCGTCGTTCGGATTGCGGGCGAGGATGATCACGCCCGCTGCATCGGCGACTCCGGCGCGCAGCAGGACTTCCTCGGAATTCGGCATTCCTCTGACGAAATGAATCGATTTTTCCCGGAACTCCATCGGTAGCTCGTCCAGATGATTGGTGACGACGACGGCCTGGCGGTCCGGGTCCGAGTGCGCCACGCGGAATTGTTCGACGAGTTGGATCACCCTGGACACGGACGGGCATTGGCAGATCACGAGGTGGTTTTCAAAGTGCATGGTGGCGGTGCCTTTCTGACGTTTGCTGAATCTTTCCATCATAGCCTCGACGATGACGCCGAGCGAATAACCGATCAGGCCGATCCCCAGCACGAGGCAGGGATAGGCGACGAAAAAGCGGCCTTGGAATGTCTTCGGATAAAGGTCGCCGTAGCCGACGGTGGTCATTGTCACCATCGACCACCAGACGGAATCCCAGAAAGTCAGCTCCGGTTGTTTGCCGGATTCCGCGAGCAGGAAGGCGGCTCCGAAGATCAAGTTCAGCAACAATGCGATGCCAAGCGCCGTCGCCACCCGCACGGCGGGCTTGTGGCGGTGGCACGACCAGCGGCGGATGAGCAAAAAAATCATCGGTCGGAATCCCAGTTGTCTTCCCAGAAGCGGTCACGGTTGGCGGGTTCGATGTAGTTGGCGAAATTGAAATCGGATGCTGGCGGAAATTCGACAGGCGCGACGATGCGGTCGGCTTCGCTGCCGCCGCCGCGGGTCGGGCTGGTGCCCTTGAGTTCGCTGTCGGCGCGGGCAAGCAGCTTGCCGAGCAGGACCCCACCTTGTTGCAGGATGTCCTCGGCCACGGTCGATCCGTCGATCCAGCGGTCGCCGTCCTGATAGCCGAGTTCGTGCAGGTCGGTCGCATTGTTGCAAACGCCGAGGATTTCATCCCAAACACTTCCTAGCAGAAGATCGAACTGCCAACCGGCGGCATCGCGGCCGAAACGGTCCTCGCGGATGAAGCTCATGAAAACGATTTCCACCGCGTTGATGCCGAGATGCTCGGCGATGGCGATGCGCACGTCCTCGAAGCGTTCCTGATGCAGGTAGTCACGCCATTCCTGCTCGTCGAGGATTTCGAAATAACGGTCGAACGCGAATTCCCCCGTGCCCAGATCGACTCCGGAGAAGACGTCGAAGAAATAGACGAAGCGGGCGTAGCGCTCCATGAAACGTTTGATGATGTTTCTGCCTTCCTCGGAAGGAACGTATTCCTTGCCTTCACGGATGAGGACCCATTCCTTGACCAGCAGCCATTCGAGGATCGGCTCCAGATCGGCGTCGTCACGTTCCAGCCAGACTTGAAATACCTGCGGGTGATTGATCATGAACTCCAGCAGGAACAGCCCTGCGAAGCGGAGCCTTTGCTCCTCCGATACGGTCCAGGGTATGTCAACGTAGTCTTCGGACATGGTTCTATCGGGAGAATGATGCGTCAAGCAGCAGGGCGATGCCAATGGCGGCGGCTCCTTCAATGAGTGCCACTCCCCAGTTCCGGTCACGGGCGATTTCGTCGTGAATTCGTGCGTCTGGCAGGATGACCAGGTCCACCAGCCAACGGCTGCCAAGCAGGACAAACAAGGAAATGGGAATCCACACGGCCAGCGCCACCAGCGAGTCGCCACGGCGGATTTGTCCGGAAATGAGGATGGCGAGTGCGATGAGGGTTGCTCCGAATGCGATGCCTGCACCTTCATTGTCGCGTTCGATTTCATGATGCACGTCATAACCGCAGGTGCGCTGATAGACCGCGCCGAGCAGGATGAATCCGAGCTGGCCGATAACGAAGAAGACCAGCGTGTCGAGGACCTCCATGCCGAAGCCTCCGCCCGTGGTGCCGCTGATGGAGGCGGAAACGATGAAGGCGGTGCCGATGTAGGTGCCCGCGAGTAATGCACCGGTGCCGACGTTGCGGTCGGTGATCATTTCCTTGTGCACCTCGAAGCGGTTGAGCAGGAACTTGCGGTTGATCCATGCGGAGGCGAGCAGCAGGGCGAGAGAGATCGCCGTCCAGATCGAAACGGAGAGGAAATCGCGCCAAATGGTGTCGTGGGCAAATCCGCCGGAGATCAACACGCCGCGAACGATGGTCAGCACGCCGAAGATATAGCCCGCGGTGGCGACTCCGACCGCCTTGTTGTCGTGTTTCGTCAGCTCGTCGCTGAGATGGTAGCGGGTGGTGAGACCCTTGAGCGGCTTCGCAAGAAGGACGAGGATGAGTCCCACGGAGAAGTAGAGGATGGCGGGCGAGGTGAAAATTTCGACGACGGGAGTGGTGTCGAGCCAGACTTGAAGGTGTTCGTTCACGGGAAGGAGGGTTGGGATTCATTTTCCACCACGCGAGGAGCTACCGCTGCGGGAGGATCCGGAACTGCTGGATCGCCCGAAGCCACCGGAGGAGGTGGGCCTGCTGGTCGAGCTTGAAGTATTGGACGATGAGGGTCTGCTGGACGAACTCGGGGTGCTGGTAGGTCGGCTGGCGGGGGAACTCGGATTACTGGACGGACGGCTTGTGGATGAGCTGGCAGATGGATTGGTGAAGGAGCGCTGTGACTGGGTGGGGTTGGAGATCGCCTTCGCCTTGGCGGCAATCTTATCCGCATTCGGGGAAGTGGGAGGATTTGAAATGACCGGCTGGGATGAAGTTCTAACGGTCGATCCGGCGGTTCGGGATCTCATCGAACCGGTGTAGCTGTCCGTGTCCTGCCGGTTCCAGCCTCCGCCGTAGGATGGCGGATAATTTCCGTAGCCGTAGGGGGAGCTATAGGTGGGACGGTTGGAAAACAGCCAGCCCACCAGCAGGGCGTCTGTCAGTCCGAAGCTCGAATGATGATAGGTTGCCGGACCATAAAGCGAAGGGTTTCCGGTGGTTTGGACCACTGCTGCGTTGTTTTCGCGCTGGAATTCAATGGTGGCGATTTCCTGGATTTTCCCGGGGGCGATTTCATCGGTCAGGGAGAAACCCCGCTTGTCGCCGCTGCCGTATTCGGTCACCTCGATGTAGTCGACCTTGTTGTCGTCATTGAGGTCGATGTTGTTCACCGCCTCGGACTGACTGTTGAGAAGCCGTTCGAAATCCTCGGCGTCCCTGGCTTTTTTCGCCAACGCGGTGATGGCGTTTAGATCCAGCCCTTTCGAGTATTCCTTGAGGATCACGTCGGTCGATTGCGGCTGCTGATAGGTCTGGGTCTGGGTCTGCGTTTGTACCGGGGTGTCCGTGGAATATCGCACGGCCTCCCTGCGGTTGCATTGGGACATCATGGAGAATGCCACGATGAGTGCGAATACGCCGACTCCGAATTTGGTGAGGAAGTTCATGGGATTTCTTCGATATTCCAGCCTTGAAGGTGGTAGTGATAGACGCGTGGTTCGGTAAGAGAAGTAAAATCGTGATGAATGGAAACGAGCTGGTTTTTTCCAAACACCAGCGACGCGGCAATGAGTTCCGGAGTGAGGTAGCGGGTGGGGATCTCCAGCTTTCCGAAGCCTGACAACGCGGCGTACGTTTGCGCGGCGCTTTGTCCTTTCTCTGCGATCCACCAGCCCCATTCGCCGAACGAGGGGACGTTGTCATGATAGGGCACGACATCGAAACCGGCTGCCTTGAGCGTGCGTCCGATGCAAAGGAATGCCTCGCGCGCCTGAATGCATCCGCCGGACTGTTGGACGATCACCGCACCGGGATGGAGCATGTTCTCCAAGCGGTCGTAGAACGGGCGGCCGTAGAGTTTTGCGAGATCCGGAGAGTTCGGATCGGGAAAATCCATGATCACCACGTCGTAGCTTCCGCTCACGGATTTTACGAACTCGGCGGCGTCTAGATTGATCACACGAAGCGTGGCGATTTCCTGAAGCGTGGTCGGAAACGGCTCGTATTGGCTCGCCTCCTTATTCATATAGGAGTCGCCTTCGCTGATGCCTGCAGCCGCACGGCGGGTCACGCGAGGGTCCGTCATGCTGCCGCCGTTGAGGCGGACGAGCTTGGGATCGGACGAGGCGAGTTCGGTCATCATTGGATCAAGATCCACCAAGGTCACGGCCCGGACTTCGGGGTATTTCAAAACCTCGCGCAGGGCCAATCCGTCGCCTCCGCCGAGGATGAGCACGTTTTCCCGACGCTTCGCGAGATGCATCGCGGGATGGACGAGGTTCTCGTGATAGATCTGCTCGTCGGCCTCGTTGAACTGCAGGTGGCCGTTGATGTAGCAGCGGACGTTGCCGCTGCGGTTCTCCGTGAGGACGATGTGTTGGAACGGTGTGGTCAGCGAGGTGACGATCGGGTCGCGGTAGAGAAACTGCTCGGCCTTCAGTGTGAGATCCCTACCGACGATCAGGCCGACGGTGATTAGTGCGGTGCATCCGAAAATTTCCAACGCTCTGGCACGGGGGCTGAAGAGGCGTTTTCGATAAAGAAAAAAACAAAGAGCGGCGGAAGCGATCGTCGTGAGACCCAGCACGAAGCTGATCCGGTCGATGCTCAGATGCCGGATGAGCAGGAAGGTCCACAGCAAGGCTCCCACCAGCGCCCCCACGTAATCCATCTTGAGGACCTGCGCGAGGTTGAAACGCATTTCTGGCTCTGTCTGCTCGTTGATCCGCATTACGAGCGGGATCTCGTAGCCGATCAGCAGTCCCACCGCGAAGGCCAGCCCGTATTGGATGATGATATAGAGCTGCGGCAGGAGCGCGAAGCCATGGATCATGATCAGCGGCCCGAACCCGCCGAGCACCGCCAGCCAGATCTGGGTGCTGATCAGGCGGTCCGTGAGCTTGTCCACGGGCGTGTGCTTTTGGAAATCCGCCCCCAGTCCCATGGCGAAAAGCATCGTCGCAATCATGGTCGCCCATTGTTGGACGGAGTTTCCGAGCAGGTCGGAGGCAATCTTGCTCAAGGTGTATTCGTAGGCCAGTCCGCAGCCACCGAGGAGGAACATCAGCAAACCAAGGGCCCACCGGTCGCGGCGGAGGGAAATCGGTAATTCCGAGGGGCTCGTCATTGGCGCAGGCTATTCACCAACCGCGCGATTTGAATTACAAATTGGCGGAATCGTTCCAGCACTCGCGGATGTTTCGTGATTGAGGAAAATAAGCCACTTTTCCCTTGCCAAGGCGGCGCTGGTCCCTAGTTTGCCCGTCCCATGCCAAGAGTCGGAGGAAAAGCAAAAACACGGAAAGCCGTTGCCAAGCGTTTCAAAGTCACTGGGACAGGAAAAATTCTTCGTCGGAAACAAGGGGCTCGCCACTTGTTGCAAGGCAAGAACAGCAAGCGCAAGCGTCGTCTTGGGCAAGCTGCTCTCGTCTCCGATGCTGACCTTCGCAACGTCAGAGAGAATCTTCCTTTCTCCCATCGCTAAGAAACTGAAAGCAACGAAACTACGCCCCCGTCCGCGAATCGGACGGCCTTTACACAGCCTGATCCCGCGAGGGAGACAAGAACAGTCGAGACTGTGGAAGGAAATGAAAACAACGGTCTGTTCAAACTGAAATAATAAGAAATGCCACGTGCTACTAACTCACC
>JBDSNC010000069.1:0-31537 GCA_039915545.1 Luteolibacter sp.
TGGATGTCCACTTTGTCGCCGGTGCCGAGTTCTCCGTGGTTGTTGTTTCCTGTGGCCCAGAGTGAGCCGTCGGATTTGATGAAAAAGCTGTTGTCGTCGCCCGTTGCCACGGACGCCACTCCCGATGCGATCTGGACAGGTAAGAAACGGCTGGTGGTGGTGCCGTCGCCGAGCTGGCCGTAGTAGTTGTAGCCCATGGCCCAGAGGGTGCCGTCGGTCTTTACGAACAGGCTGTGCGTGCTTCCTGCCGCAGCCATTGCGATGGAATCCGCCACCTGCACGGGGCTCTTGCGGGTGGTGGTGGTGCCATCGCCGAGCTGACCGTAGCTGTTGTAGCCCATGGCCCACAGCGTGCCGTCGGTCTTTACGAACAGACCGTGGTCTTCGCCTGCTGAGGCGCTGGCCACGGAGTCCGCGACCTGGGCCGGTGTGGAACGGGAAGTGGTGGTGCCGTCGCCAAGTTGACCGTATGTGTTGGAGCCCATGCTCCAAAGGCTGCCGTCGGTTTTCACGAAGAGGCTGTGGCTGTAGCCCGCAGTCGCGCGCATGACTTGGGACGCAATCCATTCCGGCGTGAAACGGCCTATCGTGGATCCGTCACCGAGCTGGCCGGATGAATTGGACCCGGCGGCCCAGAGGCTGTGGTCGTCGCGGACGAAAAGCGAGTGGCTGTAGCCGCCGGTGGCTTGGATCACGCGGGTGGAGACCAGCGTCGGGACGGGCGTGGCGGCGTTGGTTCCGAGGCCGAGTTGGCCGGAAGTGTTGGTACCATTTCCCAGCAAACTCGCCGGGGCGGGTGGGCCGGGAACCACCGTGGCGGCTTGGCTGTCGCCCGTGCCTGCGGCGTTGGTGATCCGCACCCAGTAGGAGGTGGCGGACGCCGCCGGCTGCGTGATCAGCAGTGGTCCGGTTGCGCCAACGATTGGATTTGCGAGGTCGCCCGCAGTTCCCTGATACCATTGGTAGTTGAAGTATCCTCCATTTCCGGCGACGGTGAGGGCTGTGGATTCTCCTGCTTCCGACGTCTGTCCGGCGGGCTGGGTGGTGATGACGGGCACGGTGATCCGCAAGACGGTCACGGTGCGGCTGTCCGCGCTGCCGTAAGGGGTGGAAACACGGACCCAGTAAGTTGCGGTCGCGCTGGCCGGAGGAGTTTGGAAATCGTTGGAAATCGCTCCGGAAACTGGCGATGAAGTATCGCCACTATCACCGAGATACCATTGATAGGTCAGAGGGGCGGGGCCATTCGCGCTGACGGTGAGGGTGGTGGTGCCACCGAGAATCACGCCTGCGTCGCCGGGCTGCGCCGTGAGGAGCGGGATGAGATCGCCGAACAACGTGTGACTGGAACCTGCGGCGATGATGCCGGCGCTTTGACGGACGAGGACCGGCGTGGCCTGGTTCGTGGTGGTGCCATCGGCGAGCTGTCCGTAGGTATTGGTTCCAAACGCCCACAGCGAGCGGTCGGATTTGATAAAGAAACTTTGGTCGTATCCTGAAGCGGTTGCGACCACGTCTTCGGAGATCTGGCTGAGTTGGGAGACGTTGTATTTCGTGGCCCAGAGGGTTCCATCGGTCTTGACTGCAAGGGTGTTGTAAGTGCCGCTGGAAACACGTGCGACGCCGCTCGCCACCTGGACGGGAATGTTTCGATTGGTGGTGGTGCCGTCGGCAAGTTGTCCGTTTGCGTTGTAGCCGGTGGCCCACATCGAGCCATCCGATTTTACAAAAAGGGTGTCCCCGCCGCCCGCTGCGGCAGTGACCACATTCTGTGCGATCTGCACCGGGGTGCTGCGATTGGTGTAGGTGCCATCGCCGAGTTGGCCGGAATTGTTACTCCCCATGCCCCAGAGCGTGCCGTCGGATTTCAGGAAAATGCTGTGCTGGGAGCCGGCCGAGACCTGAATGACGTCTTGGGCGATTTGGATTGGAGTGCTGCGGGAGGTGGTGGTGCCATCTCCGAGTTGGTTGAAGTAATTCGATCCCATGCCCCAAAGGGTTCCGTCGTTCTTGATGAACAGGCTGTGGTCGTCCCCGGCGGAGATAGTTTTGACACCTTGTGCCACGGACATCGGAGTCTGTCGGGTAGTGGTCGTGCCGTCGCCAAGTTGGCCGGAATCGTTCCTGCCCGTCGCCCGCAGGGTACCGTCGGATTTCAGATAGAGGCTGTGGCTCCCTCCGGCGGAAGCTGCGATGATTTCCGAATCCAGCAGGAAGGGCGCGGTGCGGTTGGCGGTGGTGCCGTCGCCGAGCTGGCCGTAGGAATTGTTACCTACTGAAAACAAGCGGTTGGGAAGAGGCGCGACCAGTGTGACCGGGACGGCGGGACTTTGCAGGGTGCCGGCAGCATTGGAGGCGCGCAGCCAATAAGAGGTGCTCGCCCGCAGCGGCGGTGTCACCAGTTTCGCGGAAGTCGCTCCGGGAACGGGTTTGGAAATGTCCCCGCTGGCTCCTTCGAACCATTGCAGTTCAAGCAAATCTCCCGAAAGGGTGGCTCGCAATGCGGCGCTGTCATCCCGGCTGACAGACTGCGGCGGAGAAAGATCCGAGATCTGCGGTGGAGCCACCACTTGCACCGTCACCGTACGGCTGTCCGCTACACCGTAGGGACTGGTGATCCGTGCCCAATAGCTTGTGGTGATTGCTGCGGTCGGGGTGGTGAAGGTGGCGGAAATGGCTCCGGCAACTGGCTGGCTGGTGTCGCCGCTGCTGCCGATGAACCATTGGTAGCTCAGCGGTCCGCTGCTGTTGGTGGCGACTGAAAGGACGGTGCTGCCATTGGCGGGAATGCTGCCGTCAACCGGTTGCGTCGCGATAACGGGGGCTAGGTCGAGATAGATGCTATGATAGGTGCCTGCGGCTGCGGCCGCCACGTGCGTGGCGGATTGGGAAAACTCGTAGAGATTGGTGATGGAGTTGTTGGCGAGCTGACCATTACCGTTCATGCCACTCGCCCAGAGCGTGTCATCAGCCCGGCCGAAAAAGGTATGGTAATATCCAGTCTGAACCCATTTCACCTGGCTGGCCACCAATTCGGGCGTGTAGGGGGTGCTCGTCGAAGTGTGGCCAAGCTGTCCATTGGTGTTGGTGCCGACTCCCCATAAGGTGGCGTCGGATTTGAGGAAAATGCTGTGGGAGTATCCGACTGCCACGGCGATGACACCGGTGGCGACCTGCGTCGGAGTGGGTAGATCGGCACCAGTGACGTTGCCAAGCTCACCACTGATGCCGTAGCCGACGGCCAACAACGTGCCGTCGGTTTTCAGCAAAAAACTGTGATACGTTCCAGCCGCCATCGATGCCACGCCGGTGGCCACTGTGATCGGGCTGTTCCGTGCGGTGGTGGTGCCGTCGCCCAGTTTGCCAAAATTATTGGCTCCCGTGGACAACAGGGTCCCGTCGGTTTTCAAGATGAAGGTGTAATCAGTGCCGGCAGTCACCTGAGCCACATTGGTGGTGATCTGGACCGGGGCCAGCCGGTCGGTATTGCTGCCATCGCCCAACTGCCCGGAGCCGTTTCCTCCCATGGCCCAGAGCGTTCCGTCCGATTTGATGAAATGGCTGTGGTTGCCGTTGATGGAAACTTGGATCACGTCCGTCGCCAGCTGCTTCGGCAGCGTGCGGCTGGTGAACGTGCCGTCACCGAGTTGGCCGTAGTAATTTTCTCCCATTCCCCAAAGCGTGCCGTCCGCCTTGATGAACATGTTGTAACTACCGCTCGCCGCGATGGCGATGGCATCCGTCGCGACCTGCGCGGGAGTCGCGCGGGTGGTCGTGGTCCCGTCGCCGAGCTGGCCGTAGTAATTGTAACCGACGGTCATCACCCGCGAGAGCCTGGGAGGAGTGATGGAAGCGGTCGTCGCCTGGCTGTCGATGCTTCCCGTGTTGTCGGTCACGCGGACCCAGAAATTCGTCGCCGTTCGCAGCGGGAGGGAAACGAGAAGGGGACCCGTGGCACCGGGGACCGGCACCGAAGTGTTACCGCTTCGGCCTTGATACCATTGGTAGGTGAGTGTTCCGCCACTGGCGGAAATGCGGAGAACTGCGTTTTTCCCAGCCTCAACGGAAACCGCCGCAGGTTGGGAGCTGATCAGCGGAGCAGCCTCCAGGCTGAAAGTCGAAAGGCAGGCAAGGGCGGTCAACAGCCATCTGCGGAACGAGGGACCTCCGGATGACAAACGCGGACTTTGCCCCAGAGAAGATTGCATGCCGATAAACCACGCGGTCGCCGGAGAAATGTCAATTGATCAAATCCGTAACAGGAGTCTCACGCATCCGCCGCTTGTTTCGAGATTTCCTGGTAGGCGGTGCGGACCTGGCCTTTTTCCCATTTGCCCTCGATGCTGATGGAGCCCTGATAGCCCGCCTCGCGCAGAACGTGGAAATACGGACGGAAATCGTCGCCATTCACGCCGGGCACGGTGCGGCCGGATTTTTCCGCGATCTCGACATGCACCACCACGTCCATCGCCGCTTTCAGGTCGGTGGGGGTGTCGCCCATGCAAGCGATGTGATAGAGATCGGCCAGCATGCGGACGTTCGGGTGTCCGGCGGCGCGGATGAGGGCCGCTCCCTCGGCGATGTGTTGGATGTAGTTGCACTCCTTTTCCTGGAGTTGCTCGACGGTGACGGTGATGCCCTGCGCTTCGGCGAGCGGACCGAGTTTCTTGAGCAGGGAAACGAACTGCTCGTCCGCTTTTTCCTTCGGCCAGCCGTCCGGGAGATTGCGGGCTCCTGCGCTGCCGAAAACGATGAGCTTCCCACCCGCCTGTTTCATCCGCCGGAACGTTGTTTCCGCCCAGACGAGGATGAGGTCGTGGTTCGCCTCGGGTCCGACGCAATGCAGGTGCTTCGGGCGGATGAAGCCGTTGCAGGCGAGGATGGGCAGCGGCGAGGCGGCGAGTAGTTCCAGGTTTTTCGCGAACACTTCATCCGGTTGGTCCGGGACGAGGAAATCACCGACGCTGGCGGTAAGGAATTCCGCGCCCTCCGCTTTCAGATCGGCCGCCTTGTCGAGGCCGGCGGCGATGCCCATGGATTTGAAGAGCTTCGCATCCTTCGGCAATGGCTCGGCGGAAAGGCGGGGCAGGAAAGCTGCGGCGGCGATGGCGAGCGATCCGTTTTGCAGAAAGGTTCTGCGGCTGTGGAAATTTGGGAGGGCGTTCATGGGTTGCCGCACCTTTACTCGCAGGGCGCGCTGGGTCTATCGCCGCGCTCAATCGCCCAGAAAAACAAACTCCTCCGCCACCCGGTTCAGCGAGAGGCGGGCGGTGGGCATCGCCTCGGCGAGCGAGCCGAAAAGCTGGCGGGAGGCCAGCCCCGGCGCGTTTTTGCAGTCAGCGGCACCTTTGAATGCTTGCTGGGCGAACGATTCGTAAAATCCCAGATCCGGTCCGCCGCGTTTTTCGCAGCGGGCTTTCAGGAAACCGGGGTAGAGCCCGGTCAGCACCAGAAACTGGTTTCCGGCCGCCACCTGCAGGTGGAAGCGCATCCGCCCCTTGGCCGAGGAAATGATCGAGAGGAAATCCGCTGCGCGCGTGTAGCCGCGGGCGATGTCCTGCAGCGGGTCCGCCGGATCTGCCGATATACTGCGGGTCATCACTCCGGCGACGTAGTCCGCGAGGTCCGCATCGCAGAGGTCGGCTTGAATGAACGAGTGTCGGACGAGCACGTAAAAGTAGAAATGCGGGGAAACCTGAATGGCGGCGGGGGAGTCCAGCAGACCCCGCAGGACTTCCTTCAGATCGAGGATCTCCCGTTGCGCTTCCTGGTCGATCCAGAGTTTTTCCAGATGCAGACGTTGTTCGCTGGGGGCGAGAACTGAGGCGACGAAATCAAAATCCGCGCCGGTGAACCGGTTGCGGCTTGATGGGATCCAGTGCCCTAGCATGTCCGGCTTACTAGCAAACATCGGGCCGAAATGAAAAGAAAAATATAAAGATGGCTTAATGACTTACTGGCAAATCCTTATTTTAAAAGGATTTTTCAATTCAATCCTACGCGATTGCGTACGGAAAATTTTTCGTGATCAGTCTTTAGACCGGGATAGACCGGGAAATTTTTGCCGGATTCCGGCCATGCGGAGAGAAAAGCGGAGAGGCGGATTTTCCCGGATCCGGGATAAAAGTGCCGGATAAATTAGAAGTTTTTAGTAAGGATATCCGTAATACCTGCCCGTCAATCCCCCGGATTCCGGGATTTTACCCCCAAATGGCGTGGGGCAGTTAAGTCTTGTTTCGACTCTCCCGGGCGCGTATGTCGCCGCCGCCCCAAAGGGGACTAAACACGATGAACATGACCCGGAACCTAAAATCCGTGGCCCTGGCAATCGCCGGCGTCATCCTTATTCCCAGTTGCGCGTCAACTGGGAGTGCAACCTCAAACCATCGAAATAACCCGGACGATCCGCAATATGCGGTGCAGTCCATCCAACACGGCAAAGCCTCCTGGTACTCCGTGGGAACCAATTCCGGTACCCGCACCGCCAGTGGCGAACGCCTCTCGAACACTGCCTTCACCGCAGCCCACAAGACCCTTCCCATGGGAACGAAAGTGCGCGTGATCAATGAGGCAAACGGCAAATCCGAAGTGGTGACCATCACCGATCGCGGACCCTATGTGAAGGGCCGCATCATCGACGTCACCATCGGCTCCGCCGAACGGCTCGGCTTCGTCCATAACGGCGTGGCCCCTGTGAGAATCGAAGTGCTCGGTAAAATCACAGCGGAATAACGCTGGCCCGTTCCATCCACCTACCACCGAAATCCCCGTGTCTCTCCGTGTCTCTCCGTGAGGCGCGGGGTTTTTATTTGGAAAGGCGTTTCTCCACATCATCGATCACCGCCCGCGAGTTGAGCATCAGCGGGTGCATGATGACGGGAAATTCCATGTTGTCCGCGCGGTCCCAGATGGAGCTGCTGGGCGGCAGGATGATCAGGTCCATCGGCGTGCGGTAAGAGGCGACAGGCATTTTTCCGAGACGGTCCTCGGTTTTTGCCAGATTCAGGAGAAACGGGCTCCCGGGGCGCATGTCCGCCGCGCCTTTTGTTGGATAGAGCCAGGCGGCTCTCGTGCCGTGGTGCGGTGAGGAAATGGTGATGAAATTCCGGCAGCGCGCGGCACCGCCGAGTTCCTGCAGATACTGGCGGCTGGCGACGCCGCCCATACTGAAGGCGACGATGTTGATCGGCTCTTCCGGGCCGAATTTCGCGTCGATCTCCGCCTTGAGATTCCGCGCCACAACATCCAATCCGCCCCGGCCATCGGTCGGTTTCATTTTTGGCACGAAGCACTCGAAGCCCTTCTCCTCCAGATGCTGCTTCATCATCTTGTAGGTATTGCCCATTTCCAAAAATCCGTGCACCAGCACCACCCGCGGCACGGCTGGACGTTTGGCGACGGGCGGACTTGTGGCGCAGGACGGACCGGTTACGAACAATGCGGCGAGGAGAGTGAACAGTTTTGGTTTCATGCAGGTAGTAATCCTAACCGGGCGGCCATTCCATCTGGCGTCCGCCCAGCAGATGCACGTGCAGATGCGGGACCGCCTCGCCGCCGTCCGGGCCGTTGTTGATCACCAGCCGGAACCCTGAATCTGCCACGCCCTCGCTCCGCGCGACTTTCCCGGCGCTGAGCAGCAGATGGCCGAGCAGCGACTCATCCGCTTCCGACGCCAGCGCGACCCGTGGGATCGGTTTGCGCGGGATGATCAGGATGTGCAGCGGCGCTTTCGGAGAAATATCGCGGAAGGCCACGCAGCGGTCGTCTTCGTAAACGATGGCCGCCGGGATCTCCTTGTCACAGATTTTTTCGAACAACGTCTTTTCGCTCATGCCTGCGGAGAATGGCAGGGCCGGCGGCTCATGCAAGCCTCCTGAAAGCCATGTCGCGGCGCGTCTGCGACCGTCGCTGATTGAAAAAACGCCAGCAGGACAAACGCACTTCCATCACCGGCCTTCACAGAAAGCGGGACTTGCACTTTTCACAGACCCCGACGCTCGCAGGGCGACGCTACAGGTGGCTCATGCAAGCCGGGTAATTCGCGATTGGAAAAATCCGCGCGGGGTGCAAACGTTTCCCATGGACTACGCCCACATCACCTGCCCGACGTGTTTCGAGGTCTTCGAAGTCGTCATCCCCCCGCCCGAGGAAATGCCGACCGAAGTGGACTACGATTGTGAAGTCTGCTGCCGCCCGATGCTGATCGTGTTCACGGAAGAGGACGTGTATGCGAAGGGGTTGGCGGACTGAGGGTTTCAATTCCCCGCGTGATTTTCACAATGAGATTTTCCAACGTGGAATTGCCGTCGAAAACGGAGCCCGATTGGAATCCAATTTGACAGGCTTCTGGAAATCTGGGAATCTGGGTTTATGAAAACGACGCTTGAAATTGATGATCAACTCTATCGTGAGGCGAAGGCCCATGCTTCGCTGACAGGGCAGAAAATGAAGGACCTGGTGACGGAAGGGCTGCGGTTGGCATTACGGGCTGAAGTGAAGCCGACCGTATCCGCAGCCGCGTCACGCGAGCTGGTGGCCTGTTTCGCGGAAGCTGATGAATTGATGAAGGCCGCCCCACGCGGGACGATCGCCCGCGAGCACCTGAACAAGGGGCGCAACAGGCTTGAGAAGGCATGAAGGCGGTCACCGTGGATGCCAGTGTCTGGATCGCCGGGCAGGATGCTTCCGATCCTTTTTGCAAGGCGAGCCGGTTGTTTTTCAGCCATGCGGTGGCAAACGGAGTGGCCATTCATGTGCCCGCGTTCGCCCGGGTGGAGGTGGCTTGTGCTTTGGCGCGAAAACTCCGGAATGCTCCGAAAGGTGAACGCCTTGCGAATCTTGTTTTCAAAACGGCCGGAGCCAAAGAGCACCCTGTGAACGCTGTGCTCCTGGCTAAAACCCTGTCGCTCGGAACCATAAAATTTCTGCGAGGCGCCGATGCGTTGTATTCCGCGACGGCAGAGATCAACGCCTGTGATCTCGTTTCCTGGGACAAGGAACATCTCCAGCGCGCGGGTGCGCTGACGCCGGATGACTGGTTGATGGCCAACCCGTGATGAAAAGAAGAACAGGCAGGAATGCCTGTATCACGTGTTTCAATCCCTCCGCGTCAGCTCCACAAACACATCCTCCAACGTCGCCACATGTCGGAAGAGCGAGCGCAGCGGCCAGCCGTTCTGGGCGGCGAGCTGGTTGATGCGTTCGCGGGAGTCGGTGCCGGAATCGACCCAGACGGTGTAGCGCGTCCAGTTTTCGTCGAGTTTTTCCGGGGTGACTTTTTTCACATGGGGGAGGCGGTTGAGGGCGGCGGCGACGACTTCGGGATCGGCGTTGACTTCCACTTGGATGCGGCCGGCGGCGCGCATCTTGCCAACGAGGTTGGCGGGGGTGTCGGCGGCTTTGATCTGGCCACCGTCGATGATGATGACGCGGTTGCAGGTCATTTCCACTTCGGGGAGGATGTGGGTGGAGATGAGGACGGTGTGGGATTGGCCGAGCTGGCGGATGAGTTCGCGGATCTGGCGGATCTGGTTGGGATCGAGGCCGTTGGTGGGCTCGTCGAGGATCAGGAGCTCGGGATCGTGGACGAGGGCATCGGCGAGGCCGACGCGCTGGCGGTAGCCTTTGGAAAGAGTGCGGATCATTTTCCGGCGGACGTTGCCGAGGCCGCAGGTGTCGATGACCTCGCCGACGCGGCGGCGGGTGTCGCTGCTGCCGAGGCCTTTGAGCTGGGCGCGGAATTTCAGGTATTCGCGGACGCGCATGTCGTCGTAGAGCGGGACGTTTTCCGGCATGTAGCCGATTTTCCGGCGGGCTTCGATCGATTGGCGGAAGATGTCGAAGCCGGCGATGGTGGCCGATCCCGCAGTCGGCGGCAGGTAGCCGGTGAGCATGCGCAGGGTGGTGGTTTTGCCGGCGCCGTTGGGCCCGAGAAAGCCGACGATCTCGCCGCGCGCTACGGAAAATGAGATGCCACGGACGGCTTCGTGGCGGGCGTAGCGCTTGGTGAGTTGGTTGACTTCGATCATGATTCTCCGGGCCTTTGGCGATGAGTGAAATTCCCGCTTGTACGGTTGACGCGGCGGGGTGTGCCCTTTAATGAATCGCCGTGCGTGGCGGGCCAAGCGGGAAATTCGCGGGCTCGCTTCATAATTTCACCCACTTCTCATGAACTCCTCGGTTTCGGTGCGACAGAACGCAGATTTGCTGGAAGCTAAATACGCGCAATGGTGCGAAAATCCCCAATCCGTGGAACCGACGTGGGCGGCATTCTTCGAGGGCTTTGAACTGGGTTCCGCACAACTGAAGCGCAAGGAAGAAGCGGGTGCCGCGGCAGCTCCATCCGGTCCTCCGTCGGCGGACAGCGACACGGCTTTCTACGGCAGGGTGACGAGCCTGATTTACAACTACCGCACGCTCGGCCACACGCAGGCGCACATCAATCCGCTGGAGCCGAATCCGGAGCGCAACCCGCGCCTGAACATCGAGCAGTTCGGCCTCAAGCCGTCCGATCTGGACCGCGAGGTTTACAATTCGTTTTTTCGCCACGGCGACAAGATGAAGCTGCGCGACATGGTGGCCGGGCTCGAGTCGACCTACTCGGGGAAAATCGGATTCGAGTTCATGCACATCAACAACACGACCGTCCGCCACTGGGTGCGCGAACGGATCGAGATGCACGCGCTGCGCATGGAGGAAACTCCGGCGAAGAAGCTGAATTCGCTGTGTTGGGTGTTGGAGGCGGAGATATTTGAAAATTTCCTCGGCAAGCGTTTCCTCGGTGAAAAGCGTTTCTCTAACGAAGGCGGCGAGGGCGCGATGATCATCCTCAACGCCATCCTCGAAGCCTGTCCGTCGCACGGCGTGAAAGAGATCGAAATGGGCATGTCCCACCGCGGGCGTCTCAACATCCTTGCGAATTTCGTTAGGAAATCACTGACCACGCTGCTCTACGAATTCACGCCGAACTACGAACCAGGTCTCGTCGCCGGTGACGGCGATGTGAAATACCACCTCGGCTACGAAAGCATCCGCGAGCTGACGGATGGAAAAGTCCGCGTCAGCCTCGCTGCGAACCCGAGCCACCTGGAAGCCGTCAACTCGATCGTCGAAGGCAAGGCCCGCGCCCGCCAGCGCGTGCTCAACGAAGCCACCGGCGGTGAGATCGACCGTGGTGTCGTCCTGCCGATCCTCCTTCACGGAGACGCCGCGTTTGCCGGCCAGGGCTCCGTCGCCGAAGTGCTCAATCTCTCCCAGCTCAAGGGCTACCGCACCGGCGGCACCATCCATCTCATCATCAACAACCAGATCGGTTTCACCACCTCGCCTGCCGACGCGCGCTCGTCCGACTACGCGACGGACGTGGCGAAAATGGTCGAAGCGCCGATCCTCCACGTGAATGGCGAGGAGCCGATGGAACTCTACTGGGCCTCCATTTTCGCCCTTGAGTTCCGCCAGCGCTTCGGCCGGGACATCGTGCTGGACATGTATTGCTACCGCCGCCAGGGGCACAACGAGGCGGATCAGGCGGCGTTCACCCAGCCGATCATCGCGAAGAAAATCGCCGCACGCGAGCCCTTCGGAAAAATCTACAAACGCCAGCTCATCGCCGAGGGAATCATTTCCCAAGCCGATGCCGACGCGCTTGACCAGGCGATCTGGGACAAGCTCGAGCAGGGCTATCAGAAAATGCTCCAGCTTCAGGAAGCCGGTGACCGCACCGCTTTCAGTGGATCGACCGGCGTCGTCCAGCCGCCGTACTCGCACGCTCCGGTTCCTACCGGCATCGATAGCGAAAAGCTCCAGAAAATCGGCAGCGTTCTCACGACCATTCCCGAAGGTTTCCATCTCAATCCGACTCTGGAAAAACGCTTCATCCCGCGCCGTGTCGAGGCGCTCGCGAACGGCGGTCCGATCGACTGGGCGTTCGCCGAGTCACTGGCGTTCGGCTCGCTTCTGATGGAAGGCACGCCCGTCCGTCTGTCAGGTCAGGACTGCCGCCGCGGCACCTTCTCCCAGCGCCACGCCGTTTTCTACGATTACGAAAACCGCGAGCGCCACATCCCGCTGGAGCACCTCGATCCGGCCCAGGCGAAGTTCTGCGTTCACAACTCGTTCCTCTCCGAGTTTGCGGTGTTAGGATTCGACTACGGCTACTCGCTTTCCTATCGAAGCATGCTCACGCTGTGGGAAGCGCAGTTCGGTGATTTCTCCAACGGCGCACAGGTCATCATCGACCAGTTCATCTCCTCCGCCGAGTCCAAGTGGCAGACGCCGAGCGACCTCGTCATGCTGCTGCCCCACGGCTACGAAGGCATGGGCCCCGAGCACTCCAGCGCCCGCCTCGAGCGTTTCCTCCAGCTCTGCGCGGAGAAAAACATGATCGTCGGAAACTTCTCCACACCCGCGCAATATTTCCACGCGCTGCGCCGCCAGAAGCACCGGGATTTCAGCAAGCCGCTCATCCTGATGACGCCGAAGAGCCTGCTCGGCCGCCCGGAAGCCGTCTCGCATTCCTACGATTTCCTCGAAGGCACCTGCTTCCAGGAAATCCTGCCGGACACCAAGATTTTCACCAATCCGGGCGACGTGGAGCGCCTCATTTTCTGCAGCGGCAAGGTCTATTACGACCTCATGGCCCATCGTCAGGAAAAAGGCATCGAAAATGCTGCCATCATCCGCATCGAGCAGCTCTATCCGTTTCATCGCGAGATGGTCGGGGCCATCATCAGTCAGTATCACAATGCCTCCAACTTCGTCTGGTGCCAGGAAGAGCCGCTCAACATGGGCGCCTGGTCCTATATTTTCCCACGCCTCGAGCGCGCCGTCGGCTCGAAGATCCGCTACGCCGGCCGTGGCACCGCTTCCAGTCCGGCCGCCGGTTCCAAGGCGATGCACTATCGCGAACAGAAGGCGCTTCTCGTCCAGGCCTTCGAAGTCTGATCCCATCTAATTTTTCCCAAACTCGCTATCCTCCATGTCACTCGACGTCAAAGTTCCCGCCTCCGGTGAATCCATCACCTCCGCCAATGTCGCCCGCTGGCACAAGAAAAGTGGCGATTCCGTCGCAAAAGGTGAAATCCTAGTCACCCTCGAAACCGACAAGGTTTCTAACGAACTCGAAGCTGCCACGGACGGCACGCTTGAAATCATCGTCGGCGAAGGCGAGGAGGTCGCCATCGGCACCGTCATCGCACGCATCACGGGTGAAGTCGCCGCTGCTGCCGCCGCCGCCCCGGTCGTGCAGGCTCCCGTTGCCGCAGCGGCCCCTGTTGCCGGTGCGCTAATCGAACTCAAGGTTCCCGCCTCCGGTGAATCCATCACTTCCGCAAACGTCGCGAAGTGGTGCAGGAACACCGGTGAGTTTGTCACCCAGGGCGAGATTCTTGTGACTCTCGAGACGGACAAGGTTTCCAACGAACTTGAAGCACCCGCTTCCGGTCGTTTGAAAATCATTACGCCGGAAGGGAATGAGGTCGCGATTGGTGCCATCATCGCCACCATCGATTCCAGCATCACCGCCGGTGCCGCCGCTCCGGCACCTGCTGCTCCGGAACCCGCGCCATTCACCACCACGGTTCCTGTCGCCGCACCCGCGCCTTCATCGTTCGTAGTCCCGGCTTCAGCCGGTTCTTCGGCTCCTGCACCCGCATCCGCGAAACCCGATTTCTCCGCTCCCACCGCACCGGTCGAGCGCGTTTCCACCGAAGTCGTCAGCGACGGCCGCACCACGCGGAAAAAGATGAGCATGCTGCGCCGCAAGATCGCGACGCATCTCGTCAACGCGCAACAGACCGCTGCGATTCTAACTACTTTCAACGAAGTGGACATGACCGCCGTCATGGATCTCCGCAAGGCGGTCCAGGATGAGTTCATGAAAAAGCACGGCGTAAAACTCGGCTTCATGTCGTTTTTCATCAAGGCCGTCACCCAAGCCCTCAAGGACGTGCCCTCCATCAACGGCCGCATCGACGGCACCGACATCATCGAGAACCATTTCTACGACATCGGCGTCGCCATCGGCAGCGAAAAGGGCCTCGTCGTCCCGGTTCTGCGTGATACTGACAAAAAATCCTTCGCCCAGATCGAAAAAGACATCCTCGACTACGCGAAAAAAGCCAATGCCGGCAAGATCACCATTGAGGATCTCACCGGCGGCGTCTTCACCATTTCCAACGGCGGCACCTACGGCTCGCTGCTCAGCACGCCCATCCTCAATCCTCCCCAGAGCGGCATCCTCGGCATGCACACCATCCAGCAGCGTCCCGTCGCCCTCAACGGCCAGGTCGTCATCCGCCCGATGATGTATCTCGCCATGAGCTACGACCACCGCCTCGTCGATGGCAAGGAAGCCGTCACCTTCCTCATCCGCATCAAGGACTGCCTGGAATCTCCGGCGCGCCTTCTGTTGGAAATGTGAGGTGACGTGACACGGACATTCCTGTCTGTTCTTTCACAAGCCACAGCCTCCCCAAGAACAGACAGGAATGTCTGTATCACGCCCGCCTGCTCTTCACACAGCTCACATACACCCAGGCGATCATCACCGCCTGCAAGGGCAATCTAACCCACAGGATCCACTCGGGAATGACTTTTCCGTTCAGCGGCACCTCATGCGTCAGCATGTGGACATTCGCCGGGAAAATCGCGACCAGTAGCGCGATCAATCCCCATCCCGCCGGTCTCCGCCATTTGGGAAAGCAGATCCCGATGGCGCCCGCCATCTCCGCCACGCCACTCGCGTAAATGAGTGCGAGGTGCCACGGCAGATAATCCGGCATCATCGGCAGATAGGTTCCGGGGGAAATGAAATGATTCGCCCCGGCCGCCGTGAAAAATACTGCTAGGATGATGATGGAAATTTTCTGAAGCATGCCTGTCTATTCTCGCGGGGATTTTTGAAATCGCAAAACCGGTTTCAACAGCGGATGGCGGAAACGTATGGATAGTTCTCCATAGAAAATCACCAGATTGCCGTCACTGGCGAGTCCGCGTCATGGAAGCGTCTGTCTTTTGTCAGAATCGGGACTCCGTGAACCAGTCCGGTAGCCGCGATGATGCGGTCCGCCGGGTCCCGGTGCTCCCAGCCGAGTCCCGCTGCCTTGAGCCAGATATCCGGACTCGTTTCCAGCAGCCGCATCCATGGAATTGCGGCAATCTCGGGTAGCCAGCTCTCGACGGAAAACTGAAGTGCAAGTTTTCCACGCAATCGCTTATCCTCCAGTTCCCATAGGCTGACTCCGCAAACCCATGCCTCACCCGTCCCGTTTTCCCAAGTTTCGAAGCAAGAGCCCGCCGTGGACGAAAGGGATGCGGGTGAACTCAGCCACCAAAGAAGAACGTGGGTGTCAATCACAGCGGTCATTTCGGATCCTCCAGCCAAACTTCGCTGCTGTCCGAGTTCCAATCCTGGATCGGGCTCATCAGTTCTTTTTCATCCGGCAATACCGACAGCCGGGCTTTTTCACGGAGCCTTGATATTACCTCGGTGACATTGGTTTTTTGTTTCAATGCTCTGATTTCCAATACCTCACGCCCGCGATCCGTGACAATCAAAGATTCTCCCGTCTCTTCCACCTGGCGAAAATACTCAAGCATCCTGCCCTTTAATTTTCCTTTGGAAATGATCATGGGATCATTTGGTAACCGTGGTCACGCCTATGGTCAATGAAAATCATGGGACGCCACCGCATGATCCGCCTCCGCTCCTCCCAACGGCGAGATGCCCGTCACATAAACCGTCGGCTTGTCTCCCTGCGAGCGCTGCAGCCGCCCGCTGGCTAACAAAAACGCCTCGGTCACGATCACCTGCCGGAAGTGATGGAACGTCTTCTGTGGCACAAAGAGGTTCGCGATCCCCGTCTCATCCTCGAGCGAAATGAAACAATGCCCTTTCGCGGTGCCCGGGCGCTGGCGGCAGATGACCATGCCACCGACCGTCACCGGAATTCCTCCGGGCAGGTTCTCCAGATCCACCGCCCGCTGGATCTTCCTGCTGGCGGCGGCCATCCGCCAGAGCTTCATCGGATGCGGGCCGGAACTCGCGTCTTGCACGGCGAAGTCCGATGACAAGCGCTCGGCCAAGGTCATCGCCGGAAGCAGGTCGGGGAAATCCGCAGAGGTCACTGGCAGCAAATCGTCATGAAGCGGCAGCTCCGCCTGCCACATCGCCTGGCGGCGGTGGGCGACCTGTGGCAGCCCGTTGAGAGCCCCGGCGCGTGCGAGGCTCCGGCGCTCCTTTTCTCCGGGTTTCACACGGCGGAGGAAATCATCCAGAGAATCGAATCCGTTTCGCTCTCTTTCGCTAACAATTCTTCCGATCGTCTCCGTGCCGAGATTTTTCAAACGGTTGAGCCCGAGACGGAGCGTGGAGTCGTCGATGACTTCCGTCCGCTCGCCGCTGAGCAGGCAGCACACTGGCAGGATGCGCAGGCCGTGGTGCTTTGCGTCCTGCAGCAGCGTGTTGACGGTGTAGAATCCCATCGGCTGGTTGTTGATGAGGCCCGTATAGAATTCGGCGGCGTGGTTGACTTTCAGCCAGCACGACGCGTAGGCGAGATAGGCGAAGGAAATCGCGTGGCTCTCCGGAAATCCATAGAGTGCGAAGTTGCCGGTGGCCTGGATGATTCTTTCCTGCACTTTTTCATCGATCTTCTTTGCCGTCATCCGCTCGCGCAGCTTGGCGGTAGCCCGCTCCATCTTGATGTGCGATCTGTTGAATGAAATGGCCCGCCGCAGGTCATCGAGTTCCGCACTGGTGAAATCCGCCATCACCTTGGCGATGCTCAGCATCTGTTCCTGAAACAACGGCACACCGAGCGTGCGTTCCAGAATCTCCTCGCAGTCCTCGTGAATGAACTCGGGCTTTTCCACGCCGAGCCGCCGGTTCAGATAGGGATGCATCAGATCGCCGGTGATGGGGCCCGGCCGGATGATGGCGACCTCGATGGCGATCTCGTAAAAATTCGCGGGCTTGAGAATGGGCAGGGTCGCCATCTGGGCGCGGGACTCGACTTGAAACGTGCCGATGGTATCCGCCTCATGTAGCATCTTGTAAACCTTCGGATCATCCGCGGGAATCGTCGCCAGATCGAAGTTCTTGCCACGGGCTTGGCAGATGGAGATCGATTCCTGCATTGCGGCGAGAATCCCAAGTCCTAACAAATCGATCTTCACGATGCCAAGTTCCTCGCAGTCGGTCTTGTCCCATTGCACGATGGTTCTTCCGGGCATGGTGGCGGGTTGGATCGGTACCACCGCATCCAGCCGGTTGTCACAAATGATGATGCCGCCGGAATGCTGGCCGAGATGACGCGGCATTCCCAACACGGCGTCATACAATTTGAACAAAGCGGGCAGTCGCGGATGGGACGGCGGTAGCAGGTTTGCCATCCGATTCTCAAACTCGACCTGCCGTTCCGGTTTTTTCCCTTCCTCGGCAAAATGGCGGAAGCCGGAACTTTCCTTGGAAAACCGGTCCGCCAGCGAAGCCGGAAATCCCAACACCTTCGACATCTCGCGGAATGCCGAGCGCGGCCGATAGGTGATCACGTTCGCGGTCATCGCCGCACCCCGTGCGCCGTATTTGCCGAAGACATATTGGATGACTTTTTCCCTGAGTTCCCCTGATGGGAAATCGATATCGATGTCCGGCCAGGATTCGGATTTTTCATTGAGAAAGCGCTCGAACACCAGCTTGTAGCCGATGGGATCGACCTTGGTGATGCCCAGTGAGAAACACACGATGGAATTCGCTGCGGATCCGCGCCCTTGGCAAAGCATGCCCTCTCCTTTGGCGAAACGCACAATGTCCTGAACGATGAGGAAATAACCGGGAAAGCCCAGCTTGTCGATCAACCGGATCTCTTTCTCAAGCTGTTCGCCGACCTTGGTTGGCAAATCCGTCCCATAGAAATTCCTCGCCCCGGCGTATGCCAGCTCGCACAACGTCCGCGTCTGGTCCGGCTTGCTCATGGGGCTGCCGTTCTCATCCGGGAAATCCGGAAAGCCATAGCCGAGGTTCTCCAAGGTGAAGCCGATGCGGTCCGCCAGGCGCGACGTGTTTTCGATTGCCACCGGCAGGTCGGCGAAAAGTTCCCTCATCTGTGCCGGCGATTTCAGGTGGCGTTCTCCATTGGGCGCGAGCAATCCGCCGGCTTGATCCAGCGTCACATGGTGGCGCAGGCAGGCGAAGGCATCCGCCAGCATGCGGCCGGCGCGGGTGGAATGGAGGGGAGCGTTGCTGGCTAACAAAGGCAAGCGGAGGTGACCGGCAAGATCCACGAGGTGGCGGTTCAGTCGTCCGTCGTCGCACAGGCTGTGGCGGTTGATTTCCACATAAACGTTGTTTCTTCCAAAGGTGGCGACCAGTCCTTCCACGACGGCGAGGGCGGCTGTCTTTTCGTCACGCCGCAGATGCCTGACCACCGGGCCATCGCGATCTCCGGTGAGGGCGATCAGTCCGGAGTCCGTCAGGTCGCGGGCTTTTCCCACGCCTTCCAGATGCAGGTCGGTGAGATGGCGGCTCAGTGTTTGATAGGCCGCCTGGGTTGTGCAGAGGACCGGCAGGTGCGATCCATCTGGCAAATCCAATGTTGCGCCGACAATCGCCCTGATGCCGCAATCCCGGGCCGCTTCGTGTGCGCGGGCGGAACCGTAAAATCCGCCGTGATCAGTGATGGCGAGCGCGGAATAACCCAACTCCGCGGCGCGCCGGATCATTTCATCGGGCTTGCTCGAACCGCGCAGGAACGAGAAGGCGGAGCGTGCATGGAATTCGCAAAACATGGGTGTCAGCAATAGATGCCATCGAGTTGCCAGCGGTCGCCGGGTTGATAGACCAAACGGAGCAGGGGCGCCCGCTCCACCCGGATGTCCCATTCGATCCGCTCCCAAATCTTGTCCGGATCCCAAAAATCTCCTGAAATGAGGACCGGAGCGGCTTGTTCCACCACCTGACCGCAGTGAGGTCCTGTCAGCAACGCCAGTGGGCGGGGTCGCTTGTCAGGCAGCCATTCGAATGCGACGGAGATTTTCACAGGTGGGCGGAAACGCCGCAGGGGAATGCTGCGGACCGGCAGCGGATGGTGCGAGGAGCTGTCATCCGCGACGTCGTGTATTTTGAATGCATCCGGTTGATGGATTCCCGAAGGGACCGGAATGCCGACCCGGCCGCTGCCTACCACCGCTTCGAGTCGCGCGCGCGTATCGGCCCAGCGCTCCGGATTCGGCAGTTGTCGCTTCGTCCAATCGCTTTGGCAGGAGAGGGGGAAGGCGGTGGTCGCATCCAGTTCGATGCCAATCACCGGCGCGGGCAACACCAGCGATTCCACCAGGGTTTGCATCGGTTTGAGAAGAGCTGAGGGATCGCTCAGTGGCTCGGGCAGGCGGATTTCCCGTCGCAGGCCACCTTCTTCGAGGCGCAGGCGGATTTCCAGGATCGAGGCTGCCAGGTGGCGTGCTGCCAGACGTGCGGACAACACGTGCAGCAGGCGATTGAAGATAAAGATCAGCGCCTCGCTGGAAACGATGGCATCATCGAGGTCGAAGGTTTGCAGAAACGATTCCGGCGGGCGGTGCAGCTTGAGAAGCCGGCAGGTTTTCCCCGACACCACATCGTGCCAGTGCCCCGCCAGCGGCCCGAAACGCCCTACCAGATCCTGTCGTGGCAGGCGGCGGAAATCGCCCAGCGTCCGGATGCCCAGCAACTCCAACAGCGGCAGGAACCGGTCGCCGCCCTCCAGATTTCCCAGCAGGGAAAGCGGCAGCAGTCCGATCTCATCAACGGAAATACAGCGTGCCCGCATCCGCGGCTCCAGCACGGCGAAGTGGGCGAGATCCGGCGTTTCCGCGAGGGAATGACAGACTTCCTCGCCGGAATCGGGCAATGACTCCAGGGCTTCCAACCGGAGCGTTTTTCTGCCAGATAGATCGAGCAGCACGATGTCCGGCGCGGTGATCTCCACATCGGGCGTCAGGCTGTCCGCCAGCGCGACGAGCTCCGCCAGCAACGCGGCTTCGTTTTCCGGATGCCGTGAAACCAGCTTCAGATCCGGACAGCGGACGAGCGCCCGGCCCAGCGGCCAGCCGGGGGAAATTCCAGTTTCCCGCGCGGCATGATTGATCGCCAGCAGTGGAATTTTTCCGTCATCGCGACTCACCGTCTCTCTCAGAATCGCACAAGGACGCTCCCGCCATTCCGGCTGCTCTTGCAATGCGGCCGTGATCGGGAGATCGGGCAGATGAAATGCGGCGAACATGGCTCAGGTGGCGCGGCGGAGTTGGTTAGGTCGGGCGGTCATGCGCTGCAGGATCTCGTTTCTCGGCAGTGCGAAATCCGTCAGCTCCAGCCGCGCGGAAAGTTCGAGCCGCAGGCTGGCGCAGGGGACGAGCGGGGAAGGGGCCAGCACGATCAGGCGGCAGGCGCCGGTTTCGCAAAGCAGTTTCAGCCGCCACCACGCCGAAGCCGGAATCGACCGCAGCGAGGCGGGCGGCAGGCCGCAGAGATCAAGCATGACGAAGGGGACATTCGCATCGCGCACCAGCAGATCGGCGGCTTTGAGCACTTCGTGGATCTTCGCGCAGCGCACCCACAGAAGTTGCGAACAGGCGGCGGCGGTGTGGGAAACCGGATCGAAAGCATCGCCGCCGTCCACCAGCACGAATTTCGGAAACTCCGCTGCTTCCTCCGGCTCCGCGAGCAGCCCGGCGATCCACAGGGAAAGCCCGCCGCCCTCGGCTGCGGGGATGATTTCGGAAATGGCTCCCGCTGGGAACGTGGCGGTTTCAAAAAGCGACTTCGATGCTTCGGCCGGAGCCTCGGAAACCGGCGCGGATCCATGCGCCGCAGGGAATTTCTCCCGCAGCTTCTTCCGGATTTCCTGGAGGGTGGTTGCCGTCACGGGGTGAATTTACCCTCTTCTTGAAAAGTGTTCAATCGAACAATTAAAGGGTTCGTGAATTCTCTTTCTGTGGGGTGGATCATCTGACCCGGCAGATCAAAATCAGCCGATTTTGAGGTTTCGCTGATCTACGGAATATTGAATCCTCCAGCGTTAACACCAAAAGAAATCAAACGAATGAACATTCTTGTCATCGATGTGGGCGGCACGAACGTGAAGGTCAGGGCGACGAGTCACGAAGAGCTGTTGAAGATTCCATCCGGTCCGAAATTGACGGCCGCCAAAATGGTCGGAGCGGTTCGCGAGGGCATCGCCGGTTGGGAATACGAGGCGATCACGATCGGCTATCCGGGACTTGTCGTTCATGGAAATATCGCAAGCGATCCGCACAACCTCGGGGCTGGTTGGGTGGGCTTCGATTTTAAAACTGCCTTCGAGCACCCCGTGAAAATCATCAATGACGCCGCGATGCAGGCGCTCGGCAGCTACGAGGGCGGACGCATGCTGTTTCTCGGCCTGGGCACCGGCATGGGCGCGGCGATGATCGTCGATGGCATTCTCCAGCCGATGGAACTGGCGCATCTTCCTTATAAAAAAGGCCGCACTTACGAGGATTACGTCGGCCTGGCCGGACTCGAACGGATGGGGAAATCGAAATGGACGCGCCATGTGACGGACATCGTCAATCTGCTCAAGAACGCGTTGGAAGCGGATTATGTGGTGCTCGGCGGCGGCAATGCGGAGTTGTTGAAAGAGCTGCCGGACGGAGCACGGCTGGGAGACAATGCGAACGCTTTTGTCGGAGGTTGCCGGCTTTGGGACAAGGATTTCCCACAGGTGAAGCCGGCGGCGGCGCTTGACTCACCACAATGAATCCTTCCGAAAAATCCATGGCTTTCGGTGCGCCCGGCATCGAACCGCGCTGGACATCGAGCGCGAAGGAGGGACTGGGAACCGCCTATCATACGAGTTGCCGCGTCTGGTTCACACTCAGCCACGGCATCGTCAACGAGATCTATTACCCGCACGTGGACCAGCCGAACACGCGCGATTTCCAATTCCTCATCAGCGATGGCGAAACCTTCTGCCATGAGGAAAAGCGTGATCTCGATCATCTGATGGAATACCCGGAACGCGACTGCGTTTTCTATCGAATCACCAATTCCGAACGCAACGGACGCTACCGCATCATCAAGCATGTGCTGACCGACCCCCATCGCTCGGTGCTGCTCGTGCATACGAAACTCGAAGTAATGGATGAATCCCTGCGCGGAAAACTGCGGCTCTACGCGCTGCTCGCACCGCACCTCGCCCGTCATGGCGCGGGCAATTCCGGCTGGTGCTCGGAAACCGGCGGCAAGCAGTTGCTCCATGCCTCGCGTGAGGACGTACATCTGGTGATGGGATGCAGCAGCGGTTTTTCGCGGCGTTCCATCGGCTACGTCGGAGCCAGCGACGGATGGCGGGACCTGACGGATAATTTCAAAATGGACTGGGAATTCGACGCTGCCGAAAATGGCAACATCGCCCTAACCGGTGAGATCGATCTTCGGGATGGCGATGAATTCACCATCGCCATCGCTCTCGGCGGAAGCTCGCAAAGCACCGCGGCCAAGCTTCTGCAATCACTGGCCGTGCCGTTTGAAATCCACCGGGAAGGCTATGTCCGGCAATGGCAGCGCACGGTGGTCGACCCGGACTATGATTTCAGCGGGCACACGTCCGACGGCGGCGGCATGTATCGTCTGAGCCGCTGCATCCTGCTGGCGCATGAGGACAAGGTTTTCCAAGGCGCGCTGGTGGCCTCGATGAGCATTCCCTGGGGCGAGGCCAAGGACGACGGCGATCTCGGCGGCTATCACCTCGTCTGGACGCGCGACATGGTGCAGAGCGCCAGCGCGCTGCTCGCTTCCGGCCAGACCGGCACGCCGCTCCGCGCCCTGATCTGGCTCGCGTCCATGCAGAAGGGGGACGGCAGTTTCCCGCAGAACAGTTGGATCAATGGGACCGCGTATTGGGGTGGATTGCAGCTCGATGAAATCGCCGCACCGATCCTGCTGGCGTGGCGGTTGCGTGACAAGGGCGCGAAGCTCGGCTTGTTCGATCCAACCGTGATGATTTTCCGCGCTGCGGCCTATCTGATTCTTCGCGGACCGGTGACCGGCCAGGAACGCTGGGAGGAAAACTCCGGCTACTCGCCTTCCACGCTCGCGATGGTCATCGCCGGCATGGTCTGCGCGGCGGACTTCGCCGGACCGGAAACCGCCGGTTTCATCCTGACGTACGCGGACTGGCTGGCGGAACATCTTGAAGAGTGGACCGTTACTAACCATGGTGAGCTGGTTGACGGATTTCCACGCCACTACATCCGGATCAATCCCGCGGATCCGGATTCGCCCGATCCCCATGCCGATCCTGACACAACGGCGATTCCGGTCGCCAACGGTGGCGGCGTTCATCCCGCACGGAATGTCGTCGGCGGTGATTTCATTCATCTGGTGCGATTGGGTATCCGCAGCGCTGACGATCCGGTGGTGCGGGATTCGATCGAAGTCATCGACCGCGTGCTGAAGCGCGATCTGCCGGACGGCCCGTGCTGGCGGCGCTACAATCACGACGGTTACGGGCAAAAGGACGATGGCGGCGCCTTCGACAGCACCGGCACCGGCCGCTCATGGCCGATCCTAACCGGAGAGCGCGGCCATTACGAACTCGCCGCCGGCCGCGATCCCGCGCCCTTCATTACGGCCATGGAAAAATTCGCCAACGACGGCGGCATGCTCACCGAACAACTTTGGGACGATGACGATCTGCCCGATGGAAGCATGAAACGTGGCCAACCCACGGGTGCGGCCATGCCCTTGTGCTGGTCGCATGCGGAATACATTTCACTCGTCCGCAGCCATCACGACGGCGTGTGTTTTGATCGGATAGAACCCGCCTTCCAGCGCTATGTGGCGGAGCCGGTGAAGAGCCGTTATGAGATCTGGAGCTTCCGCCACCCGCTGCGGCGCATGCCTCGCGGAAAGATCCTGCGCATCATCGTCGCTGCGGATGCCACGGTTCATTGGGCTTCCGACGGGTGGCAGAATACGATCAAGATTGAGGCGGTGAAAATCGACACACTCAATTTGTGGTTTGCGGATTTACCAACGGAAACGCTCCCCGGCGTGATTGAATTCACGTTTTTCTGGAAGGACGCGGGCCGTTGGGAAGGGCGCAATTTCCCGGTCGAAGTGGGATAGTTATTCCGGTTTCTCCGGCGAGCTCAGTTCGGCTTTGAAAAACTCTCCCAGCCGCTTGCAGACGATTTCATGCACTTCCTCCTGCGGTCTTGTCCCCACCCGGGCCAGTCGCGGAATCGGGCTGGCGAAAATCCTATCGGAAAACGACAGGTGCCGCGTGCCATCGAGGATCAACCGGTCACGGTGCGGTTGTTTGAGTGCGATCTGGATTTGCGTTTCCGCATGGCGGGTCAGGACCTGCCCGGCATCCTCGCCGGGCTTTGGCGCGGCTTCCAACCAGGCCGGCATTTCCTGATCAAAGAACAGGAACGCCCCGCGAGGCATCTGCTCTCCGAGAAACAGCCCGTCCTCATTTGCACCCGCCACGAATGCGGGGTTCTCCGCACAGGCGCGGATGGCGGTCGATCCGCCGAATGAAAATCCGAAGATTCCCACGTGATCGAGCTTCAGCCGTCCTGCCAGGTTTTTCACCATGCTTCCCGCCAATGCCTGCCGCGTGCGTTCCAGGTTTTTCAGGCGCTCGGTAAAACACTTTCCGGCATCAGCGGAGAAACCCGCCACGGCTTTGGGCGAGGAGAAATCCAACGGTTCGGCGTAGCGCCCTTTCACGACAGAGCCATCCGGATAGAGAACGCGCTCCGCCTGCCCCGGATGATCCACTGCGATTATGACGAAGCCCTCGCTGGCCAGCGATTCCACCTGCGCGATGTTTTCAAACCGGTGGCCCATCCATGAATGCTCGTAGAAAACCACCGGCAGCGGACCATGGATTTCCGCCACCGGCACATCGAGTCGTGCATGGGCATGCGCAAACACCAGCCGATGATAGGGAAGCGCCGGTGCCAGCCCGCGATCCGGCAACCACGGCACCGGAATTCCTCCGACATGATCCGCCGGATACCAAACCTGTGCCATCAACCGCGGCGATTCACCTGCCGCTGGAATTTCCAAAGCAAACGTCCCCACCTGATATTTCCCTGTCAGTGGCGGCGCTTCCGGCACGGGGAAAAGCCAGCACAGCAAAACAGTTCCCACCGCCCCACCGATGGCGGCGCATTTGCCGAGCAGACACCATGGATTTTTCAGCCGTTCCATCAGAAGCCAGATCACTCCGCCGAGTGCCAGCGGCACCAGAAACCAGGTTGCCGTGCCGAACACCCATGAAATGATTAGGATTGCCATCAGAACGACGGCCGAGAGACCTCGATTTTTACCACCGAAAACGGCAAGGCCCACGACCAGCAAACAGGCCAGCCACTCAAGCCAAGGGGAAAACGGGAGCAGGTTCATGTCATTCGTTCTTTGCTTTTTTCATCCGTCCTCGAACAGGATGCCCATCATCCGCTCCGGATTGGATAGAAAGTTTTTCGTGACACGGTAGTGCTCGGTTTCCGTGTAAGCGACCCTCCGGATGCCTTCTTGGGAAAACTCGTAGATGATGGCATCTGGATAGGCCATCAGGATGGGCGAATGAGTGGCGATGATGAATTGGGATTTCTGCCGCACCAGATCGTGAATCCGCGTGAGGATGGCGAGCTGGCGTTGAGGTGATAGGGCTGCTTCCGGTTCGTCCAGCAGGTAGAGGCCTTGGCCTCGAAAGCGGTTCAGCATGAGGGCAAGGAAGGATTCACCGTGGGATTGTTCGTGGAGGGAGTGATCGCCGTAGCCGCTTACTCCGAGATTCTCAACCTCGGTGGCGACGTTGAAAAAACTCTCCGCACGGAAAAAGAAGCCGTCGCTCGGACGTGGCAGACCTTTGGTGATGCGCAGATAGCGATAAAGTTCCGACTGGGATTCCCGTGTGCCGAAGCGGAAATTCTTCGATCCTCCCTCCGCATTGAAGCCGCTGGCCACGGCGATGGCTTCCAGCAGCGTGGATTTTCCGGAGCCGTTCTCTCCCACGAAAAACGTGACCGCCGGGTGCAGCTCCAGATTTTCCAACGGCCGCACGGCGGCGAGTGAGAACGGATAGCGGTCGAAGGACTCCACCTCCTCACGCTTCAATCCGATCCCGGCGATGTATTGTTTGGAGAACATCCGCAATAGTGATCATGGAATCCGCTGTTGCCATCGTGAGTCGTGGCGGGCGGCGTGGAGTATGGCAATGACGAGCGCGGTTTCCCGGGACTCATCAATGGAGTAGATGACACGGTAGGGAAAGCGCTTTGGATAACGCCAGCGGATGTCTTGGGCTGGGTGCCGCCGCGAGCCAAGCAATGGGGAAACGGCAATCGCATCCCAGACCTTCATGATTTCATCTACGAAATCTTCGCCAAGACCGGGTTCGCGGGATTCATACCACTCAGCAGCTTCAACAACATCATCACTGACCTCTGGCCGGAATTCGAGCTGCCAGCTCATTTCGCGAGACGTGAGCGGATCGATGCCTTAATGGCTTCCAGAGAAACCGCTGAGGACGGATCGCGGCGGTGATCTTCGAGACGGGTGGAGATGAGCTTCTCGTCTTCTGGCGACAGGCCGGGATCGTCGAGTTCAATGGCCCGGAGGACGAGCAGTTGCCTTTCCGCGACCGTGAAGGCGGGAAGTTCCTCAAGCACTTGAGCAATACTCATGAGCGGACTCTAGGCATTAAAATGCCGGAAGTCAGGAAAAAATCTTTTGCTGGGGTGGGTGGGCGTGGAGCGCGCTCTTCGCAAGTAGTCCCGCCTTCAGGCAGTCTTCCCTCTTCGAAGATTCCGCCTGAAGGCGGGACTACGAGCCAAGACTGTCTTCACAAGATCCCGGCGGCCAGTTCTTCCAGATAAATGAAATCCGGGGCTTTCACGCCGGCTTCCTCGCGGATCTTCACGAGACGCGGAGACTCGAAAAATGCGCGGGCGTCCGTAGTCGAGGTCCAGACGGAGAAGTGCACGATCCTGTTGGGATCGCTCTCGTAACGCAGAACCTGATAGCTGCGTTCACCGGCCTCCTTGCGGATGCCGGCGGCGTTATCGAAGATGATTTTCCAAGCCGGGTAATCGGCGACTTCGTGGATGATGAGGACGTGGGGCATGGGCTAGAGACCCGGAATTTTAAGAGTTCGATTTTTCCCGCAGCAGGGCTTCAAATGCATTGATGTCCCCCACCAATAGAGGTCTCTTTTTTGAAATGCTATGGCACGTTCCTTCGGTTACGTAGAGGCGCAGATATCTATTGGTGCTGATCGTCTTGTGGTAAGCTGACCAGCGATTAAGTGATTCATTGTGAGCTGTTACTTCAAGAAGGCCTTCTTCCATAATGGAAATTTCATGTTCTCCAAGGATGCCCGTGTTTTTTCTCATCAGCATGATCGTTGCTGAAAGAACGAATGCGAAAGTAAACATCACCGCGTAAATGAATGCTGCCGTAGCGAATCCAACTGCAACTTTCAGGCCGAAACTATGGTTCATGAATGTCCCGGTGGTTACCACTGAATAGGCGATTTGAAGGGAGATTAGCCCGTAAATGACTTGGGTGATTCGACTTTTCATCATTGATGAAAAGCACAGCGAAACCAAGTCGCCGCGAGTGGTGATGTAACGAATCGTCATGAGTTTTCTCGGCGGATGAGGATGGCCGTGAAGTCCGACATTGTCGCACGGGGATCGCCTAAAGATCACCCTTCCAAACACGCGGTCCCGAACAACGTGAACCCCGTGGATTGCTCGATCTGAATGTTCAGAATCTGTCCTGTCAGCCGATCCGGATCGCCGTCGAAGATGACGATCTTGTTCTGGCTGGTGCGGCCGGTCAGCCGGGCGGCGTTGTTTTTCGACGGGCCTTCGCAGAGGACCTGCTGGCGGGTACCGATGAGCGTGGCGTTGCTGGCGATGGCGAGGCGGTCGACGACGGCTAGCAGGCGTTGGTTGCGTTCCTCCTTCACCGATTCGTCGAGCTGGCCTTCCATTTCGGCGGCGGGGGTGTTCCGGCGTTTCGAGTAACGGAAGACGAAGGCGTTGTCGAACTTGAGACGCTCGACGGTGTCGATGGTGGCTTGGAAATCCTCTTCGGTTTCGCCGGGGAAGCCGACGATAATGTCGGTGGTGATGGCGATGCCGGGCCGCGCGGCTTTCATTTTCTCACAGATCTCGACGAACTTCTCGTTCTTATACGGACGGCGCATCACCTTGAGGATGGTGTCCGAGCCGCTTTGCATCGGGAAATGGATGTGCGAACAGAGTTTCGGCAAGTAAGTGAAGGCGGCGATCAGGTCGTCCCGATAGCCGATGGGATGCGGCGAGGTGAAACGGATGCGCTCGATGCCTTCCACTTCGTGCACGGCTTCCAGCAGTTGCACGAAAGGGGATTTGCCGTCGATTTTCGGAAACTCGGTGCGGCCGTAGAGGTTGACGATCTGGCCTAGCAGCGTGATCTCCTTCACGCCATGCGCCGCGAGATGGCGGACTTCGCCGACAATGTCGGCGATGGGGCGGCCGCGTTCTTTGCCGCGGGTGTCGGGGACGATGCAGAACGAGCAGCGCATGTTGCAGCCCTGCATGATGGAGACGAAAGCGCTGGCTTCGTGCGGCTTCGGAACGTGGTCGCGGATGGTGTTCTGCGAGCCTTCCTCCTCGGCGGTGTCGCAGACGCTGGTGCCGCGCAGGGAGTAGGTGGGATCGTCCATTCGTGCCTCCAGACGGCGCTGGAGGATGGTGTCCACGTATTCGAAAACCTTGTGGTATTTCTGCGTGCCGACGACGACATCGAGGCTGGGCACGGATTTGAAAAGCTCCTCGCCGCGCGACTGGGCCATGCAGCCCATGAAGCCATAAACCACGTGTTTCCGGTCGCGACCCTTGTGCATCATGGTGCCCATCTTGCCGAGCGCCTTCTGTTCCGCCTGGTCTCTAACCGAGCAGGTGTTGATCAGGATGGCGTCGGCCTCGTTTTCGTCAGCCGTGACCGTGTAGCCGCCTTCCGAGAACATTTTTGCGACCTGTTCGGAGTCGCGTTCGTTCATCTGGCAGCCGTAGGTCTTGACGTAAACTTTGGGCATTTGGGGAAGAGGTAGATGGTGGATGGCGGATGGTTGATAGTGAAGAGGAAGAGATGAAGCGGGATTCTTCGTCTTTCCATCAACTATCAACTCTCAACCATCAACTTTCTTCACGCCAGCACAAGCCGCTCATCGGACTCGATCTTGGCCGTGAGCACCGGCCAGCCGCCGGGGACTTGCATGTTGAAGCAGTGCAGATAGAGGGTGAGCAGCTTGGGGTCGAAGACGTCGGCAAGGCGGTCGATGGTGGTGTCGAGGCGTGCGGCATCGAGGTTTTTCGGCAGGTCGCCGACGACTGAGCCCTTGCCATCGTGAGGGATGCCCATGCCGTCGCAGAACATCGCGAGCAGCGATTGCTGGCCGGCCATCAGGTAGGCTTGCAGGAGGTGCTCGCCGATGGTTTCACAGGGCTTGATTTTCAGCGTTTTGTGGATCCATGCGTATTGCTCGGCCATCGACTTTTTCTCGATGAAAACCGGCCGCAGTTTGCGGTTTCCGGCCAAGGTGGCGACGGCGGACCGGTAAACATTGCGGTCGTTGGCGCGGAACCAATCGAGGATTTGAGTGACAATGGCGGGATCGACTGCGGTGTAGAGTTCGTGGGCTTTCACGGTGAGGAAATTTTGAGTGGCGGGAAGTCAATGCGCTCATTCGACCCGTGGCAAGGGCGGAGACGCGGGAAATTTCTCGGCAATTTCCGCCGAGCCTAAAATTGCGCTCCTCGCCCAGTGTCTCATTGATGTCCAACAACGGTGCCCGGAAACTTCGCGAGGCGATCCGGTGCGGAAACGTCGATGGCTTTGAGCTGGCAGTGCAGGCCAGGATCACGCCGGATTCATCCGCCAGAGCGTGAAGTTGAGGAATGCGGCGAAGGCGACCCATAACACATAGGGAACCAGCATCCATCCGGCTGGTTTGCTGACAGGGAAAAACCTCACCGCCGTTAGCAGGATGGCAAACCACAGCAGGATGATTTCCATCAACGCCCAGCCGAGCCTGTGCGCGCCGAAGAAGATCGGTGTCCAAGCGGCGTTGAGGGCCAGTTGGATAAAGTAAAACGTCAGCGGCCGCCCCCAGCCCCCGCGCTTCCAGACAAGCCACGCGGCGAGCGCCATCAGCAGATAGAGTAGCGACCACACCGGGCCGAAGATCCACGGTGGCGGATTCCACGACGGCGTGTTGAGCCCGGCATACCAAGCCCCCGGTTTGCCGAAAATACCGAACAACGGCGCGCAAAAGGTGACAACGATGAATCCGGCAAGGGCCAACGCCTGACGAGGGACTGGAGACGATTTGCTCATGCCGAACCCTACCTGGAAACGGTGGCTTGGGAACAAAAGATGTGGAGAATCCATCGAACGCTCAAAATCGAGGGGCAGAGTCATCTGGAGCAAACATGTCGCTCAAACCCGCGATCGGTTGGATGCCAGAGCTGCCAGATGCATGGAGCAGAGGACGTGAACTTTGCCATACCACTCTGCGTCGAGGGTATTGTGTTGGAGTAATAAATGAACGCGTCGGAACTGGGTAAACGGTATGACTCATTTTGCCATATTTTCGCGCAGCACTTTTTCCGCTTCTGGGGACCAGTAACCACAATCGAGAGTAAAGAACACACTGGAGTATGGGATGGTGCCGGTGGTTTTGAAGACAATAACGGCATATTCGGCAGCAGTTTGATTGACCTCTTTTAACAGCGTCGCGTGAAGTTCCTCGCGGATGGGTCCGCGGGTTGCGAGGGATTTGACGATGGACTCTCGGAGCTTCGCCGCACCAGGTGCGTAATTCTCCGGAATAAAGCTGAATTCCTTATCGAGGGCGGGCAATGCGACGATGCCGGGCGACGAAGCGATGGCCTTGGCGACTGCTTGGACGACTTCGAGATGAGGTGCGTTTGTAGAGATGACCTTGACTCCGGTTCCGGTCTGAATCGGGTAGGCAGAGTCTGCGACAATGATCATATTGCGGTGACCGAGGAGGGCGGACTGTGAGGCGAGTTCGGATTTCCAATCGGCAGACCATGCAGTCGAGAGACTTGATAAGGCAGTGATGAAAGTGACCAAGAGTTTGCCTCGAAAGGCATTCATGCAACTGACTAATTTAGCTTGGTGTGTATTGTTCATCATTTGAGGTGGGAAGTTAGTTCCAGTATCGGGCTTAAAGAAAGCGGGCGTAGTTCTATTTCTTGTTACTCAAAAGGTCTGCCATGGCCCAGCCAAGCGCGTTGCCGACTTCATAGTAGGTTTCGGCGTTGCGATTGTAATGATAGTCCTGTTTCGGATTCGGAGATACGTCCTTCTCTTCCCAGAAATCCCGAGCTTCCACACTTCTCACATTATCCGCAAACTCCGGGTGTTTCTTTGGGTCTCCCACCGCGAGCTGGGCATTGGCGATCGTCAAGCCGGGCTCTGCCAGTT
>JBDSNC010000119.1:0-55605 GCA_039915545.1 Luteolibacter sp.
TCGTGAGGCAGGAAGGGTACCGCATTTTCGATCGCCCGGAACATCTCATGCTCCGGCTCCCCGACGGAAACCCCGCCGATCGCGTAGCCGTCGAATCCCAGCTCCACCAGCTCCCGCGCCGATTGCTCCCGCAGGTCCGCATAGACCGATCCCTGCACAATGCCGAAATGGCTCTGCCTGCCTTCACCCGAGCGCGGTTCGTTTGCGGCCACCCATTCCTTGCAGCGTTTCGCCCAGCGAGTGGTGAGCGCGAGGGATTTGGAGGCGTAGGCCTCATCGCAAGGGTAGGGCGGGCATTCGTCGAAAAGCATCGCGATGTCCGAACCGAGCGCGCCTTGGATTTCCATGCTCAGTTCGGGAGTGAGCGTCATTTTCGAGCCGTCGAGGTGGTTTTGGAAACGCACGCCCTCTTCGGTGATTTTGCGGAGTTTCGCCAGCGACCAGACTTGGAAGCCGCCGGAGTCGGTGAGCATTGGCTTTTTCCAAGTGCTGAATCCATGCAGCCCGCCCAGCTCGCGGATCAGCTCATGCCCCGGCCGCAGCCAGAGGTGATAGGTGTTTCCCAGGATGATCTGCGCGCCGAGCTCCTCCACTTCCGCGGGGTGCAGCGTTTTCACCGTGCCTTGTGTGCCGACCGGCATGAAGATCGGTGTTTCCACCGTCCCATGGGGCAGAACAAGGCTTCCGCGGCGGGCGGAACTCTGAGGATCGGTGGCAAGAACAGTAAAGGACACGGGCGGGCGGCGGGAAATAGGGTAGAATCTCCGACGGGCCAAGCCCAAACAACGAACCACCTGCGGCGGGAAAAATTATTCACATTTCACCGAAACATCCGGCAGCGGGTGGAGTTCAACCCTTGTTCCCGACAAAATCCCCGGACTTGGAAAAATTTTTCGAATAATTTCCTCTGGTGCGACTCACATTGGCGGGTAATTTCCCACGTCAACCAAATCCCAACCAACCTACCACACATATGAAACTCCTCCTCAGCGCCATCTGCGCAACATTCATGGTCTCGCCACTCGCTTTCGCTTCCGATTGTGAAAAGGGCAAGTGCGACAAGGACAAACAAGAGCAAGGCACCGTCGCCGAGTGCGACAAGTGCAAGAAGGGTGAAGAGAAGAAGGAAGAAGGCACCATCGCTTGCGACAAGGACGGCGACAAGGGCAAGAAGGAAGAAGGCACTATCGCCGAGTGCGACAAGTGCAAAAAGGGTGAGGAAAAGAAGGAAGAGGGCACCATCGCCGAATGCGACAAGTGCAAGAAGGGCGAAGAGAAAAAAGAAGAAGGCACCATCGCTTGCGACAAGGACGGCGACGACAAGGGCAAGAAGGAAGAAGGCACGCTCGCCTGATTTCCGTTTTCCCATCAACAATCTCAAAGCTGCCGGACGACCTCCGGCGGCTTTTTTTTTTGTGCTCATCCGGCGCCCCATGGACCTCGGTCTCGGTGACAAGACGCGCTGCATCCGCGTCCTTGATCGGACGGGCAATCATCGGGGAGCCGACGATCACCCATCACAAGGAAAGCCTCCGCGGCCTACGGCGAGTTGTCTGTTAGCGGGATGATCCGCTCCTGAAGATTGGCTGCCTGATTGCGAACGCGAAAAAAAGCGCGGAGGGACCGGAATTGGATAGGAGGTTCACCCGTTGGCTTTCCAGAAATCATGGAACGCCGCCTTCTCCTCGGAATCGACGAGCTTGCCATTCATCGCACGAATCCGCTTGGCGGAAAGACGCAGCAGACCTTGCATGAGTTGGACCCCACCTTCCGGATCTGCGGCGAAAAATGCGTTGAGCTCGTCGCCCGTGATCCGCCAGATCAGGCATTCGCTGCGGGCAATGACGGAGGCGCTGGCATGGGCCGGATCGAAAATATTCACCTCGCCCAGGGAATCACCAGCGCCCAGTGTGGCGACCAGGAGCGATCGCTCGCCCGCCGCTGTCACCACATGAAGCATTCCGGAGAGAATGAGATACAGGGAATCCTGGGCGGCTCCTTCCTCGATGACGACCTCGCCATTTTTCGGCCGGAGGAATTTTCCGAACGAGGTGAGAAACTCGCGATGGGAGGATTCCACCTCAGTGAGGAATCCGACGGCGGGCAATTCTGTGTTTAGGGATGAGGAACTCATAGCGTATCAGCCGATAACGCTGACGGTACGGGAGCGCCATGACCAGTCAGAAAATGTGGCGACCGCGAAATTCCGGAGTCACTTCTTGGTCATGGTAAACACACCGTCCCAGCTTTCGGGCGGCTTCCGGACCATCCCGCTCGAACGGTTCACGAAGATTTCTGTCAGCATGTCATCGAGACCCTCTGCCCCGGCTTGTTGAAAAAGCTCCACGGCTTCGCCAAACCGGCCTTGGCGGTAGCAAAGCATTCCTTTCTCGAACTGCTCCAGTCCCGGTGGGTGAGCCATTTCGCGTGGTCCAAGCACGGTAAATACCTCTACGGGCTTCGTTTTGCCCTTCACGCGGACGAGGTCCACCGAGCGGCAGAGGAATCGGGATTCCACGCGCTGTTGGACGACGTCGCTGATCAGCAGGTCAATCCCATACTCCTTGGTCGCCCCTTCCAAGCGCGAGCCCAGATTCACGCAATCGCCAATCGCGGTTAATTCCGCCCGCTCCTGCGATCCGATTTCCCCGACCACCGCCTCGCCCTGGTGGATCCCGATTCCGATGCTTACCTCGGTGATGTTCCTTTCGCGCCACCTTGCATTGAGAGTCGCGAGTTCCGCCCGCATGGCCAGGGCACTGTCCACCGCTTGGCAGGCATCATCCGCAAGTTCAGTCTCCTTGGAATCGTTGCGGAAGCGTCCCCATACGGCCATCATGGCGTCGCCGATGAATTTATCGACAGCTCCTTTCCGCTGAAAGACGACGGAGACCATCCGCTCGAAATACTCGTTGAGTTGCGCCACCATTTGCTGGGCGGTCAACTGCTCGCTCAGACTGGTGTAGCCGCGGACATCGGAAAAGAGGATCACGATGCAACGAACTGCCCCTTGCCGGATCGAGTGGTAGGCTTCCGGGTGCTGAACGATTTGCTCGGCCACATCGGCTGAGTGAAAGCGCAGGATCGAGCGCTTGAGTGCCTGTTTCTGGCGTTGTTCCAGCAGGAAATCGTAGGAGAATCCGAAAATCCCGATCATCTCGAACGCAAGCATTGGCGTGGTGGTGTTGACCACCAGCGCGGCATGGTTGAACAACAACATTTGACCAACCAAGGCGAGGAGCGCCACCCCAAACAAGATTGCAGTGACGAGGACAGGTCGCTGAACCCGGGAAATCAGCAACCAAGCAAGTGCCGCCGTAGCAGCGATCAAAACCGGCGAAAACCATGGAGGCATCCCACGCAGCAACTGCCCGGCTTTCGCTGCCGCGTAAACGTGGGCATGAATCTCAACCCCGGCAATTTTTCCAACAGGAGTCGTTTGGAAGTCCTGTTGCTGGAGGGCGACGGTGCCCAGAAAGACCGTTTTTCCGGCGAAGCTCTTCCCGGAACCATAGTTGCTCTCCCAGAGCGAGGGGACGAAAATTTCGTGCAGCGAAATCGGCGGGTAATTCGTCGAGTCGCCGAAGCGCACGTAGTGGAAATCGGAGTCGTTCGGGAGGCATTGACCGCGGTTTTGAGACAGCAGGGTGGAGGCGGCGAACGAGTGCAGCGTTTTTTCGGGCTGAGCAGGATCCAGGTGATATTGAAAGCGCGCTTCCCGGATCACTCCGTCCGTGTCGGGCCAGTAGGAAACCAAGCCGATGCGTTTGTCCGGAGGCCACGTTTGTGCAATCAGACCTTGGTCAGGAAGTTGCACGCTTTCGTTTTTGCCGTTTTCGATTCCGCGCGTGACGACATCTGCGGCGAGGATGACGTGATCCCGGTATTTATCCAAGCAACGCTGCAAGATTTCGTCTCCTTCAGGGTGGCGTCCCGAGGGGGCGGGGAAGATCAGATCGATCACGATGGTCTGCGCACCTGCGTCCACCAATCGTTCGATGACCCGGGCATAGACCTCCCGGGACCATGGATATACCTCGTTCATCAATTGGAGCGGACGGGAGCCTTCGATGTCCTCGGGAAAGGCGCGGGAGTTCTCCAGCGAGAGGCTGGCCTCATCGATTCCCAGCACGACCACGTCGGGATCGGCGGGCGTTTTCGCGCCGAACGCATGGATGAAATCGTAAACCCTCCATTCGAGAAGTTTGAACGGCTGGGAACTGGTAATGGCGAAGGACCGGTAGAACGGCAGGGTTTCCGCTTCTCCGGAGGTTGGTCGGGTCCATTCGTCCAAGTGCCTCGCCACCATCACCGCGCCACCGATCACAATGGCGATCGTTGCGAGCACCAGGCTACGTTTTTGGCGGGTTGTCCTGTGGAACAGACGGCTCGTCATGGGCTTAGTTGGAACCTGACCCCGGATCGGTCAATCGTTTTGTGGACTCAAAGGAGCCATGAAGGGACTAACCGCCCGGTGAATATTATGAGATTAAACTGGCTGGGCCTCATGACTGTTTGGTAGTCGTTGGGGCATTCACCAAAGATCCATGACCCGTTTCTCCTATTGTCCGATCGCTATTTTTGCACTGGCCACCGCGTTTCCTTCCGGGGCAGCCGAACTCATCGATCCCACGCGTTTGGGCGAGGGGATTCGACCGCTTGAGATGCCCCGTTTGCTGGAGGAGCCAAATCCCACGGAACTCGGAGTGACGGACGAAAATGAGTTTGCTCCGGAATCGGGGGGAGACGAGGACCTTGGGCAACAATTGATCCTGAAAGAGGTGGAACGGGCGAGATGGCTCAGCGCGCAGGCGGACACCTTTTTGTTCTGGACGGACAACCCGGCCAATCTCTCCACGGGCGGGGACTCAGACTCCTTTTGGGGGACCCAAGTCAGTCTTGGAGCCCAGCCCCGCCTGACGGAACGGCTTTTTCTCGACGCATTCGTCAGCCAGCAGTTGTACCGGTATGATGAAAACAGCTTTCTCGATTATGAATACCTGCAGGCCAGCCTCGGGTTGATCTATATGGAGCCCCGCCTCGCCGACTCGGTTCTTTTCGTGCAGGCGCAATTCGGCCGCACGACCAACAATGACTTCGGTCAGGGTGTGCTCAACAGCTTCTCTCTCCTCGGGGGTATTCAGAAAACCTTGCTGATCGATCATCGAAACAGCCTCCACTTCAATGTGATGGGGGATTGGGACGTCTCAACCGATGTCGACAATCTGGAACATGCGGAATACATCGCCGACTTGAGCTATCGATTCAAAATCATGCGCGATCTTGTTCTCTCCGCATCCTATCGCTTCACCTGGTTCGACTACTATAACGTGGACCGCACCGACGGGCTGAACATCGCGGGAGTTTATCTAAACTATTCGCCCTACAAATGGATGAACATCTATGCGGGAGCCACATTCAACATCAACGACTCGAACGTGGAGGCATTCGATTACGACTCCACCAATGTCGGTGGCGGACTTGGCGTCCGGATTAATTTCTAAACTTTTCAAAAACCAACCATCATGAAGACCTCAATTCGATTTATCCTCTGGTTGTCAGGCTTTGCCGCCGGCTCCGCGTGCGCGGAACCGCTGAGTGAAGGCGAGCTCACCAGGGTCATCAACGATGTGAAAATCCTGCCGGCTGAGGCCAGCCCGCTTCCCGCGACGCCTGGAGCCCGGATCAGCGGTAAAACAGCCGTCTCCACCGGCGCGCAGTCCCGGGCGGAACTCAAGTTTACCGACAATACCCTGACCCGCGTGGGAGCAAATTCGATTTTCCGCATGGACACGAAGTCCCGGACCGTGGATCTGCAAAAAGGCGTGGTCCTGCTGCAGGTTCCCAAGCAGTTGGGTGGTGCCACGATCCGCACCGCGGCAATAACGGCGGCCGTGACCGGCACAACCGTGATGGTCGAATACACGCCCGATGGTTTCATCAAGATCATCGTCATCGAAGGCGAGGTGGACGTTTGGTTGAACGAACACCGTGGCCAGTTCAGGACTCTGAAAGCCGGTGATATGTGGATCACCCGCGCGGACGACAAGAAGAGCCTTCCTCTCGCGGTTCAAATTGATCTGGAGCGGTTGCAAAGGACCTCAAAGCTGTTGAACACGGCGGAGTTTGACCGGATCGGCAATGAAAAGTATGTAAAGGATGCACTGGCGGATCAGCGCAAAAAGAAAGACAGCGGCGAACTGATTGATACCGCGTTCCAGATCGAAGGACGGGGCCGGAACGTGACGCTGCTGGTGGGTGACCGCCAGCATATCCGCCCCCCCGTCCCGGCCAAGCAACCACCTGACTTTACTCCGCCGATCCCACCCGTGCCGCCGGCACAGCCTCCGACAAAGGCTGTCAATATCGCAGGGACTACGGTGTTCGACAATGCCGCGACCATCGACACCGCTTCCACGTCGAATGCCTTCAATTCCGGCCCGGCCGGCTATATCGATTTGCAAGGCACTGACTATCGGCCCGCGACAAATGATGCTTTCGGCACCTACGCGTTCGATGATCCGACGGCATTCCCCGGGCTCGACCAGGTGCTGGCACAATCTACATCGTGGTATGTTTTGAAAGGTGACGAAATCTACCTTTCCGGTAATCCCCTGGTGAACTCCACGAGTCCCAACCAGAACCTGACGGTCTCCCCGGCGGCCTCCGGGAATCGCACCAAAAATGTGATTCTCGCAGCGACCGGCAATATTACCTTTTCTCCGAACCCACCTTTCGAGGGATCCCAAGTTTCGACAGGAGACACCTGGACACTGGATGACAATATCCGCTCTCTGGTATTCGCATCGCTCTCGGGTTCGATCAATTTCGACAACTTCAATCTGATAGGCTCCAGTCAGTTCGTGGACTTTTATGCGAACGGTCCGTCGTCGGATGTGATCATCATCGGAGAACCATTGGCTCAGATCAATGTGGCCGGTGGAAATTTCGAAGCTGTCGCCGGGCGGAACATTGAAACCGCCGGGGCTTCCATCGAAGCCCGGACGATCAACCTGTCCGCCGGAGGCAACATTGCAGTGGGAACGGAGGAGAGCCGGCCGGTCAAGCTCACCGCATCCAAGTCGATCACCCTGAAAGCAAAGCAAAGCATCCAGATCACCAGCAGCTCCGAGCTGCACAGCCTGTCACAGTTAGGGGATGCCAAACTCCTGATCGATGCTTTGAACGGCAATGTCGATGTTTCGCAAAATTCAACGGTGGACGCCGATGTGGTGAGTATGGCTTCCCACCGCGGCGACGTTTCACTCAGGGACTCGACGGTCTCGGCGCGGGAAATCAAGGCGCGCGTCTTTAATACTGGAGGAACACTCCTGATCAGCGATGCGATCCTGGGCCACGGCACGAAAGCTTCGGATTTGATCCGGCTCTATGGCGAAGGATCGCAGGGCGTTCGTTTTGTAGGCGACACCACCTTGCGAGGCAACCAAGTGGACATCGCGGGAACCACGGTTCAGATCGATCCCAACAGCCAAGTTCGGCTGTTGAATCCCGGGGGAACGACCGTTTATTCCAACTCCCACCTGTACAACGATGATGTCCACGGAAATTTCGTGAACATCGCGGATGGGACAGGACAATCCGGCCAGGTCCAGGTGAACCGGCAACCTTACGTCAACCGACCGCACTACTGAGGGGCAAATCCGGAGGTCACGTTTGCCTCTCTCCGCAAGTGGCTGGTGAGACTTGCGAATCCAACCGAATTGGTGTCGAGCGATGAATCCGTGTGTGAGAAGGCCGGAATAAAATCAAATCACCCTTCCCGAAGTTTGAGTATTGTGACCGCTGGTGGTTTCGAATTTGTATTACCAGTTAGGGATCGCTGTCCTCGGTTTCATGCGTCTCACTGCGGGGCCGCTCCTTGGTTCACCCGAACCCTGCCGAAATATTTCGGTTCGGTCCCAAAGGTTTTATCCGCCGGAACGCGCACCCGTTCCCAGCCGGCATCAATCGGCGTGACCGACTCGCGTGCGACAGGAGCCGCATTCCACGGCCCGGCTAAAGCTTCCGCGAATTCCGCCCGATATCCGATTCCCGGCAGCGTCGAGGCCTTGCGCCGGACATACTCGATCTCCAGCCGGCGCGTTGCTCCGTCATTCGTGATCAGGGCGATCGGCAGTCCGCCCGTGCCCGACCCGGGTTCAAGAAGCCCGTAGCCGCTTGCCAGCGGATTCATATTGAACGCATACTCGAAAAGATTGATGACTCCATCGTGATCAAGATCTCCCAGCGGCCCGCTGTCGCCTGTGGGAGCGGCCGCATTGAATGGCTGTATCCAAGCATCGAAGCCGGTGACCGGCACGTAAGCCCGTTGGACCTGTGACAACTCCCCGGTCACGATTTGCACCACGACATCCGAAGGTGTTAGGAATCCCGGGACATCCGTAAACTTGATCGTCAGGGTTCCGTGCAGAACCGCGAGAGTCCCGGAAACGTTGCCAGAGCGGAAAAATCCCGCAGGATCGCGATCTGTCATGCGCCATCCACCGCCGCTGGCCGTCACTTTCAGGAATCCGATGCCCGTGGTATCCGCGGACGTGCCTACGCTCACATAGTTCGCTCCGCCGCCGGTTCCGTTGTCGTCGCTGAAGGCGTCAACGTTCGCCTTATCGATCAGATTGACCACCTCACGGTCCAGCGCGCGGACCACCGTCTGGTTCGAACCTCCCAGATAGACGGCTGCGGGATAGTATGCGCCATCCTGGTTTCGCACGCATACCGGACCGCCGGAATTGCCGCCGCTGCTCGAAATGCCGGTGGTCGTGTAAACCTGCACGCTCTGGTATTCCGGAGGCGCGGCGGGCATTTTCGAGAATCCGATGTTCGCGGGTGAGGTAGCGTGCATCCGTCCTTGCAGGATCGCATCCACCCTGTCCACCGGATAGCCAATCAGGATCTTCTGGGCATCGGAGGTCAGGAATTCGTTCACCGGCGACTCGCTCGCTAGGAATCCGCCGTATCCGCCACGCCCCGCGCTCTCCCGGAAAAACAAGGCGGCCACATCGCGATCCTGCGATGGCACGCTGCCGACCCCTTCGCCATAGATCGGATTCGCGACATCGAGGATCCGTCTCGCCGAGTACCCCGTGAGGGTATAGCCGCCGCGCGGCAGCAGCGGCTTCGGCTCGAAACGGCCGTTGTCCCGTTGGAAATTCCAGTTCAAACCTGTCACGTAACTCAGAGTGCCGTCATCGAAGACCACGTGTGCCGCTGTGAGCACCACCCGGTCCTTGACCACGAAGCCGGTGGCTGATCCCGCATCGCTTCTCAGTTGGCCCACCCATTGGTAAGGCAGAGCCGCACTCCCGGAGACTGTTTCGAAAGGAACCGGCGCCGGACGGCTTCCCACCGTCGCGTCGGCCTGGCGATAGGTGACGATTTTCGGTGGTGTAGTTTCCCCGGCTGCCAGTTTGACGCTGACGGGTGACGGCGTGCTGAATCCCTCCACCTGCTTGAATTCCACCAGATAGTTGCCCGGATAAAGGGAACTGGCGACGTCTTCGCTGTCGCGCCAGTTGTTCTCGCCCTGCAACTTCCATTGTCCGCGCTTCTCTGTGGGAAATGCGGTGGCGAGCGATTCTGGTTTCAAACGAATCTTCAGGGAACGGTCGTTACCTCCGCCGGTTAGCGGAAAATACGACCGTTCAAGAAATACCACCGGAGTGCCCGTCGTCACGCTCACCTGTTCCGGCAGCGGCTGATAGTAGCCGGGTACCGGGCGGAACTCGACCAGCCGGTCGCCGATTTCCAGATTCTGCGCCGGATTCGCAATGCCGACAGACCTCCATTGCTTCTCCCCCGCGAAGCGCCAGGCGGCTTCCGGAAGGGAGGGGGAAACCGAGACGATCACCAGTCCGTTCGCCGCCGGTGCCGGTCCCGCCACGTGCTGGAGCAAACCGGAGAGCACGTTCATGGTAAATGTTCCCGTCCCGCTGGTCCCTATCCCGCCCGGACCATCGGCTCGGAGGCGATATTCGTAGGTGACCCCTTGGGCCAGCCCGTCCAATGACCTCGTCACCGTCCGGATCTCGCTGCCGGAGACCGTGGAAGGAGTCGCGGGTCTCGGTTCGAATTCACCGCCGGTCTCACCGGGATCTGGTTTCACCCGGAAGTCGAAATAGACGCTGGCCACGGATCCCCTGGCATTCACGGTCCCCTCCAGTAGCGCGATCGTCGTCGAGTTCGCGACAGGACTGGCATTTCCCAAAACGACCTGCGGCGGCTGGAGCGTGGCGAACGTGCCGGGTCCTACCAGAATCTCTCCCGCGCTGTTGTTTCCTCTGACGCGGAAATAATAGAGCGTTCCCGGGATCAGTGCTGGCATCCCCGGAGCTGGAATCGCGGCGCTTACCGTCACATCGCCCTGTCCGGATACCGTCGCCGGAGTGCCTGCCACCCCCCTGAACGGAAACTCCACTCCATCAGTGCCATACTCGAAACTAACCGCGGTTTCCGCATTTCTCGCATTCACCGATGCGTTGATCACTGCGGAAACGGGTGTCACGGCGGTGGCAGCGCCCAAGGTCGCCGAGGGCAGCCCGGATGTCCGGAAACTGAAGACCGGACTTGGGGGAGAGTTTCCCCGAATATTGGAAGCCACAAACTGATAGAAATACGTTGCTCCGGCATCGAGATTCGGGAGCGTGGTGGCGAATTCATGGGTTTCGTAGCCATTGAACGATACATTGATCGTGGCAATCACGTGAGCCGGTTTTAGATCGGACCAATATTCAACTTTCGCCGTTGAAGCCGCTCCACGGGCGTTGAATTTCCCCCGGACCCGGTAGGAACCGAGGCTCACCGCCTGGCCGGGTAGGGGATAGATGGCCGGAGCTCCGTCGAAAACCAGCCGATAAACACTTCCCGCCCCTCCTGCCCCACCAGATGTGGTGCCATACAGGTTGTTGTCGTTGTCGAGAGTCAATCGTCCGAGCGGAACGGAATCGAGCGGATCGTTTTCGAAATCGAACAACGTAGTGAGGTCACCTGCGGAATTCATCCTGAAAACCGTCCCGAGATCGCTGCCACCGCCACGAGAGGTCGTGCCGTAGAAAAATCCGTCACTTCTTTTGATCAAGGCGGCTGTGGGAGCGTCACCGCGGTCGGACGAGCCGTTGCCGGTAAAATCCACAATCTTCGCGACATGCCCGTCAGAGGAAATTTTGAAGACCGTTCCGTGATTCCAGGCACCTCCCGCTTCTGCGGTTCCGTAGAGATACCCGTCGCCACCCAGCACCAGCCCCCGGATGATCCGTCCGTCTCCCCCGGACCCGTATGAAAGAGCCCTTACCTCGTGGCTCCCGGTCTCGTTCTTGATGACCAGATGGTCCAGTGAGGTGACTGAGTTCTGGGAACTCCGGAATTTGTAATTCTGGGCGATCACCTCCCCGTTGACGGTTGCGGAATAAGTCTTCGCAGGAAGATTGACCGTTATCACTACGTTGTAGGACTGGTAGGACTGATAGGTAACAGTGGTGACCTTGGCGTATCCCAGATCGTTATAAGCGTCGAAATAGCCGTTCGGATTCAGTCTCACGATGCAAGCGAGATCGGGATAGTCGCCGGCCGGACCGGATGCGATGCCGGTGACGCCGTTCATGCCGCTGACCTTCGGCATGACGGTGAAGGAAATCTGGAAAATTCCGGTCTTTGGAGGAATCGGGAGATTCTGCCAGGTGGTGTCCGAGGAGTAGGTGGATGTGGGTTCCGTGAGCGTCGCAAATGTCTCATCGCCACCGGCGGCTCTTACCTTGTGGATCGAGTTTCCACCCGCCACATAGAAAAATCTTCCGATCGCGTCGCTGCTTTCCACCAAGTTGGAAGTGGTGGCAAGATTCGCCAGGACCGTTCCGCCCTGCCAGGGCTCAAATTGATTTCGAGATCCTCCGATACGGTTGATCTGAAGAACTTCGGACGGCGTGGTACCGTAGAAGAACCCGTCATCTGACTTGATGAGGCCGGTTGGGGAAGTGTCCTGGTCGTATAACCCGCTGAGGAAAGTGCTACTTTCTCCATTTGAACGGATATTGAAAATTAGAGCGCTGTGGATCGCATCCCGCCCGCGATCTGTAGTGGTTACACCGAAAAAACTCCCGTTTTCATCTTCTACCAGTTCGGCGACTGGAAAGAGTCCGTTGAACCGGCCTGGCCCCCGGAAGTTGCTGTTCCCGCTGAACCCCTTCACCAGATCAAGTTCACCACCCGCAGTGACACTGAAGACCGTCCCCAAGTTATCGGGACCGCCCTTGAAGCTCGTTCCGTAAATATTGCCGTCGCTACCTTTAATCACCGCTGCGCGAGGGGAAATGGGAAGGTTTGAATAGGCTGGCAGTCCGAAATGAACCAAAGTCTCGAAAACTCCTCCCGTCGTAATCCTGAAAATGGTTCCGTTATTGCCCGCCAAGGGGTACCCTTGTCCGCCGGATCCGGCGGTGCCGTAGAAATTTCCGTCACTTCCTTCTGCCAGAAATTGCGGATCCCGCCCGTTGTTGTCCAGGATATCGCCGGTAAAGGCATGAAGCGTGGCGTATTCACCAGACAGCGATAGTTTGAAAATGAACCCAAACGGACCTAGGAGATTGTCGCTGACCGCGCCGTACAAATTCCCGTCACGCCCGGGAACGACCGTGTTCAGATATCGGCCTGAACCAAACGAAGCTCCACTGAAGTAAGAAACGGGGGACAGGACGCCGTTCAGAGCAACATCATAATAAAAGCCTGGGTCGCTTGCCAAGGCCAGGTAGCCCCCTTCGGGTTTTTCAAACAGAAACTTGATGCCGGGATGATCCGGGGGCACATCCGCCACCACCAGATGTTGGTCCGCTGCGATCCTGAAGACCGTTCCGAGATTGGACGATCCTCCGGTGGCGGTGACACCAAACAAGGTTCCGTCCCGGGCTTGCGAAAGCATGTTGGGACCTGTGCCCCGGTGAGAGCCGGTGGAACCCTCGAAATCGGTGATGATCACGAATTCACCATTCGGTCGAACCTTGAAAACCGTGCCCATCGAGTTCAATCCTCCCCCGGTAGTGATTCCGCAAAGACTGCCATCGGCGGTTTCCATGAGGGCAACAGGACCGTTGCCACGCTGCGCCCCGGAATTTCCCGAAAAATCGACCACCGGTGTAAAGACTCCGGACGCCGTCATTTTGAACAAGGTCCCGCATCCGTAAGTGCCACCTGCTTTTGTGGAGCCGACAAACGATCCGTCCCGGGTCCGGATGAGGATATTCGGAGTCGCTCCCCTCTTGGGGCCGCTTTGTCCCGTGAATTCCACGAGCATTGTGGACACTCCCGTGGGAGTCATTTTGAAAATCGAGCCGAATCCTGCCGTTCCGCTGTTCTGACTCAGTCCGTAGAGATTTCCATCGTAACCGACGGCCTCGAACCCCGCCCGGTATTCGGCGGTGGAACTGTTGACACCCCACAGGCTGCCAAACGTAGTGAGGGTTCCTTCCTTCGTTACACGGTAGGCAATCAAACCAACGGACGGTCCTTGTCCGCGAGCATCACAAAAGCCGAAAAAGTCTCCCCCAGGTCCTTCGATCATTTTGGAGGGATAGCCGCCCGCGTTTGGTCTGGCGGGCGGTCCGTTTGCGAGCGCATCGGTGAAACTGATGACCTTCTCGTAAACCTGGGCGGCACTTCGCAAGGTGAGGCTTGCGATGACGAGGAGAACGAAGCTCAGGATGGCAATCGGGGATGTCGTTGGCTTCATGTTGTTACAGGTTGAATAAAAAGATTCACTTCGCGGTCTGGCCGACAAAGGTAACGAGGCGGCGGTGCATCGTTTGGAGATGTGGCAGGATCGGCTTGAAGGCCGGGTCCGCGAGCCAGCCGTCTATCACCTGTAGTGCCGCGCGGTCACGGGCGGCGAGGCCTGTCTGGGCGGGAGGCTTGTTTCCGGTCAGGAGATTCTGCGACACCGAGAAGTTGGCGTTCGGATAGATTCCGGCAAAGGCCTCCAGTTCCTGCTCGCTGCGGGAGGGATCAAGCAGGTAGCTCCTCACAAGTCCTCGTTGTTCGTCGTCGCGCAGATCGGCCCTCGCGAACAGGTTCCCGATCATCTGGCCGCGGGCTTCGATCAAGTCAGGATGCGAGGTGAACTGTCGGAACATTTCCGCCGGTTCTTCCAGCACCAGTCGGTCGAGCGTTAGATAGGAAGCGTGAGCATAAGGGCGGCCTTCAGGCGTGCGGTCCGATACCAATCCGCCCAGTAGGTCGGTCGATTGGGTTGATTTCGTATACACGAGCACGTCGAACGCCTCGAAGTAGCCCACCGAAGGGGATTTTTTCCAAGCCGGGTTGCGGATCAGTTCTTCGGTCTTGCCTCGTAGGAAATCGAAGCTGTCCGAGGTGGGAGTGGCGCGGGCGTAGTTGCGCAGGCTGACGCACCATTCGTCGGCGACGGTGGGCGCGGCAAGAATCTGCCGAGCCACGATTCCGGCGGTGGGGAGGTCGATCTGGCCCAGCCAGTCCAGCAGCGCCACACGCAGGCTCGGGTGGTCTTTGAGAAATCCGTTCTCCCCGATGCCGAAGCCGAGGCCGGTGGCCGCATCGAGTGATCGCGTTGCGAGGAAAGTGGCCATTGCCTCCGCCGCCACGGAGGTAGGAAGGGATCCGAGGTAGGCGCGCAAATCCGCCAGCGTTTTTCGTGCCTGCTCCGGGCCAAGTCCTTCCACGCGCAGGGCGGTAAGCGCTTCGCGGAGCCTGACATCCGGCTCCGGCGTGTCGGGGGGGACGGTGCGACTTTCCTTGGACGCTGCGGCGGGGACGGCTGACCGGTTATCGGCGAATCGGCCGGATGGCGGGGTGGGGGACGCACTGCCCGACCGGGCCCTGGTTCTGTCAGATATCAGGAACGAATTGATGGATAGGAGTGCCACAGGAATTCCGAGAACCATCAGTATGGTTAGGAATTTGAGGTGTTTCCGACGGCGGACCGGCAGTGTTTTCATCGGCTATCGAATGTGGGTGAAGAGGTGGGTAAATTCAAATTGCGAGCTGTGGGACGCAGATCGTTTGCCGTCATCAGTTGAGAGTGACCCGGACGCGTCCGAAATATTTTGGACGCGTGCCTGCCGTTTCGCTCGCATCGACGACGACCCGTTCCCAGGTTTCGTCGATCGGAGTTACGGTTTCGGTAGATCCGGATACTTCCCAAGGGCCGCTCGGCGAGGCGGCCATTTCCACTCGGTAAGAAACCCCCGGCGCTGCTGCGGATTGCCTTCTGACATACTCCACCCGGATTTTGGCGTTGGCACCTTCTCCGGTCAGACGGACTGATGGCAGCCCGCTGGTTCCCGAGCCGGGAACCAGAGTCTTCCGGTCCGCAACCATCGGATTCAAAGCAAACGCATACTCCAGCAGATGGACGATGCCGTCTTTGTCGTAGTCGGCGAGCGGGCCGGTGGGGCCAGTCGCACCGCGGGTGATCAATTCCGTCTGCGCCCACGAATCGTAGCTAACCGGATAGGTGGCCGTTTTGGTGGTGAGCTGGCCGTTGAAGACGGTGACCAACTCCCTGCCTGCAGTTGGTAATCCAGCCAGTGGTTCGAGTTCGAAAAACACGTCGCCCGGAGTGATGGCAAGCGCCACGTTGGATTTGGTGAAAGTCGAAAGGACCTTGCCGGTCGCATCCAGTAGCCGCCAGCGCGCGGTGGGCCGGTCGGTGATTTTTACCGTCACGAAACCTCTTGGCAGCCCGTCCTCGGTGAATCCAAGACTGGTATAGGTCGCACCTCCGCCGGTGCCGTTGCCTCCGGCGTTACCCGCGGTCTCCGCCAGATTCATCAGGCTGACCACGCCGTTGTTGATCGCGCGCACCGTCGTATCACCCGTGCCGCCCAGATAGACGGCCACTGGGAAAAACGCCCCTTGGCCTGAGAGCGCGTTCTCGTCCCAGGCATAGACCGGCCCCCCACTGTTTCCCGGGCGCGATTCGATATCTCGGGTACTCAGGACGAAATCGCGCACCAGGTTGTAGTGATCGTTGGAAATGCTTGTTGCATGAACTCGTCCGCGGTTGGTCTCACTCACGTCGACAATCGGATAGCCGGCGAGAAACTTGTCGCGGTTGCCGAGCAGCCATTTGTTGGCAGTGGTCTCCGACACCTGATAGCCGCCATATCCGCCGCGCCCGGCTGGTCCGAGGAAATACATCACCGCCACGTCGAGATTCTGCGAATCGACGGTGCCTATTCCGGGGCCGAACGACGGACTGACCACATCGAGTGCGCGTTGGGATGCATATCCCTCGAAGCGGTACCAGCCTCTCGGAATTAGACCCGGCGATTCGTTCTGGCCCTTGTGCCGTTGGAAAAACCACTCGACTCGTTTGGCTTGAGCCAGCGCGATGTCGTCGAAAAGGACATGGGCGGCGGTGAGGACCGTGTGTTCCTGGGTAACTACTCCGCTGCCGTAGCCCAGCTCGGTCGCGATCTGACCGTTGAAACAATAGGGGGCTTTCCCCACGGCGGCAGCGCCCCCTACCGGAACCGACAGCGGCAGGACATCAGCCTGGCGGGCATTTGGGATCTGCGAGCGGAACAGGTAGATTCCGCTGGTGCCGTTGTGCTGACCTTGGCGGACCGAGACTGTCCGGTCCGGTGGGGTCTCCCTTTCATCCACCTCCTTGAACTGGACGACCTGCAGGCCAGCTGAGACCTCCAACAGATCGCCGCTGTTCCGCCAGACGGCATCGCCCTGCCGTTTCCACTGGCCACGCTTCGGCAGATCAGCTTCATCGGCCACACCCTCCGGCTCCACCACGACCTCCAGCAGTCCGGTTCCCGGTTGGAAAAGACTTCCGTTCGCATAGATGCCGGTTTTGGTTACCGTTTCCGATGCACCCACCGGAACGGTGATGACTGCGGGCTCCAGCAGGCCGTCCGCCGGCCTGAATTCCACCTTGTAGTTTCCACCGGTTAGGCCGGTGGCCTTCGCCCCGCCAGGATTGTCCGATGAATTCCGCCAGTCCACCTCACCGGAGAGCCGCCATTGCCCCTTGTCATCGTCTCCAATCAAATTGACGGCCAGCGACCCCGCCGCCGGTGCGGGCAATACCGGAACGGGCAACTTCATCACGCCGGGGATGCTTGTCCCGAACACATCATTCTCAATCAACAGGATCCGACTGCGTCCCGGCCCCCCGATCAACGCCCCCGTGGCGCTGGACAGATCCGCATAAAGCACTTCGTCCGACTCAATATCGGAATCATTCCACAAGGGGAGCAGCAGTGATTTTGTTCCCGGTCCGGTGAAGCTGAGTGTCTGGATCCCGGGGTCGAAATAGTCGCCGACCGGTCCGGGTGAGAATTTAACGGGAATGGCCGATCCCGCCGTCAAAGCGATTCTGACCGTAGCCGATGAATTTCCCGTGTAGCGCACTTTCACTTCGATACTCCCTTGGTCCTCCACGCCCGGAACCTCCGCTTTCTCGAACAAAATCAGCGGCTGCAACGACCCGTTGGACGGGTTCACCACTGTTGCCAGCGTTCCAAGCGCCGACGGATCGGCCGCGAGCCCGGCTCGCACCTGGAAGCTTGGTATTCCTCCACCGACGGGAGTCCAGACAAGCCCAAGCAATCCTTCTGCGAAGGAGAGATATTCGCCATTCGACACGATGCTACCGCCAGAGCGCCTGAGTGTCCCCCCTGTAATCCCGGTGACTTGAAAAAACGGAACCTCGCTGCCGTTGCCATAACCTCTGGTCACCAGGATTTTTCCACTGCCTTGATCGATCCCCACCACTGGGGCTTGCGCCGTCACCAGAAACGCGATTTTAGAAACGGGGGAGCCATTGATCGCTGTGAACCCTCCTCCGACATAAGTCCCTCCCCCGCTCGAGCGCATGGCAATGACCGGTTCGGCGATGACGGGCCCTGGGGAGCCGGTTGTTCCGTTCACGAAATAGAGCTTGCCACCTCGAGTGATCCACACGCCTCCTTGCCCAATCTCCACATGATCCGGAGAACTGGCCGATCCAAGCAAGGGATGCCACGAAAGGTCAACCACTCCATCCAGCTTTCGGATCCGGCAAAGACCATTAAAAATTGAAGAGTTTGAGACCAAAGTAAAGTTACCGCAGACATAGAGATAGGTGGAATCAAAAGACATCCCGGCGACACCAGTGATCGGGGTTTCCCACACCACTCCACCGTCGCCGTTCTCTTTTTGGCGACGAATGGACTGTGAAATGCCATTGTTGAACGCATCATACAGTTCATTTCCATCCACTGCCATGATCCGGTCACCGTAGGGGGCAAAGCCGCCAGAAGGCTTCCACCCCGTAAACGCGGCACCAGATACTGTCAGTTTTATATTGCGTTCTGGAATTCGGCCATTGTGGGTGAAGTAAACGAAATTTTCGTTAGCGACTAAGGAAAGCACAGTAACCCCCCCCGGATCATCCGCGTAGAGTCCGATCGCGAAAACTTGGTTTCCCGTCGCGAGGTCGATTCTACGGAGTGAATCCCCTCTTTCTAAACTAGCGAAGAGATACCCGCCACCAATTGCCAGATGGGTAACCGGTTTGGCGCAGTTCGATTTCCATGTTTGATCTAATGAACCGTCCGCATTGAGCCGCGCCAAGTGCTGGCGCTCGACTCCATTGACAAATAGGAAATTGCCTCCGACTAATAATTTTCCGTCTGCTTGGCGCTCCAGTGCATTGATTGACGCGTTTTCCGATCGCTGGACTTGGACCGCGAAATTTGGGTCCACATCACCCGTAGGGGGCCTCAGAAGCGAAAGCCCCATCCGGCTCTTACCTCCAATCGTTCCGATTCCGCCACCGACGAGAATGCCACGATCCGAAGCCAATAAATCATAAACCGGAAACGGTTCGTTCAGAGCACCTCCACCAATATCGATTTTACTCGACCAACCCGTGTCGACATTGCCGATACCCGCCCACGAAACCCGCACAAGACTCTGACTGTAATTTGGACCCCCGCCCCCCTCGGTATACGAAAAACTGCCCCCGAGATACACCCACCCATCACGGATCGCGACGCTTCGAAGTCCCAAAATGTAGTAATCATCGGCAAGAGACGACCGACTCACTTTAGGGCTCCATTCAGTAGAGACGCTCCCAGACAATGCGTTGATTTTTACAGGGTTAAAACTAGCGGCTCCTGGAGTGGTCGTGTATCGTCCTGGAACAATTACGAGCAACCCTGAATCGTGGGCGATATCGGTCGCAGTCAGTCCCGGCGGCGAAACGAAAAAAGGATCGACCGCTCCTGTTCCCCCGGCAGGGAACCGTCTCATCCCGGCGCTGCCGTAACCGGCAAAGAGGGTATTTCCTACTCCAAGCAAAACCTCTACAGCTCCTCCTCCTGCTGCCGGTACCCATGTAGGGTCGATCTGACCGCTTAGTTTTCCCAATTTTATAATTCTGCCGTCTGAACCACCCACGAAAACCGAGTTTCCGATCTGTTCCACCGCTTTGGTGGCGACACTCAAAGGGGTTGAAAACAATTGGCGAACCAACGTCGTGTCCACCGCTCCGGTCGTGACCGAGACCCTTCCGAAGTCCCCGTAGGCCTCGCCGCCAATGAGGCTGAAATCCCCTCCGATGTAGACATGCACGTCATCGGTGATCAGCTTATAGCAGGTCCCGTTGAGCTGGGGCGCCCAGGACAAATCCAGTGTTCCGTCCGGATTGAGCCGCGCCAGATTCGAGCGGGGAATGTCATTGACCGAGGTGAAGTCGCCGCCGATGAGGATCTTTCCGTCCGCCTGCAGAGCCATGGTATGGACCACGCCGTAGTTGGAAAGTTTCAGCTCGGGCAGACCTACTGGTGCCGTCTGTCCCGCCGCGCGCTGCGCGCAGACGAATCCGAGCAACATCGTTAAAAGGTGAAAATAGAGGCTCCGGACACGATATCCGGGATCTGGTCGGCTGGGTTTGTATTCCATGGGATACAGGGGGTGGTATCTTATAGAATGGTCTGAGGCCGTATGAACAGCAGTAAGTTGTTAACTTCTGTTATCTATCATTCTTGCTTCCGTATTCCCGGGAAATCCATCATCAGGCTGTCGACCAGGTTGGAATCGGGAATTGACATTTCCAAGCCGATTTCCCACAGATCAGGTAATCCATGAATTCGATCCCGAGCCGTATGCAGTGGAAGATCGGGCTGATGCTGGTTCCGGCGCTCATCCCATCCCTTCCCGCAGGCGCGGAAGTCGTCTTCGACGGCTCGATCGGTCCGTCGGGCGGCAGCCTCGGTGGGCCGGATTTCGTCATTCCCAGGAGCAGGGGAGAACTCGCGGGCGGGAACCTTTTTCACAGCTTCTCGAAATTCAACTTGGCGGCAGGGGAGTCAGCTACTTTTACCGGGCCATCGACGGTCCATAACATCCTTGCCCGCGTCACCGGCGGCCCGTCGGTCATCAATGGCGCGATCCGCTCGGACATCGGGGGAGCGAACCTGTTTTTCATCAATCCTGCCGGGATGGTATTCGGCGAGGGGGCCTCAGTGGAGGTGAGCGGGGCGTTCCACGCGACCAGCGCGGATTTCATCCGCTTCAAGGATGGCCGCACCTTTGCTTCAAGCGTTGGCGGAGATGTCACGCTGCTGAGCGCCGCGCCGGAGGCTTTCGGGTTTCTAGCGGGGGGCGGTGGTGGGGGGGCAATCCGTCTTAAGGGCCCGCGGTCGGGACCCGCTATCTCCGCGCCGGGTGCGATCGAGGCCGAAGGACGGGGGCTCCATTTCGTGGGGCGCGATGTCGAAATCGAGAACTACTATCTGAAATCCGCGGGTGGCGAAATCGGAATCGTGGCTGTCGGTTCTGGCGCAGCGGAGGTGCGGATCGATCCCTCGACAGGACGCCTTGCTGACGAACCGGCAATCGGCGGGAAAGTCAGTTTAAGCAGTGCCGCAGTTTCCGTCTCCGGCGCTAACGGCGGAGGGATCGTGATCCGGGGCGGTGATGTCACGATTGACGGCTCATTGGATGCCTTCTCCGGCGGACCGTTTTCCGGCATCGACGCGCGTGGAACCGGTGGCAAGAACGGCGGTGAGATCGTTATCGCGGCAAGTAGCGACATTACCTTGCTCAATGCAGCTCTTATCACCGCGGGAACCACATCGTCCGGAAGTGGGGGGGAGATCAGTATTGCCGCAGGGAGCGACGTATCCTTGCTTGGTGGAGCGTTTGTCACCGCTGGAACCAAATCGTCTGGAAACGGTGGTGCGATTCGCGTCAACTCCAAAAATCTCACGATGGACGGTGGCGAGGACGGTATTGCCACTCAAATCCGGTGTGAAGCGGGGAGGGATGCCTCCGGCGGCGGCGGGGACATCTTCGTCAATCTCACCGGGCACCTCGCGCTTTTCAATGGTGGAGCGATCGTTTCCCAAACTGTTGGAGCGGGTCACGGCGGCGATATTGACATCCGGGCATCCTCGGTAGAGGCGAAGCGAAACAACGGCAAAGCGATCACGGGTGTCGCGGCGTTGACAACGCGACTTGCCGACAGCACACGTTCTTCGGGGTTTGGTGGCGGCGGCAATATCGCGGTGCATTTGGACGGTGTTTTGAAACTCAGCAACAACGCTTCCATCCAATCAACTTCGGAATCCGACGCCAATGCCGGCAATGTTGCTGTCAGCGCGGAGACGATCCGGATCAATGGCGCGGGCAACAACATTGAGACCGACGGCAACCAGTTTCTCACCGGAATCCTCGCCCTAACTACTTTGAAGGGTTTTGAGGAAGGGAAGACCCTCGTCGGTGGCCGTGGCGGAGATATCGTGGTCACCGCCTCCGGCCGGATCCTCATCGAGGCAGGCGGACAGATCGATGCCAGTTCGCTCGGTACGGGCACAGGTGGTTCGGTCAGTGTCAATGCCGGCAGCATCACCGCTGACCGCCGTGGCAGTCTGTTTTTCACCGGCATCGGCTCCGATACGGAAGCTTACGATGATCGGATGCTGGGCAATCCATTCTGGGGCGGTCCTGGCGGCAATGCTGGTAATGTTCAGGTCACCAGCCTAGGAACGATCCGGTTGCTCGGTGGTGCCAATATTTCGAGCAGCACCAGTGGATCAGGAAATGCCGGACACATTACTGTGAACACTGGCGGGCTGTTCATCTCCGGTCGCGGACACACGTCCCCTGAATACACTCCCGGCCCGGAATCCGGGATCGTCGCGTTGACCGAGCCGGCGTTTGGAAACAACCCCGCATCCAGCGGAAACGGTGGCGATGTCACGGTGGTCATCAATGGCGGCAGGGCGTTGCTGAAGGATGGCGGGAAAATTTCCGCAGAGTCCGCTGGGACCGGAACGGCGGGTAGGGTGCATGTCACCAGCGTTGGCGGGCTCCGCCTGCTGGACGGAGGGAATATTTCAAGCAGCACGGCCAGTTCGGGAGATGCGGGAAACGTGAGGGTGGATGTGGGCGGCCTTTTTATTTCGGGGCGCGACGGAGATTCGGCTGTCGGTCAGAAATCGGGTATCTTTGCTCTAACGGAAGCCTCGTCCGCTGGAAACGGTGGCAGGATCAAGGTGATTATCGCGCCCGACGGCGATCTTTTTCTAACTAATGGTGGCAGGATCTCCGCGGAGTCCGGTGGCACCGGCAATGGCGGGATGGTTCGCATCCTGGCATCCGGTTCCGATCTTTCGGTCCGCAATGGTGCGAGGATCTCGGCACGCTCGGAACAAACGGGCAACTCGGGGCTGGTCCGAATCGAAAGCGCCTCGCTTGGAGTTCACTCCGGCGGCTCCATCGAAAGCCTGAACACCGGCAGCGGCCGTGCCGGCGGGGTGGATATCGTCGCCGGCAGGATTCTCATCGAGGACGCGTCGGTAAGCGTCCGTGCCGCAGACAACAACTCCGGCAGGATGAGCCTGCGGTCGATGACGGACCTCTTCGTCAATCGCAGCCGGCTGACCGCCAGCGCCGGAGCGAACGGTGGACGGATCGACCTGAGAGCGGGCAATCTGATGCTAACCGATCAATCCAGGGTAGTGGCCACCGCCGGCAGAAACGGTGGAAACCTGAACGTTGAAGCGACGCCCTACTTGTTGGCCGACCACAGCAAATTCAAAGCCAACGCCACCCAGGACGGCAACGGCGGGCGGATTGAGATCTCGACCGACGTGTTTCTCCAGAATCTTTTTGATTTCAATGTCTCCTCACGTTTCGGCACTTCGGGGGAAGTTCGCATCGACACCGTTAACTCGCTCACCGGGTCCGAGGGCGAGAAAGACATCGCCCCGCTTGACGTGACGGATCAACTGCAGCCGGAGTGCACGCAGCGCCTCACCAGCAGGACCGGCAGTTTCATCAAAGCCGGAAGAGGCGGAAGCCCCCGCCTTCCCGGTGGATACCTTCCGTCAGTCCGCCTTTTTTCCGCCGGGGGCCGTTAGGGATGGGGTTGCGGGGTGGTCTGATTCTGGAGACCGACTTCATTCAGCAGTTGGGCGCGGACGGCGGAGAACTCTGGATTTTCCGGAGTCATCCGGGAGGGAAAGGCAACCGTGTCGAAGAGTTCATACCAATTTCCGGACTCTGATAGGGAGGTGAGGGTGGCCGAGGAGAACGGTTCGGAGGCCAGAAGCTTCGCGAGCGCCGGGTCATCAACCCGGGACATCCGGACGAACACGGAGTTTTTCTGGAGTTGGGAAAAGCAGCCCAGCGTCCACTGGTACTCGACCTTGGGCTCGAGGTGGATTTTCTCCGGATTGATCGCAGGATTCGAGAGGTCCAGGGCATTGTAGCCTGCCTTCATCGCGCCGAGCTTGATCGCGAGGACGGATCGGGGGCGGGCGTCCATGCGGGTGAGCACGAATTCCACCTCACCGGCTGCGGTGTTGGCTGACTGCCACCACCACAGCCGGGGTTGCTCCAAGGTGGTGATTCCTCCTGCGGTCGGTGCGAGGGCGACAATTTTAACCGGTGGTGCGCCGCCGCCGCGGGTCGCTGCGACCACCCGGCTCTCCGCTTTGGGCACATCCCTTTGGTTCCTGGGTTTGAAACGAAGCAGAGCGGCGAGTTCGGGGGATAGTTTTCCATCCGGTGCCGGCTCGGGTTGAGGTTTCTGTGTGGGAGGAGCGGGCGAAGGTGGCTCAGCAGCCATCAGGGGAAGCCCGGCCAACGCCGAGACTAACAATTTCAGGATCGGTGATTTCATTTGATTTGTGGGGTTGAAACTTCCCATACCTCCTCATGGGGGAGATTTTTGTCAATTGGGACGGGGCCTTCCCGGTAACGGGTGACGTTGACGAAATCGGAAAGCTGCTGGCGAGTGTTCCCGCTTACCAGTATCCGGACGGGATGCCGCAGGTGTTCGAAACGGTCTTTGTCGAGACTCTCAAGCCGTGCAGCCTTGTTGATGGTGGGTCCAAGAAACGAGTAGTCGGTATGGCGGCCCCCACCGACGGAGCTGGCATGAATATCGCCGGTATAGATTCCAATCCGCATGTAATAGGGAGGAAGTTCCTTCTGCAGCTTCCGATTCAACTCGGGAACCAGAGCGGCCAGCTCAAGAGCGCAATCGACGGCCCGCTGGGCATGGGCACTGCCGGACTCAGGAGGAAATCCGAAGATGACAAAAATGCCATCGCCCGCGAATTGCTTGACGAAGCCGCCGTGGCGTCCGGTGATCTCGACTGCCGGGCGGAGGATTCCATTGAGCCACGAGTAGAATGTTTCCGCCGGGTAATTGTCCTGGAAGAATTGTGAAGCTCCGGAATAGCCGCGGAGATCGGCAAAAAACGCAGTGGCTTCGAAGGTTTCCGGCGGCTTCTCCAATCCTGCTGTCAGCAGGTCGTTCCGGGCGAGAACCCGGGCGGTGACTTCCGGTCCGAGATGCGACGTCATCAGCTTGAGATAGGTTTTTCTTTCGTTGGAAGACTTGCACCACAGCAGCATGAGTCCGCCAATGCCGGTGGCGGAACCGGCGAGCACGGGTGCCCCGACCGGAATCCAGATTCCCGATTTCAAAGAGAGGAACCCCGCTGTCAGAAACAGCAGTGGCAGCCCGAGCACCACCCCGACGCCCTTGCCCACCGGTGAGAGCCGGGGCAGCGCGAGGACTCCCAGAGCAAGCAGGCAGGAAAGCAGAACGAGACCGTCCTCCGAGTGATCGGATAGAAAACGGACAGGTGCCTCACCTTCGAGTTCGCGGAGGAGTTGTGCCGTCACCAAGGCATGGAGTCTCAAGCCACGCAGCCCGGCATCTCCGACTACCGCAATCTCGTCTTTAGTTAGATTGGCGCTGTCTGTTCCAAACAGGACGATTTTTCCTTCAAGTGCCTTGCGTAGCAGACCTGACCCGTTCGGTTCATTGAGAATCTCTTTCAACTGGATGATCGGGATCTGCGATCCGTTCCCCTCCATTTCTGCAAGGGAGCAATCCCTGAAGCATTTCCGGGGATTCGCGACGGGCTTCAGAAGAAACTCGTTACCATTCGCACAAATCCCAGCGGAATCCTTCAGCCAGTATCCTCCGGCTGAACAGGGCAGTGTTCCGATTTTTCCTAACAAATGTGAGAAAACGACCTCAGGTGTTGAATCATTGGGACTTCTCCTTACCACATAACGTTCGGCGAGCAGAGCGGAAAGAGAGAACCGCGGGGCATCGCCGGACCAAACGGCGATGCTGCCTCTCCGGATCACAGGGTTCGCACCTCCGTCTGGCTGAAATGAAGCTGAAGCGAGTTTGGCGGTTTTTTCTCCATCATTCAGTTGAGCGATGAATGGAGGCGGTTCCAAACGGGCCTCGGCAACTGACGCCTCTGATTCCACCCAAATCAAACGTTCATTCACTCCTATCTTCCAGAGGCGTTTGGTGCCCGCATCATTTCCGCCCACGGGCACGTCCCTGATCAAATCGATCCCGATGATTCCTACTCCGGCATCGGTCATTTTCTCCAAGGCGGTGGCAAGGACATCGTCATGCAGGGGCCAATCGGGGTTCGTCGCCTCACGGATGGCGACCACCACGATGTCCGGATGACCCGCTTTCCACGGCCATGCGAGCTGTGTGGTCTGATCGTATAGAGGGAGTTCGATGTGCCGCGCGAAGGAGGTCGTGCGGCGTATCCAGTAGATCAGGGAAATCAGCACGAGGGCGAGGAGACAACCCTGGAGGGGGAGGCTCTTGGCGAATCGGGCTGGAAGAGGATCTCTCATTGCCATGCGCCTATCAGTACGAAGGGGGCCCAGAGTGACGGGTGGGAGTTGGGATCCTTGTGCAGGATGGAAAGCTGGGCCTGGCGCAATGCCTCGGCTTTGCCTGATTTTGGATCCTCGCGAAGCTGTCGGTGGAAAGACGTCATGATCTCCGCCGTCGTGTTGTCCTGGATGTTCCACAATGTGGCCAGAACGCTGCGTGCTCCGGATTTCACGCTGGCTCCCGCCAATCCGAGCGCCGCGCGATCATCCCCCGCAGCAGTCCGGCAGGCACTCAGGCACAGCAATCCAACCGGGATGCCGACGAATTTTTTCGGTCGTATCATTTCCTCCACCTGATCAAGGGTGATCCTGCCGTCGTGGGTGAGCAGGAAACATTCATCCGCCCGCCCCAGAAACTCACCATGAGTGGCGAGGTGAACGACATCGACGGGCAGGTTCAGAAGATTCTCACGAATCGCAGCAGTGGTGAAATTCCCGTTTTTGAGGACGACTTTATCGGCATACATGCCGGCGATGTTGTCGAGTTCCCCGTTCACCGCAGGAATCGCCTGGAAGCTGCCGACGGCGTCGCTGAGTCCACCGGCCAGAAGTGGACGGACTCCGGTGGAAGGAGGTGCGGCCGCGAGAAGTGATAGATTGGGAGCGACGGAAATGGAGTAATCTTCCAACAGGTAGCGCCGCCGCTCCGGATCGTAAAGGGCGCCCAGCGGGATATTGCCCAAGGCTCCGTCCAGGATGAAGACGAGATGTTTCACATGCAACGAATGAAGATGATCGAGCACCGGCTTGATGAGCTGGTGATGAAGCAGCTCCGCTTCTTCAAGGAACCGGTAGGTCCCGTAGTCCGATTCGAGCCGGTAGCGGAACCGGCGTGCGGCCGCCAGAAGTTCGGTGCTTCCGATGGGTGATGAGAAACGCCGCAACCCCGTGTCGTGGCTCACCAAAAGTTCCGTGCGGCCGTCCAGCGGTATGACATAGATGACCGCGACCGCCGGATCGTCCAAGTGATCGAGATTCCGCGCCTTGGCGAGCGCCAGGTTGACGCAGTCGTCGCGGTAGAAATCGTTCAGCTCCCACGTCTTGAAAGCTTCGACCGCATCTCGGGCGGACCGGAGCAACTCAGGGTCGGAGTCCCCGCCCGCTGCCGAGCGCAGCAGGAGGTGATCGGCTAACAGGAGATAGGGGCGTCCGGCGAACTCCCGGAAGCCGCGGCCCAGATCGGACACGTATTGGGAGCGGGCCAGGTCGCTGCGGATGTTCTCCACCGCCACGACCGCACGGCGGATGGCATCTCCCGTAGTCTTGTCGGCAGGGGCGAGGGCGTGGCGGGATTCCGCTGTGAGCACCTCCATCCGGGCGATCTCGGTTTCATCCGGTGGCTCCGGCATGGACCGGACCTCGCCGAGCAGGAGCAGTGCATCGGAAAACCGCCGGGCGTCCACATATTGTTCGGCAAGGCCTAGCAGGGCGGATGTTTCGAATCGCGGGATTCCAGCCATCCGGGCTTGTTCCAGTGCGGTCGCGAACAGCGGGTTTGCGACGGATGGGGAGCCGCTGCGATGGGAGACCATCGCTGCGGTCAGGCGCAGTTGGAGGGCCAGAGGATCCCTAGGGTCCTGGGAAGAAAGAAGGAGGGCCGCCGACGAAACGCTGGTATCAAGGCGCGAACGCGCTTTTGCCAGCCTTGCCACGGTTTCGCCCGGCCATGATCCCACCTCTTCGATTTTCCGTATCAGGCCGCGAAGTTCGTTCCATGCCTGATAGGCCGCGACAAGATGATTCTGGCGCGCCCGAAGCAGTTTTCCTCCTCCCAGGTGGCTGGCGAGTTCGATGGCCCGCTCAAACGCGACAGTGGCTTCCTCGTGTTTTTCTCCGGCTGACAGGGCGATTCCCAGATCGTTCGCTAGGTCGATGCCGAGTGAGGGATCGCCGTGTTCCCCCAGTAGTTCGATCGCTTCCCGCAACGGGGCGATGGCGGTGCCGGGACGTTTTCCGAGTGCCAGGATGGAACCTTTGAGTGCGAGCCATTCGAGCCGGGCTTGCGGCGGAGGGTTGGTTCCCATCCATATTCCGGCGGTTTCCACGTGCAGGCTGGCGGCACTGACGTCACCGCTCATTTTCATGCAGGTGGCTGCATTCATCAAGGCGGGGATGGCTTCCGCGCGTCGGCCTTTTCCATCCGCTTCCCGTGCCTGTGCGAGGTAGAGCACCGCCGCTTCCGAATACTCTCCGCGGGCCGCCAGCTCGGCGGGATCCGCAGCGGGCGCGACTCCTTGAAGCAGGAACGTGAGGATGAGGAATCGTATCATGGCCGGGAGATTCAGAAGCGGGCGAGACTGATGCGGAAGTGGATGCCTTCGTCCTGGAGATCGTCGGATGGGTCCTCCCGGTTTTTGACAGGCACCCCGTAAAACAACTCGGCGCGAAACCAATCGCTGTAATTCGCCCGAATCCCGAGGCCTGCGGAAAAGAGTGCTTCGGTCGAAGGCGTCCTGACGTTCCAGCCGACGCCACCGTCGATGAACGGAACCAGCCAGAGATTCCAGCTCTTGTTCTTCTCGTCGGTGAGCAGCGGGACTTGAATGTCCACGCCGCCGTAGATGCCGTTGTCCCGCACCAGAAAATTCTCACGATAGCCGCGCACCGTGTAGCGTCCACCGAGGCAGAGTTGCGCGGGCGGAGGCAAGGGATCGTTGGCGAGACCGAGTCCGCCGTGCAAAACCAGCAGATCACCGCGCTTGTCCAACCGGCGGGAAAATTGGGATTCCAGCAGCCAGGTTAGAAACTCACTATCCGGCTCTTTCTGCTGTTCGGTCGCCCCGAAGGCATCGATCCCCGCCGAGACTGTCGAGCGGAGCGAGAAAACCGATTCGCGGGTCCGTCGTGTCCAATCCAACCCGAAGCGAAGGATCGTCAGATCGAGTTTCCCGTTTACCGAACCCGGAGAGATGGAGAACGGCCGGCCCAGGACGGCGGTCTCGTCATGGCTCTTTTCCAGAAGGAACGACGCCCAGACCTCGTCTTCCAGCGACCGATAGAGCGGTCTGCGGATTCCTGCGAAGAAAGCGTGGCTTTCGCCTTCAATGGCCAGACTGGTAAACGGTTCCTCGAGGATCGAGTAATCTTCGGAGGACCACCCGAGTTGCAAGGTCGTATCGTCCGCCAGGATCGGCCTCTCGTACTGGATCGAATAGTTGTCGAGACCGGCGAAATCCAGTTCCTCGGGGTTTCCGGAAAACAAACCCAGCCGCGCCCGGAGAGTATCGCTGTATCCCGTCAGATTTCGGTTTTCGAACCACACCTCGGCCTGTTCGCCTCCCACCGAAGGGCTGCGCTGATTGTGGAAATCCAGCCCGTAGCTCCATTTCGGCGCCTCCTCGACCATCACCACCATCAGCGCCTCGCCCGGGACCAGACCGGGTTTCAACTCGGCATTCAGGCGGGCAATGTTAGGATTTTCCTGGAGAACCTGAAGCTGCCTCTGGAGGGTGGGGAAATGCAGGGGACGCGACCGGTTCACCAGGATTCGTGAGGATAGAAAGCCGTCCGAAAGCTCCTTGTTTCCACGGGAAATTACGGTTGTCAGCCGTCCTTCCGTGATGTGGATATCCAGGATGCCGTCACGGAGATCCTGCGCCGGAATGGTCGCTCCGGAGTTCAGATAGCCGTTGGAAACATAGAGCCGGGTGATTTCAAACCGCAGTTGGTCGAGATCCTCCGGGAGCATCGTCTTGTGGAGGAAACCCTTGATGCAGTCGTCGAGTTCCGCATCGCTGAAAACCGTATTGCCGTCGAAATGGAAACGGTCGAACCGGACCGTCGGGACGGGATGCGCGCGGGCCGGCAGGAAGCCTGCCACCGGCGGCAGTTGAAAAACCGGAGCGACCACCGTTTCGCCGGGACTTTCCGGACCTTTGTAAGGAAGGGCGAGAAATGGCGGATCGGAGAGATCGGGCAGCACGCCAGGCGAGATTTCACCGATTTCCGGCAGGACGGGATTTTCCCCGGTTTCGGTTTGGGCCACGATGACCTGCGGGAGGAAAAGCAAAACGGCTCCCATCATGTTGATCGCCGTGCGGTATTGCCGCAGGGGCTCGCCGCACCCCTGATGGGGTTGATCGTTCCGTTGAAATCCGAAGGGAGAAACCATGAGGGGGGAGGCGTGCATTACGTTTCTACAGAAAACTCCGCGCTTGGCGAGTGGAAACCGACCTTCGTTCGTTAGGCGCGGACTCTGAATTGACTTGCGCCCACCGGCGGCATTTGAGATGGAACATGGATGAAATGGAGGCGATTTCCCCTATCTGCCTGGCAAGGGATCTCCATGGCGGCGGTGGTGGGGCGAGGTGCACTGGCCGCCGGCCCGATCCATTTCGACGGCTCCCTCGGAAATACAGGGGATCTATCGAGGACCAAAGGTGATCTATCGGGGAACACGGTTTTCGCAAACCGCGGGAAACTTGTCGGAGCGAATCTCTTCCACAGTTTTTCCAGGTTCAATGTGGAGTCAGGCAAGACCATCACCTTCGAGGCTCCCGCGGCGACCCATAATATTCTGGCCCGGGTCACAGGCACCGATCCCTCGCACATCAATGGCACCATCGCGACGGCTGGCGAACCCGTCGGCGGCAAGACTCCCAAAACGAACGCGAATCTCTATCTGATGAACCCAAACGGGGTCATATTCGGCGAGGGCGCGAGCGTCAATGTCGCCGGATCCTTCACTGCCACCACCGCCGACTACATTGCCTTCGCGGATCAAGACGGCGTCCAAGCCCGCTTCTGGGCCTCCGAAAGCGGGAATACAACCTTGGTGAGCGCTCCTCCGTCGAAGTTCGGCTTTCTGGATAACGGAGCATCTGGTGAGATCCGTTTCGAGGACGTGGAAACGGGAGAGGAGGAAAACTTTGCCGCAGGGGACTTCGCGGTCGTCGCGCGTTCAGTGACGGGCCGGAACACGACCCTGACTGCGAACGCCGGCAACGTGATCATCCGGGCGGTGGGTGCGGGCGATCATCCGATCAAGCCTGCGCAAATTGCAACTCCGGTTCCGTTGGGCAATTTGTCCCAGATCACGTTTACGAGGTTCGGAGTGGAGTCCCTGAATCACGATATCGTGATCGAATCGATGGGGGATATCTCGTTCAACTCAGGATTTTTCAATTTGACCAACCGCGTTGCAAGCGGGGAAACCCAGGCCAAAATTCAGATCATTACGGGTGGAAGCATGACGATCCATGACACCGCCCTCAACCTGACGAATTCCGATACCGCCAGCGGTGGGGAAATACAATTGCAGGCGGGTGGTAACATTTTCATCAAAGGAATGACTTCAATAAAATCGGTCTTGGATAACAATCTGAAGGAGTCGGTCGGTGCTCCTATAAATATTCGTGGTGGAGGTGGGCTGAAAATCGAGGATTCCGGATCGATTTGGAGTGAGAATCATGGAGGAGGCAATGGAGGGCAGATCAACATTTTTGCTGGAGATGGCCTGGAGATCGAGGGTTCCGGATTCATTAGAAGTGAGAATTATGCAGGCGGCAATGGGGGGCTGATCGGCATCCTTGGTGGAGATGGGCTGGAGATCGGGGATTCCGGATCAATCGAAAGTAAGAACTATGCAGGCGGAAATGGGGGGCGGATCCGTATCAATTTGCAGGGAGAAGCCCTTTTGAGAGATTTTGGCCTGATTCAGAGCGGGACGAAGGGTAGAGGAAGGGGCGGATTGATTGACCTGTGTGCAGCTGCACTCAGGGTTGATGGGGTATCTGAAATTGGACGGAATACAGGTATCGAGTCAGTCACGGAAAGTGAGGGAGCCGGTGGTGACATCGGGATCAATGTCGAAGGTCAGATTCTGCTAAAGAATACCGGTGGGATTTTTGCGTCGACAAACACCAAAGGCCGGAGTGGCTCGATCAAGCTCAACTCGGGTTCCTTGCGAATTATAGGGGCTCGTAATCTGACGAAGGACGACGTGCAAAACCTTTCGAAGGAAGAAGTGGCCGAGAAATTTCCGAACATTTTCATCACGGGGATTTCCATCAAAAGCGCCTTTGATGTGGTCACGGGAAACCTCGGCTCCATCGTTGTCAATGTTGCGGGTGCCATCACGTTGAAGCGCGGTGGGCATATTGACGCAACTAGTTTTTCGAAGAGCTCGGCTGCAAAAGCGGGAAATGTCACCGTAACGGCGGGGTCCATTCGTGCGGATCGTGGTGGCTCGGATTATTTCACCGGTATCGGCGCTGGGACAGTTACTGATAAAACAACAGGCAATAGCGACTCGGCAAAAGGTGGCAAAATCACTGTCACTGCGTCGTCGATTGAACTTCTGAATGGTGCCCAGATCGCGGCGAGCAGCCGCAGCAGGGGCGACGCGGGGAAGATCAAGGTCTTCACCAACGACCTGTTCGCCGACGGTTGCGGACCGATCACGGACTTTCTGTTTACAGGAGAATCAGGAGTGGTGGCCTCCACCCAGGGAAGCAGCAGCGGATCAGGCGGAAGTGTTTTCATCGGGGAGTTGCCAGGCGCCGTGCGATCTCGGATCATTCTCTCCAATTACGCGGAAATCGGTGCCCGAGTGGACGGACCCGGACAAGGTGGATCCATCCGTATCGACTATCAAAACGGCAGGATTTCACTTGATTCGGAATCCAAGATCACCGCCCGGTCTGGGAAGTCGGGAGGAAATGCGGGCTCCATCAAAATCCGGGGTAAGGTGATAGAAGTTACGGATGGTGCGTTGATCAGCAGCGAGGCGATTTCACCGGAGGGCGGGGAGGCTGGCAGCGTCACCCTTTCACCGGGCAGGCTGCTGATGGATGAGGGGCGGTTGAAAGTCTCGTCCAAGGGAGCGAATGCGGGGAGTATCCGGATATTGGGGGGCGATTTGTTGGATTTCCGGGAGGGGAGAGTGATTGCGGATGCAGCTCGAAATGGAGGCAACGTTTTCATACAGGGAGCGCGCCAACTGTTGCTGGACCATACCAGAGTCGATGCCGACGCAATCTCTGAGGGAAAAGGTGGAAACATCGATTTGAATGCAAGAGTGATTCTCGAAAATGCATCGACCATTACTGCTAAATCGCGCAATGGCAAAGACGGGCTCGTGCGGATCGATCCGCAGGCCGTACTTAGCGGTGCGGAGGAACAGAAAGATCCTCAACCCTTGGACGTGACCGATTCACTGCAACCGGATTGCACCACCCGTCTGGTGACCCAGGTCGGCAGTTTCATCCGTGCGGGGCGCGGTGGTTCACCCCGCTTGCCGGGCGGTTATCTTCCGTCGATCCGGTTGCATCAAGTGCCTTGATCAAGGGTCGAGGTTTACCCGGGTGCGTATGAATTTGCGACCCGGCTGGCCGGCGGAAATTTGAAAAGTCCAGCGGGCGTGATCCCATCCATCATGGGTATTCAAGATGACGGGGGTGCTCGTAATCGTGTTCCAAGATCCTGCCAGCGTCTCACTGGATTCAATCTTGTATTGGAGCTTCAAGTCCAGGCGCCGCAGACAATCCACTCTGAATGTCGGTGGTGTGGTCGATCTGTCGATATCCACCAGCGGATAACCGGGTGTCCAGGTGGCGGGATCTGCGCGACGGGTCAGGGTGCTTTTCGGGTCGAAACCGAAGGCGTAGGCCGTCAGATTGTTGACTCCCATCCACGGGGTGGCGGCGGAGGGGGACGTGATTGCGGAAGAGGCTGCTTCGAAACTGTCATAATTTCCAGCCGCCCACGAGGCGTAGGAGATCGGGGGATTGGCAATGTAAACGGCAGGCAGGTGCCAGGTATCGCCTGCATACAGGCTTTTGGTTTGCGAAGTGATCGTGGGCCCCGCGAAACCTGGGGGAGCAATACCATAGGTTACTGTATATTTTCCGGGCTCTGCAATGACGGTCTCGCCACCATGAGAATCCAGTCCGGTATAACTGCTACGCTTCACAGTCCATGTCGCAGTTTTTGGCAGTGATTCCGAATAGATATAGGCGCGGTTTTCATCGGTGGATTGGTCCATGGTTGTCTTGATGTAGTAAACGCCGCCTTTTTCAAGGGCTTGCAGGAATCCCGGCTGGCGTTGGTAATCGTTTGCCAGATAAATGGCTTCGGCGATCGCGGGATCGATGGTTCTGAAACGCGGGGCGCCCCCTGTCGCGCTTACGCAGACGGCGGCGGGGCGGTAGATTTTGTCCGTCCCTTGTGCAAACATCGCCGCGCCTTCCGAGCCTGGCGGTGCCTGGATGCCGGATGCCGCTTGGAGAATGTTGCTCACTGACGAAAAGGTGACCGCACCGAGGGACGTCCCATGCAGCTTGCCGCGATTTTCTGTCAAAATCCCCGATACCGGAAAGCTCGGGAAAATCCTGGGGATGCTCGGACCACTCCAACTGCTGGCACCACTGTCCACCAGAAATCCACTGTAGTCACCACCACCCGGAGCATTGTCAGATTCCGGGATATCAAGAGGGCGGAACGCGAGCACCGCGACATCGAGTCCGTCGCCATTTGATGTGCCCGCATTGGCTGCCAGAAACGCCGCGGCATAACCTGTGACCAGCACAGTATTGGAAGGCTCGCAGGCATCCGGAAGTGTTGCATAGCCTCCATCTGAGCGTCGCCAGACAACGCCCGGCGTGAACGTGAGTTTGGCAGCGTCGAAAACCAGTCTTGCCGTGGTGAGCACTGCGTGATCTGCCACCACCGTTCCTGTGCCGAAACCATTCGGGGATTCGATCTGACCCGTAAAATACGGCGGTGAATCCGCCCGATGGGGTAGGGGGCCCCGGATATTGCTGACTGCGAGACGGCCTTGCACGCTGCGCAGCGTCACATAGCGGATCTCCGTGGCAGGTTGACGGAAGGTTCCTTGTTCGAGTATTACGACCGGGCCTCCGTCATCGGAAGAAATAGCGATTCGATAGGTTTGGTTGGGAATATCGACGTCAAAAAAACCATGATATGTCTTGCCATCAACAATCGGCAAAACGCCTTCCATAGTGAATGTCCCGCTCGTCAAACCTCCGGTATGTGCGTCCCAGGATCCGCTCCCCGTGCTAGAGAGTTTGGCCCTTAGAGTGACGGAGATCTGATTCCATGCATCGACTCTGGAACTCGATAGGCCAACCACCGAGTCAATCAGATCACCCGAGCCGATCGTTTGGCCAATAGGGCGGATGTCGCAGGTAAGTGAGAAGCGCCCGGTCTGGGGGGTTACGGGGATGTGAGTCCAGTTTTCCGGCAAGTTGACGCCCAAGCCTGTGGGCGGTGCCGAGGCGGGCGGCAGGATCGAGTCCACGAGCGAGTAGGAACTCAGTTGTGCATTGCTACTGAAGGAAATATATAGGTGGTTTGCTTTGGTGAGCGGTCCGGTAAGCAACCCACTACCGAGAATTGCATTGGTTTCGCCACGGACCTCATAGCTATGCGCGGTCAGATCGACATGCAGGCGGATTGCGACCGGAGGATATCGGCCGCTCGCTCCCAGGTTGGCAGGCGAGGCAAAAGTTACCGCGCTGAACGATGCTGCGGGGATGAGAGGGCGTCCGTCGGCGAGACCGAACGTAAATTGATAGTTTGATGGAGCGTTAATTCCAGGCTGGATCCGCATTTCCAGCGCGACGTCGAAGGTGGCCGTTTGGTCAGGGAACTCGATGATTTTCCAGGAGGATGATGGCAGGTTGTCCGCAACGCGGATGCTCCGCACACTGTGGGTTCCCGAGGTGGAGTACATCGAGAGATAGCGCAGTTCGGAGGCTGCGGTTCGAAATGCACCTGCATTCAGAATTTCCACCTGCGCTCCGGTCGGAGGTGTGATCAGAAGTTGATAGGTATTGGCACTCAGGTTGACGCGCATCTCGACGAGATGCCATTTGTCGACAGCCATGGTGACTGGATTGATGGCCCGGTATTGGGTTGCGTCCCAACCTTGGAAGTTGGTGCCACTGGCACGGAGAATCGCGGAAAGTGCGGATTCCGTGGTGGCCTTGGCCGTAGACAAGCCAATCAGCGTATTGATGCTGGCACCAGACGGTTTGAATTCAAACGAGACGGTGAAGTCGTTGGTCTGCGCGGCGATCGGGATATAGGTCCAGGATGGGCCGGAAACCCGCAGATCCGGCTCGGCCACCGCGCTTGGCGCCGCTCCAGTTGCCGGGCGGGTTTGATAGCGGGAGGTGATGGTGGAAGTCACACTGCTGAGGATTTTTACCCGGCGCAGCGTCGGGGCATGGTATCCGGCGATGTCATCACTGAACTCAATGAGCTGGGATACCGCCGGAACGTTCGTCTCGGAGGTGCCGGAGTCCCTCCATGTCGTTTGCCCGACCCGCCGCCATTGGCCGCGTTGTGCGGTGTTGGTAGCTGTTGCGACTGATGGAGGCTCCAAATCCACCCGCAGGGAACCAGCCGCAGGAGTGCTGGTGGGAGAGGGTGAGGTTCCTAGGAAATTGCTGTAGTTGACATCCAATCCGCCGATCGGGTTACCGAATGCCCCTTGGCCGATATAAAACGAAGGAGCCATGTATAAGGGCGATGCAGTAGAGTTTACGTTAAATTCAATCTGGTGAAGGCCTTCTCTTACGTTCCAAGCCTCCGAATTGGCCACGCGCCAAAAGGGTTCTCCTACGAATCGCCATGCATTGTTCAAGTCCTGCCCGGGGAAATTTCCTTGGTCCAGATTCCGTCTGATTTTGCGTCCTGTGAGCAAGGGGAGTGGCAGACGCTGCTCCGATGGTGACCGAATTCCTCCCACCCCGTCTGTGATGAAAATTCGGATCCGCGAGGCCGGACCTAGATAAGAACCGGGCGAGGGATCAACCAAGCGCACCATGAACTCTTCCGTGCCCTCGGTAAGTCCGTCCGCCAGAACCGGAATCTCGATCGTCGCCATGCCGGATTCGAACACCAGAGGCTTTACCGTTGGTAGATAATCGCCGTTTCCATTCATGAACGGCTGCGACGAAACGGGAATGATTTCATATGACACGGAAGCACCTGTCTGACTCGCAAGCACGTTGATCGATGCGAAACGTCCCTCGGTGACTTCCTGACTCGGTGAGGTGAATTCGAACAAAGGAGACGTATCCACGCCGTCGAGATCGAAACCCACGGGAGCGGAAATCGTCGCACCGTTCGCCTGGATGGTGGCAACCGTGAATTTGACTCCCGGGCCACTGGCCAGCAAACCGGTCGATCCTGCAAGCAAGCTGAAAGTCCCGCCGACTTGGATCTGGCTTTGGTCGAGAGGGTTCTGCAACGTGCCACCGGAGATGGAGAGCAATTTGAATCCGGTGATCGTGACTGCTGATGAGCCGGGCGGCAGGACGAACACGCGGCTGCCCAAGAGGTATATGCGCGGTCCGGAGGTGGCGGAAATCGCGTCGTCATCGAGAATCGTGATTCGCGGTTCCGCGAAAATCCAATCCGGATTCCCGGTCGCATGAAGAGTCGCGGTGAAGTCTTCCGATGTCTCACCAAGCGAGTCGTTGACGAGGGGAACTGCAAAGCTGGCAGTGCGGGTGCCTGTGTTGATCGATCCGGTGGCGGACACCGTTGAATAGTCATGTGTGGCGACGGCCGTGCCCGGCGTGGTGAAATACTGAAAACCGAGAGTGGTGGTTTGATTGACATCCAAACTCGTCGCGACAGTCGCGGAGCCCTCATTTTCCCCAACGATCACATCAGGAACCCTGAGTGTGGAATTTGAGAAATCCACATCCGCTCCTGTGGAAAACGGCAGGCTGGAAAGGAGCCCGATTTCGCCCATTGTCGCGTCAACCCCATAGTAGGAATAGCGGATCATCCCGCTGGGGAAGATTTCCGCCTGAAAGGTGCTGCTGACAATGGCTCTGGCATTCGGGTCGGAGGAGGTCGGGTCGTATTGGTTGGAGAGCGAATAGTTGAACCTGATGACGATCCGTCCGTCGGCGGGCTTCAGATAAAAGACCTTTGCGATTAGGAGGCCGTCACTGTCCCGGAAGGCGCCAGCACTCAATACCTTCAGCGTCACGCTGCTAGCCGGATCTGAATTTCCCAGCACGATTTCACCAGCGCGGCCAACGGTGAAGCGGTCCAAGGGAATTCCAAGAATCGTTGGCAGTCCGGATACTGGGACCGATGCGGTAGCGGTGGGGGGACCAAAATTTGAACTCACGAAGGGAAGTTCATCCGCATCTGCCATATTCACTGGCAGCGCCCGGATGGGACGGACGGAATAACGATAGCGGGTCTGCGCGGCTCCGCCGCCACCTGACTGATAGGGCACCATGGTGATGCTTTGATAATTCAGATCGAAGGAATCCGTTCCTCCCGTGAATATCTCGTGGAAAACCGGAGACGAAGTCGAGGCAGGGAATTGGGCTTGGGCGCGTCTTGAGAGAATGACGCTTATTGCAAGCACAAAGAGGATATGGGCAAGTCTCACGGGGAATGATGACGGGGATTTCATTAAATCAATTTGCGGCAGCATTCAATGCTGTTGTCGCCAAAACTATGGCACAAAATGGGGGGCAAGAGGCAATTGCAATTCAACCTAAAGCACGTTTTCAGCCAAAAATCGCTACTATCATAACCTCCGAAAGACGGGACGAAAGAAAATTCTTCAAGTGTGCCGAGCAAACGGTTTTTCAATCAAGTCATGTTTAAGATCAGTTCTTCTCGATTGGCTTCATGTCTTTGCCATTCGATGCCCGGCCACCGGGTTGCAAGTTCCCGACCTGCTAAATCGTGTTCAGCGTGGCCACCAGACGGGCCATCGCCAGGTCAAAACCGGTCGTGTGAAAATCGACATAATGCAGCTTGGACAAGCGGTAGGGGACCTTGCAGGGTTGGTGCAGGACGGAAACGATTTTCTTTTTCAGATCGAGGAAATAGTTCCACTCGTCATCGACATTTTCCGACGCGCAGGCATCAGGAGAAAGCACCAGCAGCATGATCTGGCAATCGTCGAGTGCCTCACCGATTTGTCGAGCCCAGCTCTTTCCCGGTTCAATCCGGTAGAGGTCGAGCCAGACATCGATATCATACTTGAGCAGGTTGTTGGCCAACCGCACCACGAACGCCTCGTCCACTCTCGCGTAACTTACGAACACCGTTGCTGGGACGGTGGCGGGCTTTTTGAAGCGGGCGATTTCCGTCAGTTGCTTTTCCTCCTGCAGCAGAAACCTGCGGATCACAAACCGCGAGAGTGCGACGACAATTTTCGCGTTTTTCTCCACGAACACGCCGAATAACGCCCGGTCAATCATGAGCAGCTCCGTGGGTTCGGCGGTGATGATGGTGGCGGTGCGCGGCAGATCCAACAGCAGTGAGATATCGCCGAAATGAGCTCCTTCCACCAGGTGGTTGATCAGGAGTCGCTGGCCTTCCAGAACCTTGAAAATATCGACACTGCCTGACACGATGATGTAGAATCCATCTTCTACCTCGCCTTCGTTGCAGATCGTCACATGCGCGGGAAAACTCAAGCGCTTCAGCGAAGACAGCAACTCGTCACTCTCCTCGCCGGACAAGGTGGGGAATAACTCGGTGATGATGTCGAATGTCGCATCGGGCATATGACTGGCAGTATGCAGCCATGCATCGTTGCGTCATCAAGATAATTCAAGCCGCACAAACCGCGCCAGCCCTGCATGGCGGGCATCGGCGTGAGTTTGTCGGCTTGTTCCAGCTTCCTCCCAGAACAGATTCCGTGGTGCCGGCCAAAGTCTTGTGAGACGGAGAAGCGCTTGCAAACCAAAATTATGAAGCCGGAGGAGAAGGTGGAACTAACGAGCGGCTGAACGCTCCCTATTGAAACCTGGTAGGAAAGGCGGGTATTTGAATCTTGCCGCCGGAGACCTGTTCTGCACTATTTCCATGTGACTCGTAGCCTCATCCTGCTGTTGCTCGCCCTGCTGACCCAAGCGGTTCTGGCCTCCGACATGACCTCGGACGAGGTAAGCCGCGTTCTGGCCCAGGCGATTTCCCGCGCGCGGCAGATTGAGCCGAAAGCCGTCATCGCGGTGGTGGACCGCGAAGGGTTCGTGCTCGGTGTCTGGAGCGTGGCAAAGCCACCCAAAGCCATCGACGAGATGGCCACCGCCCAGTTCAATGTCGCCGTGCTGGACGCGATCACCAAGGCCGGCACTGCGGCCTTCCTGAGTAGCGATCAGAATGCCTTCACCTCGCGTACGGCCGGGTTCATCGTGCAGCAGCATTTTCCGCCTGGGGTTCAAAACCGTCCGAACGGCCCGCTCGTGGGGGTGAATTTCTCGAACCTGTCGTTCTCCAAGGTGAATCGCTTCAAGAATCCGAACTCCGGTTACGTCGCCGACCTCACCAGCGGCGACAACGGCGATCCCATTGCCGGAAGACCTTTCGAGGCGGTGAGCGGCCTCGCCGGATCTCCCGGCGGAGTGCCACTTTATCGTGACGGAAAATTGATCGGTGGTGTGGGCGTTGCTGGCCAGACCATTGCGCCCAAGGTCAACCCGTTCTCCATTTTGGCGGATATTCAAGTCAAGTCGCAACGCTACGACCCGGATGAAGACGTGGCGCTGGCAGGACAGACAGGCTTTCAGCCCAAAGCCGCGATTTTTGGCTCCGATGTGTTCATTGATGGCATTCGCGTTCCCTACGTGGCGGGCGGCACGCGGCTCGGCAATGTGCAAGTGCTCGGTTCGATCGGCAAGAACGTTAAACCCTACGTGATCGTCGACTCACCAAAGGTTGAATATTCGACCGACGACTTCGGAGGGCAGGAATGCGAGATTCGCGCTCCCATCATCGCCGATCCCGATCGTGGCGGTCCCGTGAGCGGCGAAATCAACGGTCAGCCCCGGCTGAGCGCGGAAGACGTTACCAAGATTCTTTCCCAGGCATCAGCCCGCGCGAAAATCACCCGCGCCGGCATTCGTTTGCCACGCGGGCAGCCGTCGCAGAATTTCATCACCGTAGTGAATGTTCCGGCTTTGCCGAAAAAGGCACCGGTTATTCTTGGCACCATCCGCACGCGGGATGCGACTGTCTTCAGTTGGGACGTCTCTGCCCAGAAGGCGTGCACGGCGGTTTTCTTTTCCAATGACACGCGGGCGTTTTCGACACGAACGGTGGGCTTCCTCTCGCAGCAGTTTTATCCGCCGGGCATCGCCAATACGGCACCTGGTCCATTCTACAGCTTGCAGGAACGCTATTCGTTGCTGCCGCATAGGGCGCAAAGTCCTTTCACGTTGATGAAGGGCAACGTGGTAAATCCTTTGAATGGCGTGATGCTGGCCAGGAAGGATGACCTCGCAAAAGCTGATCCGTATTTGCCTAACGGCATCACGATTTTCCCCGGAGGCTTTCCCCTCTATCGAAACGGGGTGATGATCGGCGCAATTGGCGTCAGTGGCGATGGCATCGATCAGGACGACATCATTGCCGCGGCGGGCACGGTCGGCTTTGACGCGCCGGCGGCCATTCGTGCCGACCGGCAGCAATATAAAGGCGCGCGATTGCCCTACGCCAAGTTCCCGCGCAATCCGGATTTGTAGCCGATCGCCAACAAGGTGACGTAGTGTACGATGATTCGCTCTGCTTCACGGGAGCTGAGGAGATCCCTTCGCCCCAGCTTTTGATTGACTGATAAACTCGCGGAATTGGTCCTTTCGTGCGACCGCGATGCGCGAAATCGCCGTGGCGACGTCGCTGACCAACTCACGCGGCAAAACTGCCAGGACCCATTTCCAGTCCTGTTTTCCGCCGTGCACCTCGCCCGCGCGGCGGACCAGCTCTGTAATTCCAGCGGTGCCGAGCAATTCGTAAAAGTGGGCGACCAACGGCGATGATGCCGTATCGAAGCCGTTGACGCTGGCGCGGCCGAACTTCAGAATGCGCAGCACCTCGGCATCCAGCGACGGCGGAGTGGGGTTTGTTAGTGTTCCGGCGTGATGCAGGAAATCGTGGATCTGGGGCTGCCCGGAATCCATCACACCGGTGAAATAGGAAATCGGTCCGTCTCCGCCGGTGAGTTCTGCCAGAGCTTCCAACACCACCATGGCGGCGATGTTGGCGCTCAAATATTCCGACGCACTGCGCAGGTTGTTGCCGGCGCGTTGGATCAGCAGTTGGAATTCATCATTGACGGGCGTGGTGCCGTGCTGGCGGAAGATCACCTGGGGATCGAGGTTGGATAGGAATCCTTCCATGCGGACCAAGGCCTCGCGATAGCTCCGGATGGAGTAGGCGCCTACTTTATGAAATTCCGGATTGGTCTCTGGCAGGAGCTGCCAGGTATTCTCGAGGAAATCACTGAGGTTGGGCTGGCCGAAACTCCGGACATCCGCATTGGACACCCGGACGGCCAGGATCTGAATCCGTTCGATTTCCTCGTCCGTCAGAGCGGTGGTTCCTTTCCGGAGGCATGTCAGACGCTTTTCTAACATAGTGTCCGGCGTCATCCCCTGGACCGCAGCGCGGAATGGAATGGTGGCCTCAATGCATGCGGCCACCGCCCACAGTTCCTTCAAACTCACGAATCCGCGCAACTCCCGGACGGCGAGCGCGGCGCTGAGAAACTCACTGAGGCCTCCGTCGTGTCTCAATTCCTGCCCGGGACTGAATCCGAAAATGGTGGCGAGGTCCGCCAACATGTCATCCAGCGCGGTGGTGAGGAAGATCCTGCCTGCACGTTGCTCCACCACGTCGCCAATCCGTTCGCTCACATTCGGCGGAAAGCCACCGTCCACGTGGAAATAAACGATGTCATGGTAAATCGCCGCCAGCCTCGCGAGTGCGGGAAGACCTTCGGCGACATTGAAGATGTGTGAAAGACCGTGATAATCCCGGGAGCGGCTTGTCATCGCCTGGAAGACCAGGAAGGTAGCCGATTCGATTTCCTCCGCGCTGGGGGCCACTCCCCGACCTTCACGCACTTCCTCTAATGACTCCGCCAGCAGTCGCGCCAAATCCGAGACCGTAGCGGATTGTATCATCGTATCCGAAGCGTAGAAATTCCACGCGGGTTGCCAAGTAATTTGTTGGAAAGCCGGAGACATCGTGGTGGATGGGGCAAAACATCGTGCTTCCCGAAATGAAAATAAACGCTACGGTGAGGAGTCGGAGTGTAGTGAGATCCATCAGCCCGTTAACCGGCTTCTTCCATGCAGCGAACCAACGAAGAAAAAAGGGTGCAACTGGCAGAACAAGGGAAGGAGCCTTGGATGCTGTTCGGTCCTTACCTGAGCGAACGCGCATGGGCGACCGTGCGCGAGGACTACAGCGCGGATGGCAATGCGTGGGGCTATTTCCCCCATGAGCATGCCCGCTTCAAGGCATACCGCTGGAGTGAGGACGGCATCGGCGGCATCAGTGATGACAAGCAAAGACTCTGCTTTGCGCTCGCCTTTTGGAATGGAAAGGACCCGATCCTGAAGGAGCGGATGTTTGGCCTGACCGGCGCGGAGGGGAATCACGGTGAGGACGTGAAGGAGGTTTTCTTTTACCTCGATAGCACGCCGACCCATAGCTACATGAAGATGAACTACAAGTATCCTCATGCGGTTTTTCCTTACGGGGCGCTGGTCGAGGAGAACAGGAAACGAACCCGGCGCGATCCGGAATTCGAATTGTCGGATACAGGGATCTTCAACGAAAACCGTTACTTCGACATCGACATCGAATATGCGAAGGCATCCCCCGACGATATCCTCTGCAGGATCACCGTTCGCAACATGGGCCCGGATTTCGCGCCGATCCACGTCCTTCCAACGCTCTGGTTCCGAAACACCTGGAGCTGGGGGCGGAATCACATGAAACCGCGGATGAAACTGGAAACCGATTCGGGACGTGTTTTTGTCCGCAGTTCGCACGCGGCGATCGGGACATACGATCTGTATGCGGACCTCGCCCAGGACTGGTTGTTTTGTGAGAACGAGACGAACAACCGGCATCTCTATGGCGCATCGAACGCGTCGCCTCATACCAAGGACGCTTTCCACCGCCGGATCATCCATGGTGAACGCGAGGCGGTGAATCCAGCCCGGGAAGGCACGAAGGCTGCGGCTGTCTATCAGCAGAATGTGAAGCCCGGCGGGCACTATGAAATACGTATCCGCCTGACCGGACCCCAGGCGGAGCGATCTCCCGATCCGTTCGGAGATTTCGACAAAGTCTTCAAAACGCGGATCGAAGAGTCTAATGGATTTTACGCGGCGGTGCAGTCTCCGCGGATGACGCCGGATGAACGGCTCGTCCACCGGCAGGCCCTCGCGGGCATGATGTGGAGCAAGCAGTTCTTTCACTTCATTGTCGAGGACTGGCTGGAAGGGGACCCTGGAATGCCGGAGCCTCCGGAAGGCCGGAAAACAGGTCGTAATTGGGAGTGGCGGCACTTGTACAACGAGCGTGTCATGTCGATGCCCGATCCATGGGAGTATCCGTGGTATGCGGCATGGGATCTCGCCTTCCACTGCATCCCGATCGCACAGATCGATCCGGCCTTCGCCAAGAGCCAGCTCGACCTGCTCACCCGCGAGTGGTATCAACATCCTAACGGACAGATTCCTGCCTACGAGTGGAATTTCAGCGACGTGAATCCACCGGTCTTCGCGTGGGCCGCGTGGCGGGTTTACAAGATGGAGGAAAAGCAAAGGGGCAGGGGAGACATCGCCTTTCTCGAGACCATCTTCCACAAGCTGATGCTGAACTTCACCTGGTGGGTGAACCGCAAGGACTCGGAGGGCAAAAACATCTTCCAGGGCGGATTTCTCGGCCTCGACAACATCGGCGTTTTCGATCGGAGCGCACCCCTCCCCACGGGCGGCTGCCTCGAGCAGAGCGACGGCACGAGCTGGATGGGGATGTTCAGTGTGAACATGATGAAAATCGCGCTGGAACTGGCACGCAGGAATCCGGTGTATGAGAACATCGCCACCAAGTTCCTTGAACACTTCCTCGGGATCGCCCACGCGCTGAACTCGCTGCACCTCTGGAACGAGGAGGACGAATTCTTTTACGACGTCCTGCACCTGCCCAATGGTGAAAGGCTGCCGCTCCGCCTCCGCTCGCTGGTTGGCTTGATGCCGTTGCTGGCGGTAGAGACCTTGGAGCCGGAGGAACTCGCCGAGCTTCCCGGCTTCAGCTCCCGCATGGAGTGGTATCTGAACTATCGGCCCGATCTCACGAGTCTCGTCTCCCATTGGGAAATTCCCGGCCTCGGAAACCGGAGGCTGATCGCGCTGGTCCGGGGCCGGCGGATGAAACGGCTGCTCCGACGCATGCTCGATCCGAATGAATTCCTGAGTCCTTACGGAGTCCGGTCTATCAGTAAATGCCACGCCACGCATCCTTATGAATTCCACGTGAACGGCACGACGCACCGCGTGAACTACGAACCCGGAGAGGGACAGACAGCCCTGTTCGGAGGTAATTCAAACTGGCGCGGGCCCGTGTGGTTTCCCATCAATTTTCTGCTGATCGAATCGCTCCAGAAATTTCACGATTACTATGGCGATGATTTCAAAGTCGAATGCCCCACAGGGAGCGGACAAATGCTGACGCTGGATCAGATTGCGGCCGATCTCTCGAAACGTCTGAATGCTCTCTTCCTCCCGCGGGACGATGGTGGCCGGGCTTTTCAAGGGCGTGACCAAAATCTGTTTCAGAAGCCCGACTGGACGGAAAAGATCTGGTTCCATGAGTATTTTCACGGGGACAATGGATCGGGCCTGGGCGCATGCCACCAAACCGGCTGGACCGGTCTCTCCGCCGAACTCCTGCAACAACACGCGGCAAAACGGTAGGAAGATCCGGCACCTCTATCAAAAAAATCCACCCGACGCAACGGCGCAAAGTAAGTTCTGCCGCACTCCAAATAGTCCGGCAGCAGTCAATTCCCGGGCTTTGCTTTATTGAGATCGCTCGATGCTCCGGGAAGTTTTGGAGAAAGCGGGCCCGGCTGGCTATTATGGAACGTGTGGCATCGGATGCAGCGGTCATCGATTCCGCCCTTGGGACTGTGACACTCCACGCAAGACTTGATCGACGGCAGGTTGAGATCGCTCGTCAGCTCGCTGTTCATCACTTTGTGGCAATCGATGCAGGTCAGTCCCTTCTGATGCATGTCGTGATTGAATTTTCCAATTACCATCCAGCGGTCGGGCGTCGAGACCTTCTTGATCGCGGGAGTCGCATTGTCACTGGCGGGTTCCGACACTTGATGACACGTCGCGCAACCCGCGAATGGCGCACGGAGGCCGCCGGGGATCTCTCCCTTCATGTCCGCGAAGAATACCGCGCGCTCCAGGTTTTCACCGGATTGATAGAGTTTCTCGATGCCCGCCCGTTTCTCCCTCACGTAGTCATTGAGCTCATCCCGGCGCGTGATGTTCTCGTGGCTGCGGCCATACTCCTCGTATTGAATGTTGAGGCTGCGCAGGAACGCACGAACGTAATAGGGATCGCCATGCGGCAGATAAATCCCCGGCTTGGTTCCGGTGGCGGGTGTGGCCGGGTCGAACTGGAGGGTATGACATTCGACACAATGCTTCTCGTAGGTGATCGGCCGTTGGTATTCGCCCCTGCCGTCGCGCTCGTGGCAGTCAGCGCAATTCAGAACCCGGGGGATCTTGCCCGTCCGCAGGTGGACCGCGTGGTTGAATTTCAGTGAATTCTCATCGCGGACTCCGTCCCGAATTTGCCGGAACTCGGGATGATCTGCATGAAACGAGGTGATCAGATCGGTATAACCTTTTTCCGGCCGTTGGCGGGGTTGGATCTTCAGGTCAGCGTTGGACGCAAAAGAAGGAAAAGAATGTGGGTTGGCCTTTGTGCCCATTTCCCGTGATGCTGCCATGAGTTCGGCGGAACCGTGGCATGACGTGCAATAACTGCTGTCCACTTCCGGCATGAATCCGCTGCTCTGATGTTCCTTGTGGCATTCCTGACACGCGAATTTGGCGGCCATATTCGGCTGATGGAAATCCTTCGCCACGTGGCAGGACAAACAGTTTGCATCCATCGAGGAGGATTGGAGCGGTCCTTTTTTGATCAATTCGGCCGGAGCCAGTCCGTGCTTGAAGGCATCAAAAGCTTTTCCGTTCCAAGAATCCACACCCTCCCGCGCGCCCTCGTGACATGCTGCGCAACGGCTGGCATCGCCCGATGATTTCGTGTGCATGTCCGCGAAGGCAGCACTCGCGTGAACGCTGGAAATGGGCCCTGGATTAGTAAATTTATCCCGCATGTTGCGGCTGATGCCTACAAACAGGACGAGAAAACTCGCGATGATGGTGAACGCGACCACTCTCTTCCGTATATTTCGAAGGGTTCTGCGCGGTTGGCATTTGGGAATCGCATTGCAGCAGGTTCCGTCGGGAAGAGGGCCGTTCTCGCACTTACCACCGCCGGTCCGCGGGCGCGTGCAGGTCCAGTGACCCTTCACCTCTCCCGGTTTCACTTCCAATCGGGGCGCGCATTCGTAGGTCGCCCTGCACTCTCCTTTGGGTGATGGTCCAATCCGGCAAGGGCAACCCTCGCAGAGATGTCCGCACTCCCAATCCAAATTGGGCCGAACATATTCCTTCGAGGGAAATACCGGTGACTGTTGATTGGCCTTCATGAAACAGATCCTGAAAACGCGTGGACGAGGATGATATGCAGCACGCTGAAGATCAGCAGGGAATAGCTGAGTGGAATATGCGCGAACAGCCACAGTCGCAGCGCGGACTGCAGGGAATACTGGTAATCAAGCATGTGCTTTCTGATGACGAGGTCCCTTAGCTTGTCCAGCATCTCACCCTCGCCTTTTTTTGCATATCTCTGGACCTCATCAAACTGGGAGTCGTGTGCGGCCTGTGGCGCCCGGGACTGGCGCAGGTGTGCCCACCGGTTGCACGGGCTGGTGAAAAACATCCCGAGCTTTTTTGAATAAAATTCGGCGATGACAGGTGACGTCTGGCCATCCACGCCTGCTAATACAAGCGATTCGGCTTCTTCGCGCAGGTTGCTCCGGACGTAGGGGATGCGCTCGAAAGGGGTCTCGTATCCGGCGACCGTGAGCATCCGCGGAAATGCCCTGCTGATCCATAACCCGAGCACTCCTGTCACGAAAACAACCACGTAGCACCACGCGAGCAACTGATGGAAAATCCCCGGGGGCCATGACCACCCGATATGAACGAAAAACAACGCGCCCGAGAAGATTCCGACGTAGAGATGCAGTTGCATCCAGACGCTGGCGCTGCCGACGCGCAGGAAAGGAATCCGTTTTCGGAGGTTGAAGAACGTTAGGAAAAGCATCGCCGAGAAAAGCACCCAGCCGCTCAGGTAAGCGTGCCGCGGGTACATAGGAGCGTATTTGATATACGCTATCAGCAATGCGATGACTGACAGAGTGGTCATCAGGGCGCTTGCGGACCTTCTCCGGGTGAGCTCTATTTCCTTTTTAGCCACTGTGCGAGAGAGGTTACATGGGTTAAATCCGTCCGGCTGAGGGCATCATGCGGGCACGCGTTCCGACACGCGGGGCCGCTGGTTTGTTCGACGCACAAGTCGCACTTGGTCGCTTTCAGGATCGGTTGGAACTCTTCATCCACCAGAAACCCGCCTTCGCTTGATCTTACCTCGACCATGCGGATCGAATCATAAGGGCAATTCGCGGCACAGGTGCCGCATCCGATGCAGGTGGCCGGATTGATAACGACTTCCCCGCCAAAGCTTGTCCGGTGGATGGCCCCGGTAGGGCATCCGATCATGCACACCGGGTCCACGCAGTGCATGCAGGCGTTCGCGATCATCAGGTTGTCGATCATCGGTCCATGCCGCAGGAAGCGCGGGTTGCCATCGTGTGTCGATGCGCACGCGCGCACGCAATCGTCGCAGCGCGTGCACCGGTCCATATCAATCACCATCGACTTGGTGCCATTGAAAAAGCGATGCTCTGCCATGAACTCCATCAGGCTGGCCGATGGCGCGTCACCATCCCCGGCCGAACGCGCCTCCGCGGTTTTCGACATGCTTTCCGGAACGGGACTGGACGGGAAATCCGTTTCCGACAATTCCCGGTTCGCGTATTTTTCCAGCGAAGACGTTGGAATGAATATCAGATGCGAGTATCCCAGCGAGCGGAGCGTGTACCGGGAATGCAACTCCTGTTGGGGGTTTTTCCAGTGGTTCGCGATTTCCTCATAACCGAACACGCCGCCCGCCCCGATGTAATTCAAGGTGCGTTCGCCATTGCCGTATTTCTGGCTTACCCGGCAGAATCCGGCGCTGATCATATAGATGCCGTTGCTATATTCACCTTCCCTCACAATGACTGGCTCGTTCGCGGATGTTCCCGGATCTCCGTCCCTCGCCAGCTTGAGGTAGGCGCCGGACCAGTTGTAGTCGCCGAAATTCTCCAACTGGGCTTCCTCACACAACCCCACATGGCCGGACTCGTCAAGGTGGCTGAAAAGGGGGTGATGCCTCAGGAAATTTTTCAGGGAGTTCGCCCGATAGGTTTTATCGATCTGTTTTTTCAACGCGGCATCGAAGCGCATGATGTCCCGCAGTCCTTCCCAACTGAATTCCAGCAGACGGGTCTGTTTCGTGGATGCCACCACAGTGGCGGTTCTCGGCATGCGGCTGAGCGCCGAAATTTCCCCGAACAACTGTCCTTTTTTCAGGGTGGCTGTCTGCGTATTGGAAATGATCTGTGGATAGTCCTGCAGATAGACGGAACCACGTTCCTTGCTCATGGATCCATTGATATTGTCGCTCGCACGCGGGGATTTTTTACCCCAGCCCTCAGGTTCGGGGTTGTTATTCCACAACTGGGCGAGGCGTCCGAAGAAGCTCTTTTTCACACTGGGAGCGCGGCCCAGAAGCTGGGGATCGATGTCCGGACGCAGCACCACGTCGACCTCGCCTTCCAGCACCAGGAAGGCCGAGGTTCCGTAATCGTCCTTGCGCAGGACGATTTCTCCGGCGGCGTACTCGCGGACGGCCGTGTCCGCCCGCAGGATCTCGCGCAGCGGAGTGGCGGCAGGAAACGCGCTTTCATTCATGCTGGCGAACGGCTCCGTTGCCATCAGCATGTCCAGCGTGGCATCGCTCATCGCGGGGTCCAGCGGATCATCCCATCGCTTCGGGCGGGCCGCTTGACGGGTGAGATTTGCCAGATTGTTGTCGGATTTTGCCATAATGAAGCGCTTCAGGCATCGATCACCATTTTCCCTCGTGGCCGGCTGATGCAGCTGAGGCAGGAGCCATCTTCCGGGGCAGCGCTTGGTTCCAGAATGTATTCCACCTCGCCTTGCTTGATCGCCACCAGGCAGGATCCGCAACTACCGGCGCGACAACCTCCTTCAATCGTGGTGATTCCGTTTTTCTCCGCAAACTCGAGAAGGTTCTCCATCTCGGAGTCCCACTGCAATGTTTTTCCCGAACGGGCGAACTCGATGGGGATCACCGCTTGATCCGCCGGCTCGGAGGTGGCCTTGGGCTCTTTCGGCCCGCTCTTGACGGTGGCGGGCCCGAAGGCTTCGAATTTCACATCCTTCTTCGGAACACCCCATTCGTACAGGCCGTGGACGAGGGTATCCATGAAGGGGCCGGGACCACACAGATAGTATTCGTAATTGCTTGAAGGCAGAATCTGTTTCATCAGGTCGACCGTGACACGGCCTTCGTGACTGTATGCCTCGCCCCGGACATCCTCGCCAAGCGGACGGCTGTAACAGATGTGGAGCCGCATGTTGGGATTGGCTTTTTGCAATTCGATGACCTCGTCGCGGAACATGTGGTCAACGCTGTTGCGGCAGCCGAAGAAAAAGTAGATTTCGCGGTTGTCCTTGATATGGGTCAACAGGCGGGCGATCGCCAGCATGGGCGTGATGCCGATGCCGCCGGAGATGAGAACCACCGGGCGATCCACCTCGGTATCAAGAAAGAACCGGCCGCTGGGGGCTTTCACATTGAGGATGTCGCCTTCCTTCACATGATCGCTGAAATAACTGGAAACAATGCCCGGCGGAATGCCGGGTTCGTCCGCCGGCGGTAATGCGCGCTTGATCGTAACCCGGTAGTGGTCGTTGCTGAGGGAGCCGTCCGAAAGCGAATAACAGCGGACGAGAGGTTTGGCTGCATTCGGCGGATGCAGTTCGAATGTCAGATACTGACCGGGCTTGAACGGCGGCAGCGGCCTGCCGTTGTGCGGGGTGAGGTAGAATGAGTAGGTGTCCTCGCACTCCTCCACTTTCCTGGACACGGTGAACTTGCGGTATCCATTCCACGCGGATTCGGGCGCCTCCTGCGCCTTGAGATTCAGAATCTCGATTTTCTTGTGCAGTAAGTCGAGCTCCAGGCGGCTTCGTTTCGCCTCGAAACGATACCTGGCGGCAACCGCCCACCATTGGGTGGTGACGTAGCCTAACATGATGCCGCCGCCGGTCAGCCCGATCGTAAGGAGGGGGTTCGAAAGGGCTGAACGTAACCAGATCTCGGAATTCACATTTTTAGTGCTTTGGGAGAATTTTTGAAACAGTGCGTCAGGAGAGCCATTTTTATATCAGATAGATGGAAGGTCGTTCAATCAAGGCACATGCCGGACATTTCGTACCAACGTGCACCATGGAGCACGCTATGGAGAATCAGGCCCGGGCACAAGCCAGGAACTAGGATTTTCGCAATTTATTATTTCGAGGTGGCGTGTGGGGCGTGGTTCCGGTTGGTGGGTTGCGGGTGACTGAAGCGGTCGCTCATCCGCTCCGGTGCACGGGTTGGTGGTCTATCACGAATGGCCGGCGCTGGAGTGGTGGAGGTCCGCCGTATGATGGGCTGGAGCGCGTCGACAGGGGAGGGGGAGGCTGGATCGGGGCATCGGAGATTGTTGAAAGCCATTCGTTTGCGGTTTCGGTTGACGCGGGTGCGAGGTGCCATGCTTGGGTGCCGCCTGTATTAGCTTGCCAGACGACCCCACGAGAACTAAAAACTCATTTTGAGTGAGGAAGGATGAATTGTTCTTAACTGTTATGGTCTCGGTCTGCCTTTCGCAGGTCGGTGCTGGCGAGCCGTTGGACGCGGCGAAGGTGCTAGGCTCCGAGAACTGCATGACCAGCGGTTGCCATGGGGGAGCGGGGCTTGATCGTGGAGCAGGCAACATTTTCAGAGATTTCGATCCCCATTCCAAGGCCTCCGCCACACTGAGCAACGGGCGTTCCAAAGCGATGGCCAGGCAGCTCGGGATGGAAAACGCCGCGGAATCGAAAAGCTGCACGATCTGCCACTCTCCGATGAGCCAGGTGCCGGTATCCAGGTTCGCGACACCTCCGGAAGAGCACAAGCTTGAGAGCGGGATCTCCTGTGCCAACTGCCATGGTCCGGCGGAAAACTGGCTGCTTTCCCATACCCGTCAGGATTACCCGAAAGACGCGCTGGCACGGCTTGGCATGCGGCAACTGGGCAGCCCCTACCAACGGGCTAACAATTGCGTCGCCTGTCACCAGAATCTGAGCGACCAGTTGGTGGACGCGAAACACCCGGCATTGATCTTCGAATTGGATGGCCTGCTGGTCGCCGAACCCAAGCACTGGCGCGAAGAGGATGGATTTTCCAGTTCCAAAACATGGCTTGTGGGACAAGCCGTGGCATTGCGCGAGGCTGCGGCGCAGGCCAATCGTGAACCCGGCAAACGCAGGACCGCGGAAATCGAGGCCATCAAGGCGTTGTTGAAAGCAACAGGGACCGGCTGGGAAGACTCGGGTAAGGATCTGGTCCGGTCGGCGGATGATTATGCGAAGCGGATTTCCGGCGCACCCATGAGTCGTGAAAAAAATCGCGAGATCTTGGACAGGTTGATAGCCAACCGGATTCCATTTCAATCCGATGCGTTCGGCGCGGTTGACCCGGAATACCGCCCGTGGTCCGTCGGCTATTATGCGGAGCGCCTGACGTTGGCGATTGATCGTCTGAACGAGGCGCTTGCCGCATCATCCGGACAGCAAGCGGTGATCGCGAAGGACCCGTTGAAGGAATTGTTCGATGCAGCGAAGCCTCCGGAGAGTTTCAGCGCTGACGACACGGTCAAGTTCCTGGAAAAACTTGATCAGGTGGCAAAGTCGCTCCGCAAGGCGGGGCAGGGCAGATGAGCCTCAATCCCGGGAGGTTTTGAACAATGAGCTGCGGATTTTCCAAAACAAGGACTCGTCTTTTGGCCGCTTCCTCAAGCGTCCTGCTGACGTCCTGTTATGAACCACCTCATGAGCGGACTCCTGAATGGGATGTGGCGAGCGGCGAGGAGCGTCCGGATCGTCTCACCGCACAGCAGGCGTCGGCTGCTTCCATTCCGGCAAGTCCCGACACTTTCTCTCCCGATCCGAGTTTGAATCCCGCGCCGGACCCGGCATTGCCCGTTTTTGAAATCCGGGAGGAGACTACCATCGATAAGGAATCCCTGCTGCCACCTGCACAATTCAACCCTGATCCGGGGATGGGGATGGACGACGGGAAAAAAAATGGTGGGGCGGGGGAGCCGGGAAAGGTCGCCGGGCAAGCGGAGAACGCTCCGGCAGATGGCCGGTTTTTCCAAGACGGCTCGGGTTCGGACAATGACCGCTTTTTCAGCCGGGACGCAGGCGTCCCGAAGGTAGTTCCCAAGTTCATTCCGTCGATCCCTGAAGACATGCGGTTGCCTCGCCAGGGATTGGAGCAGCGCCGGATCGAGGCCGAACTGGTGCAAGGATCTGATCCGGAGGACCGTTACGAACCTGACATCGAAGGGGCGATGGTCTTGCCGAGAAAAGGCGTCCGCTACGAGGAACACATTTCCCAGAACTGGCATGCGGGCCATTACGAACATTCCGATATTCCATCCAACTTTACCGCGGTCGAGGACCGCTACCGCGTGGCGACGGGAGTGTGGAATCGTTATCTGGATGACAGCGTCGCCGAAACTCCCTATGCGAGAAAGACCCCTTACCTATGGCACCCTTACTATCAGAGCGTGCTCAAGGGTGATGTTCCAATATACGGTCAGGACATTTTCGCTTCGCTGACCTTGCAAAACTCCACCGATATCGAGGTTCACGAAATTCCCATACCCTCGGGTGTCAGCGCGGCGCGGCCTTCCAGTTCAGAATTTTTTGGCAGGGGTGATCAGACGGTCATCAACACCAACACCAGCCTGATTTTCGACCTTTTCAGAGGGGAAACTTCGTTCAAGCCCGTGGAGTGGTTGTTTCGCATCCAGCCGGTCTTCAATACCAACTACATCTCCGGTGAGGAGGCAAACGTCGTCGCGGCCGACCCGCGCGGGCTTGACCAATCGACGGGCAACCCTCCTGACAACTCAGGAATCGTGAAGCCCGGGGATATCGATGATCTCCTCGATCCCGTGCTTTTTTCCGCCCATCATCCGAACGCAACCGACCGGTTCGAAAACCGTGTCGGATTGCAGCAGTTCTTTTTTGAATCGCATCTGATGGATCTGTCAGAAAATTACGACTTCGCGGCGATGCGGCTCGGCACCCAGACCTTCAACGCGGATTTCCGCGGCCATGTGTTTGTCGATTCGAACTGGGGATACCGGCTTTTCGGAAATCTGCAGAAGAACCGCATCCAGTATAACCTCGCGTTGTTCGATCTGTTCGAGAAAGAGTCCTTTTCCGAGTTGAACACATTCGACGATCGCAACCAGAACGTTTTTGTCGCCAACGTCTATATCCAGGATTTCCTCACCGAGGGTTATACCACCGAATTCAGTTTTCTGGCCAATTGGGACCACGGAAGCGACAGCGGCCTGGTTTACGACAGCGCGGGCAACATTGTCCGTCCGTCACCCATCGGCACCGTGGCTCCTCATGACCTGGAGGCCTATTACCTGGGCTGGAATGGTGAAGGCCACATCGGTCGTGCGAACATCAGCCATTCGCTCTATCATGTGTTCGGCCGGGATGATTTGAACGGGGTGGCCGGACAACCGGTTGACATCAGCGCCTGGATGGCGGCTCTGGAAGTTTCCGTGGATACCAACTGGATGCGCCACAAATTCACCCTGTTCTGCGCATCGGGCGACGACGATGCGACCGACAACACCGCGACAGGCTGGGACGCCATTGTGGACAATCCGAACTTCATCGGTCCGTTCAGCTACTGGCAAAGGCAGGGAATGAATCTAGGCGGAACCGCGGTTGCTCTGAAACAACGTCTGAGCCTGATTCCCGACCTGACTTCCAACAAATTCCTGGGGCAGTCCAATTTCGTCAACCCCGGCATTTTCATCGCCGGACTTGGCGAAGAATGGGAACTGACACCCCGCTTGCGTGGGTTCGCCAATTTGAATTACCTTTTGTTTATGGAAACCGACGCCATCGCCTCGGCGCTTGTCACGGACGATATTCATCGGGAAATCGGTTGGGATCTCAGCTTCGGCGTGGAATACAGGCCTTTCCTCACGGACAATCTGAAACTCAATGTGGGACTCGG
>JBDSNC010000131.1:0-9767 GCA_039915545.1 Luteolibacter sp.
TGATTTCCTCCGTTTCGCCGCCGCCTCCGATGGGCCCCAAGCCCGACATGGTGGACCTGCATGACTACAGTGCCTCGGACGATTTCGTCAAAAAATCGCACACCTACGGCGCGGACATGGACCGCAAGGGGCCCGAGATCTTCGTCGGCGAATGGGCCGCGCACGAGGACAAGGACGTGCCGCCCTGGAGTGAGGCCGCGAAAAAACTGCCGGCCACGCCTTCGATGAAGGCCGCGATCGGTGACGCCGCGTTCATGGCGGCGATGGAGCGCAACTCGGACATCATCAAGATGCAATGTTACGCGCCGCTGTTAGTGAACGTGAATCCCGGTGCCTATCAATGGCGGCCGGACCTGATCGGCTACGACGCGCTCTCGTCCTACGGCTCGCCGAGCTACTACGCCTTCCAGATGTTCAGCACGAACGTGGGCGACGAGATCCTGTCGGTGACATCCGCGGACACCGCGGTCCAGGGCAGCGCCACGCGCGACAGCAAGACCGGCGAAATCATCCTCAAGCTGGTGAATCCCGAGCCGACGCCCCAGTCGCTGCCCATCGACATCAAGGGAGTGACCGCTCTCGATCCGAAAGCCACGATGATCACGCTCACCGGAAAGCCCAAGGACGTCAACACGATCGCCGAACCGAAGAAGGTCGCGCCCGTCACCACGACGCTGGAGGACATCAAGCCCGGCTTCACCTGCACACTGCCGCCGCACAGCGTGGTCGTGCTCAAGCTGAAGGCGCGTTAGGGAGACGCTGATTTAATCCAGCCCCAGGCAGCACCCGGCACAACGACTGCTAGAATGCCGGGCATGACCCATCAGATGAGTTTTCCCAAGCCGAGTTCGCGGGCAAAAAGAAAACCACCCGCTGCGAGAAATTCCTCGCCCGCATGGAAGAGATCATTCCGTGGTCAAATCTCATCGCCGTCATCGAGCCGTTTTATCCGAAGGGCGGGCGCGGTCGCCCGCCCGTCGGACTGGAACGCATGTTGCGCATGTATTTCCTCCAGCAATGGTATGGCCTGGCCGACGAAGCGCTCGAAGACGCCATTTACGACAGCCAGGCCATGCGCGGATTCACCCGCATCGACCTTGGTTCCGACAGCGTGCCCGATGCCACCACACTCTTGAAATTCCGCCATCTGCTCGAAACCAACGACCTTTGCAAAAGCCTCTTCACCGCCATCAACGCCGATCTCGAAGCCATGAACGAAGGCCCGGAGAAAGAAACCCTCAAGGCCGCCGAGAAAGCCAAAGCCTCCGTGAGAGCCTTCGTCGAGCACCCGTTCCACGTCATCAAGAATCTCTTCGGTTATCGGAAAACCCGCTACCGGGGTCTGGCCAAAAACGGCCACCAGTTCCACCCCCTCTTCGGTCTGGCCAATCTGGTCATTGCCGCGCGCCCGTCAGCCGCCTGAACCCCGGCACCCCAAGCGAAAACGGGGGGGGCGGGAAGGCAGCCGGAATCCGCCGCAAACCTTCATCGCGGGTTCGACCCCCAGCCTCTATCAGAACCTGCGGGACAATCCGATTCCCGCGAGTCACGAATCGAAAATCGCAGGTGGCCTTTATTCAGCGTTTCCCTAAGGGCGGAATCAAACTCCCGGGCGCTGATCCACCTTGATCTAGCAAAGCTGGACAGGCCAAAGTGGGGTCATCGAACCACAGAAGGAAAGGAAGTCTCGAATTGAGTGAACTGGAACGAATCCTTGGAAATGTCAGCCGGGACGGTGAGGCCTTATCGGCCGAGCTGTTGCCGCTCGTTTATGACGAGTTGCGTGATTTGGCCGCGCGGAGGTTGTCCGGTGCCGGAGGCGCGACATTCCAAGCGACGGAGTTGGTGCATGAGGCTTGGGTCAGGCTGGGCGGAAATGATGATAAAAGCTGGAATGACCGCGCTCATTTCTTTCGTGCTGCGGCGCAGGCGATGCGGCGGATCCTTGTGGATCGTGCCCGGACCAAGTCGGCTCTCAAGCGTGGAGCGGGAAAGGCGTGTCTGAGCCTCGACGAGATCGAGGTTTTGGAGGTGCCTCAGGACGAGCGGGTGCTGCTGGTGGACGAAGCGCTCGAACATCTGGAGTTGGAAAATCCGGAATGTGCGAGGCTGGTCATTTTAAAGTTCTTCGGTGGGCTCACCGATGTGGAGATCGCCGCCAGCGAAGGGGTGGGGGAGCGAACCATCCGGCGACGCTGGGAATTCGCCAAGGTGCGGCTTTTCCACCTGATTCAGGAGGGACACACGGGCGGGGAATGACTCACGGCCTCGACATGATTCTGTATGAAGCGGCTTCCGCGCTGACCGATGCGGAGGAGCGGCGGATTCTGCTGGATCATGCCTGTCACGACGATCCGGCGCTGAGGAAATTGATCGAGGAAATGCTGGCCATGCGCGATGCGGCCGAGGGATTCTTTGTCTCCCAGGCCGGAAGTGTCACCAAGGAATCGGACGAGGCGCGGGATTCTACGGGAGAGGAGACGATCCGCACCCGGATCGGGAGATACCAGTTGATCGAAAGGATCGGTGCGGGTGGCTGCGGGGTGGTTTATCTGGCGGAACAACTCGAACCGATCCGGCGGAAGGTGGCATTGAAGATCATCCGGCTGGGGATGGACACGGAAAACGTGATCGCCCGCTTCGAGATGGAACGCCAGGCGTTGGGCTCGATGAACCATCCTGCCATCGCGCGGGTTCTGGATGGCGGTGCCACTGCTTCGGGGCGGCCTTACTTCGTGATGGAGTTGGTGGACGGAGAGAAAATAACGGATTTCTGCGACACCCATCGGCTCGGTGTGAGGGAACGTCTCGAGTTGTTCCTGGAAGTATGCCAGGCAATCCATCATGCGCACCAGAAAGGCTTGATCCACCGGGACATCAAACCCTCCAACATTCTTGTCCGGATGGAGGACGGGCGGGCCTTTCCAAAGGTGATCGACTTCGGGATCGCCAAAGCGACGTCCGGCGGAGGACTGAGCGATGAGACATTCACCGTGGCCGAGCAGTTTCTGGGGACGCCCGCCTACATGAGTCCCGAGCAGGCGATGGGGAGGACGGACCTCGATACCCGTTCGGACATCTACAGTCTTGGAGCGCTGCTTTATGAACTCCTAACCGGCACGCCGCCCTTCGACCCAGCCCGACTGAAATCGGTGGGGCTGGATGAAGTCCGGAAAGTTTTGGGGAGTGAGGAGCCTCCGAAACCGTCGGCTTTGTTAGCATCCATGGAAGAAGGTCGGCTGCGGGAAGTGGCCCGTCTCCGAGGTTGTGAACCCGAACGTCTGGTGAGCAGGGTGCGGGGCGATCTTGATTGGATCGTGATGATGGCGATCGCCAAAGATCGGGAGCGCCGCTATGAGACGGCGAACGGCCTTATTCGCGATGTGGAGCGGCATCTGGCAAGCGAGCCGGTATCCGCCGGCCCGCCGGGACGGAGGTATCGATTGAGGAAACTCATTGAGAGGAATCGTGTGACGTTCGCCGCAGGTGGATTGGTGTTTCTGGCGCTCGCTGCTGGATTCGGAACTTCCACTTGGCTGTTTCTGCGGGAAAAGCAGGCCCGCACGGAGCAGGAGCGGCTGAGGGTGGAGGCCGATCATTCGAGGGCGATCGAGCGCATGCTGCGCCAGCGGGCCGAATCCCAAGGGGTGATCGCTCGGGCGGCGGTAAAATTTTCCTACGGCGACATGGAAGGCGCGGCAGCCCTGATCACAATCGTTTCCAGTGATCAGATCCCGCCTTCGCTGGAGGCCGCGAAGTCATTCCGGGCAGTAGGTGAGTGGCATGTGCGCCATGGACGATGGAATGACGCAGCCCACGCATTCACCGGCCTGACTGAATCACTCATCAGCGTGGATCCAACCGATTCGGACAGTGTTTCCAGCAATCTGCTCAATACGGCAGCGTCCCTGTGTTATGTCGGCGACGAGGCGGGTTACGAGAAATTTCGTCGCCTGGCGATCTCGCGCTTTGGCAAGACGACACATCCCGTCGTGGCCGAGCAGATCGTGAAGTCCACGCTGATTCGTCCCGCGGGCGAAGAGGTGTTGGCCGCCGACCGGTCGCTGGAGCTGGTGATTCTCAAGGCGCACGAAAGCCGAAGCGGGCCTGTGGCGGGTAATCCGGAGCTCCGCGGGTGGAGTTACGTCGCCCTCGCCCTGCTCCATTTCCGCTGTGGAGACGATGAAAAGGCAATCGAGTGGTGTGGGCGGTGCTTGGACTCGGCTGCGGAAAACTCGGCACGGACCCAGACCGCGCGGATTATTCTCGCGATGGCGGAAACCCGCTTGGGACGGGTAGATGAAGCTCGGCTTCACCTGTCAAAAGCGGAACCCATTGTGCGTGAAAGGTTGGCGGGGCCGCTCGATGATGAACATGGTGGCTTTTGGTTCGATTGGGTGAACGCGGGAGTCCTTTTGAAAGAGGCGGAAGGATCGGCCGGTTTCGGCAGGTCGCGGTAGTTCCAAGCGGCGTGGCAGCACGGGTCTTTCCGGGATTTGTGCGAGGTTCAAAAAATATCGACGATCCGTGTCCGGTTTCGGGCGTGGTTTTCCGGTTCTTAATTTGAGGTCGGTTTTCAAAGACCTCCATAAAGCCCCTGAATAACCACATGAAACCCACATACATCCTCCCTGCCGCCCTGCTTTTCGCCTCTCTGGCCCTTCCCTCAGCCCATGCAGCGCTGATCAGTTATGACTCCTTCACTGGCTATACGGCCGGGGAGTTGCCCGATAATCCGGCTCCAGCCGTCACCGGTTACACGGGGAACTGGACCGCCACCAACTTCGGCACCCAGCAGCAATCCGTCACGGTCGGCTCCCTCACTTACGCCGATGCCCTTTACGCCGGTTCCACGGGAGACAAGGTTACCGTGCCGAACAATGTCACCGGTGGGGAAATTACCAGCAGCAACAGTGGCCGGACCTACCGGGCACTCGACAGTACTCTCGCCGTTACTTCCTCCACCGCAGGTTCGCTTTATCTCAGCTTCCTTTTCCAGAGCGGGCAGGAAACGGGTGCCACGACCTACCAGACCTTGCATCTGAACCAAGGGACGGACGGCGATGTCAACAGGGCATTCGACCTCGGGATTACCACTAACAGCGGATCGGGACTGCAATACAATTTCGGCGTCAACGGAGCTTACACAAGCACGGGAGTCGCTGCGGATACCACCGTCCGCCTCTTCGTCGTGAAATTCGATCTCAGTTCGGCAGCCAGCAGTGACAGCGTCACGGTCTGGACCAATCCCACACTCGGCGGCGTAGGCGACCCAACCGGCGGGGTGACAGTCTCGGGGACCAATCTGGTTTGGAGCTCTCTCATGTTCTCCGACTATGATGGCAACTCCGCCGCATGGGATGAAATCCGCTGGGGTACCGACTTCAATAGCGTGACCATTCCCGAGCCCGGAGCTGTCTTGTTAGGTGGCATTGGCGTGCTTTCCCTGCTTCGCCGCCGCAGGGCCTGATTCCTTTCTCCGTGCACGGAGAAACCCATGGTCGCTGCGGGATTTTGGGTTTTCCCGCGGCGATCGTTCCCTCATCCGGAATTCCGGGTGTTCCTAAAACCCATCGCCCGCACGTCCGTGCCTTGCGGGTTCTAAATATCCAAACCCGATCCCACAACCCATGAAATCATCACTATTCACACTGCTTTCCGCAGTTCTCCTGCTGCCATCCACCGTCTCGGCGGCACTCCTCAGCCAGGACTCCTTCTCAGGCTACGCACTGGGTCAGCTTCCCGCCACCACCAGCCCCGCGGTCACTGCGGGAAGCCTGTCTTACGCCGGTGCCAACTATGCCGCCGGCCTTGGTAACAAGGTGACCGTGCTCAACAACACTGCGGGCGGAGAGATCAACGCAAACAACAGCGGCCGGGTCTATCGCCTGTTTGACAGCAGTCTCACCGTCACCAACTCGACGGCAGGCGTCCGGTATTTAAGCTTCCTGTTCCAAAGCGGCCAGGAAACCGGAGCTACCACCTATCAGACGCTGGCGCTTTTCAACACGGATACGGCGGACGCCAATCGCAACTTCGACATGGGGTTCAACGGCGGCACCATTTACAACTTCGGAGTTAAAAATGTGGCTGGAACCGGGCAGGACTACCAAAGCACCGGCGTGAACGCGGACACCGGCGTCCATCTGTTCGTTGTCAAATTCACGCTGAGTGCCACGGCGTTGAGCGATAGCGTCACCGTGTGGGTGGATCCGACACTGGGTGCCGGTGAGCCGACAGGAGGAACGACAGTTTCCGGGAGAGACCTGAGGTGGGACCGCCTCGCTCTTTCCGACTACGATGGAAACTCCTGCGCTTGGGACGAAATCCGTTGGGGGACAACTTTCGACAGCGTCACGACCGAAACCATTCTCCCCGCCGTCGCCACCTTCACGCTCCAACCGCTGGGTTACACCGGCCACGTGGGAGACAACGTCACGTTGACCGCGCTTGCGGAATCCGCTCCGGCCCCGGGGTACCAGTGGCAGAAATCGGCGGATGGCTCCACGGGGTGGACGGGAATTTCCGGCGCCACCGACGCGACGCTGGGGATGTCGTTCGCGGCGTTTTCTGACAACGGCTACTATCGCGTGATCGCGAATAACGGGAATCCTCCCCCCGCCACCAGCAATGTGGTGCAGGTGAATCTGGCATATCCGGCTGCCACCATCAGCACCCAACCGCTATCCACCACTGCGCAAGTGGGTTCGGACGTCACATTGTCAGTGTCGGCCTTCGGTTTGGGGAATGTGACCTATCAATGGTATAAGGACACGGTCAAGATCGAGGGAGCGACCTCGGACATCCTGGAGCTAACCAATGTCCAGATCTCCGCGGCCGGCCAGTATGCGGTGGGCATCACCGATCATGCGGCGGAAGCTGACGGCCAACCGGCCACTTTCGTCCTGTCGAATCCGGCGACACTTGCAGTGTTTTTACCGTGGTCAGGCTTGGTGAGTTATGAGCCATTTGATGTCGCAGCCGGATATGCGGTGGGCGAACTGCCGGGGGAGAATCCCACCATTGGCGGCTACACCGGCCCGTGGACCGATATTGATGGGGGTAATACCGAGCCCGCCGTCTCTGCGGGTTCCCTGAACTATGGCAATCCACCGTATCTCGGATCGTCTGGCGACAAGGTCAGTGTCCCGACAAACATCACCGGCGGTGAGACCACCGCAGGCAACAGCGGTCGCGTTTACCGGCTTATGGACACGCAGTTGGTCGTGAATGCATCCACCTCGGGCACACGCTACCTCAGCTTTCTCTTCTATAGCGGCCAGGAAACCGGTGCCACCACCTATCAAATGCTCTCACTCGTCAACACCAACACCGGCGACGGCACCCGCCCATTCGACATCGGACTAACCACCGACGGCGGCCAAAGCGGAACCCAATATGATTTCGGAGTCCACGGTAGCTATTCGAGCACGGGTGTTGCTGGGGACACGAACGTCCATTTGTTCGTGGTGAAGTTCGATCTGAGCGCCACTGCGGACAGCGACAATGTGACCGTGTGGATCGATCCCACACTTGGATCGGGCGATCCGACAGGCGGCACCACGGTCTCCGGAGTGAACTTCAACTGGGACCGCCTGGTGCTTTCCGACTATGATGGGAACTCCGCCGCGTGGGACGAGGTCCGCTGGGGATCCACCTTCAACAGCGTGACCCTCGGTTCCGCCCCTACTAACAATTACACCGCATGGATCGCGGGCTATCCCGGCGTTGGAAGTCTCACGGGTTTCAATAACGACGCGGATGGCGACGGTATCAAAAACGGCGTGGAAAACCTCTTCGGAACGAATCCGGGCGTTTCCAACCGAGGCATCGTGCAGGTCGCCAGGAGCGGCAGCACCGTGACCTTCCAACATCCGGCAAACGCCACTCCGGCAACCGATGTTACCGCCGCTTACGTCTGGTCCACCGACCTCGGCACATTCAACGCGGGTGGAGCGAGCGCGGGAGGCACCACGGTGAGTTTTGCGACCAACACGGTGGCGGGAACCACGACCGTCACCGCGACGATTTCAGGAACGACACCGGCAAAGCTCTTCTTCGCGCTGAAGGCGATCCATGGCGCTCCCTGATGACGAATCACCTCCTTGTGACTCACGTCCCGGATTCTGTAATGGGTTTCAGAACGGGGCGTGATTTCAAGGAGGGGAATTTCCCGGCCGTCATTGGCGGGAACCAGTTTCCCGGTTCTCGAAACACTGGGAACCGGGAATTTTTTTTGCCAATTCGAAAGTGGCGGAATAACTAACAATGATTGATACACGAATGATAGGCCGCCTGATGTGGCGATTGATGATAGGCTCTGCCCTGACGGGGGGGGCCTGTCGCGTTTCCGCGCAAACGATTTCCGCCGATGCCACCGGCGTTACTGTCAATACGGGCTCCGGTCTCACGCGTGTTGAAATCTGGGGTGATCGCATCGCCCGCGTCCTCCACACTCCGACCACCAGCATGCCTTCGATTTCGAGCCTCGCAGTGAATGGCACTCCGGCGTCGGTGGCTTGGCAGTTCCAGAACAACGGAAGTCATGTGCTGCTGATCGCCCCAAATTTCACCGCGCGAGTGGAGACTTCCAGCGGGCAGGTGAGTTTTCTCGATTCCGCTGCGGCCCAGGTTCTATCGGAATCCACAGGCGGCACGACCCTTACGGCGACGACGGTGGGCAGCCCCGCCACGGCGAGTTATGTGGTGAAACAGAAGTTCGACCTGCCCGCCGGTGAAGCCATCTACGGTCTCGGACAACAGCAGGGCGGCGTCATGAACTGGGTGGGGGAAAGCGTCACCCTTCTGCAGGAAAACAAATATGTCGCGGTGCCCGTCGCCATGTCCAACAAAGGCTACGCGCTGCTATGGGACAATCCGGCGGTGACCACGGTGGACGTTGGGAAAACGACGGCTGGGAAATTGTCATGGAACTCCGAGGCGGGTGACGCGGTGAACTACTATTTCTGTTTCGGTCCGGAGCCGGACCAGGCTGTCGCCGGATATCGCAAACTGACGGGGGCCGCGCCGATGTTAGGCAAGTGGGCCTGGGGTTTCTGGCAGTGCAAGGAGCGCTACACCAGCCAGTCGGAGCTTCTCGGCGTGGTGAGCCAATACCGCACGCTCGGCATTCCGATCGACGGCATCATCCAGGATTGGCAATACTGGCCCGCGCTGAATCAGACCACTGCGGCCGGCGGATGGGGTTCGCATGAGTTCGATCCCGCCCGCTATCCGGATCCCGCCGGGATGATGTACACCCTCCATTCGCAGAACGTTCATGCTCTGATTTCCGTCTGGGCGAAGTTCGACGTGACGAACTCCGGTGTCAGCATTCCCGATCTCCAGCAGCTCGAAGCGGTCGGCGCGGCGTTCAACCCTGCCATCCCGTATGTCTATCCTGCTGGTCAGGGGAAATGGTTCGATCCGTTCAATGCTGCCGGACGCCAAGTTTACTGGAACCAGCTCTCACAGAAAATTTTCTCCAAAGGACTCGATGGCTGGTGGCTCGATGCCTCGGAGGCAGAATTCAGCGGAAACTGGGGCGAATTCCGCAACTTCAACACCGCGCTGGGATCCGGCGCGAAGGTTTTCAACGCCTATCCGCTGATGGAAACCACCGCCGTCTATCAGGGGCAGCGCGCCGAGAGTTCCGCCAAGCGCGCCCTCATCCTCACCCGCTCGGCTTATGCCGGTCAGCAGCGCAACGCGGCCATCACCTGGTCCGGTGACATCGCATCCGATTGGGCCACCTTTGTGAAACAGAT
>JBDSNC010000176.1:0-11270 GCA_039915545.1 Luteolibacter sp.
GTCTTCCGCTGGTCGGCCGGCACATCGAAGAAGCGGCTGCCGATCGCCCGTGCCGCCTGTCTGCGGATGGAGAATCCCTCGTCCTTCAGCAGCGGCAGGCAGGCGGCGGGGATCGCAGGATCGTCGAGAGTCTGGATGGCCTCCACGGCCGCGCGGCGGATGGTGATGTCCTGGGATGAAAGCGCGGCGATGGGTTTGGCCGCTTCGCCTGCCGCCAGAAGCGGTGCGATGGCGGCTGCTAGAATGAGCTGATGGGAAGGTCTCATTGGAATGATGGATTTTGGACTGCCCTTGAGTGGGCTGCGCCGATTCCTCGTTATTTTTCCTTATCGAGTTCGCCTTGGATATCCGCTATCTGTTCGGGATCGATCAAGAGAAGGATTTTGAACTGGGCTGGATGGAGTTTGCGGAACTGCCCGAGCAGTCCATTTTCTTGCTGTGTCCGCAGGGTGGGTTTCTCTTCGGGGGGCGGAGAAGGAGGTGGAAGGAGCGGCATTAGGCGATCAACACTAACGATGTTGGGAGCGGCGGGGACGGCGAGAACTGGCTCGTCGAGGATCTCGCTCTGATATTCTTGCTGAGGTATTCCGCCGGGCGCACTATCATTTTCCTTGCGCCTGTGATCGTCGTGATCTGGCAGGGAGCAGAGGTTCCAAGGGAGAAATGTGGTGTTATCCGTCTGAAACCTGAGGTTCGCGTCGATCAGCTGATGGATAGGCCCGGCGCTGATGATTTGGAATTTTTTTCCGTTCAGCCCGAATGAGTTGGGTGATGCGGCTAGGGCCTGGAGGAAATCGGCTTTGGCTTGTTCAAACAGTTCCGCGAGTTTTGCCGTAACTTGGGCGGCCTGTTCAGGAGTGAGGGACCATGCTTCCACCAGAGCGTCGTGATACCAACGGTCTTGGGCTTTGCGCTGGGCGAGGTATTCTTCTGATGTGGCGACGCGGATCCCCAAGTCTAGACCTGCGTTTTTGAAATCCTCGACAATCCAGCCGATGTCCTGATCGGTAAGGCCTTTTTTTATTCGGTTGCCGTAGTTGGTTACGGAATCTCCGCTGAGAACGGAGGACGGCTGGCGGACGGCGTGGCGGGTTTTCGCCGGAGGCGGGGGAGTTTTGTGGCTCGCCTGGGCGTCTTTAGCAGCCGCGACCTGCGCCTGCCAGATGGCGGTGGTGAGCATGAGGGTGGCAAACACGAGCCAGATCGATGTGTTCCTGAGGTCCTTGTTCATTGGCGGCGTGCGTTTGAGAAATAGGCGGGCCCGGGCGACAAAGCGAAGGGAAATCCTGTGTTTTTGGGAAGTGATTGGAATTGAGCGAGGTGAGAGGCGAGTTTCCTCGGCTCCAGAGACGAAGGGGGAATAACCCGGAGAAGGTGTGGGAGCAACGCGGAGGCGAACTGGAGTTGCCAGGAGGTGAAGTGAGAGCTACCCGAGAGCGAAGTGGAAGCAAGCCGGAGGCGGATTGGAAGCACTCGAAGGCGAAGTGGGAGTTACCCGGAAGCAAAGTGGAAGCTCCCCGGAGACGAGATGGGAGCTACCGGAGGTGAAGTGGAGCAACCCGGCGACGAAGTGGAACCTACCCGGACATGACGTGGGAGGGCTATGGAGGGTGGTTTCAAACCCTCATTTTCCTTGGCAGCGGTGCGCGGTTGGCTTGAATGGTGGCACCTTGATCAAATCACCCTTTTACCCACCGTTCGAACATTGGATCTGGCTGATCCCCGCTTTCCTGATTGGAGGCTGCATTGGATCGTTTCTCAACGTCGTGATCTATCGGGTGCCGCTGGGGCTTTCGGTGAATGATCCGAAGCGTTCGTTCTGCCCGCTGTGCAAGAAGCCGATCCCGATGTGGCTGAATTTCCCGATGATCAGTTGGCTGTGGCTGCGCGGGAAATGCCGCGAGTGTCATGCGCCGATCGCTTTCCGCTACTTCGGCGTGGAGCTGCTGACGGCGGTGCTTTTCGCGGTGGTGTGGTGGCTTTTTGCGATACAGACTCCTGCGGTCGAGGTGGTGATTTTCCTGTGGATCCTGATGGCGCTGCTGGTTTCGATCACGTTCATCGATGCGGAACACCTCATCATCCCGACGTCGCTGACGTGGGCGGGATCGATCATCGGCATCGGTGCCTGCGCGGCGTGGCCGCATCTTCCGGTGCTGGCCGGGGAGGCGGGGAACTGGTTCGCGGGTGTGAAGAGCGGGGTGATCGGTTGGATCGCCGGATTTGTGGGACTGTGGTTCGTCGTGGAGTTGGGGAAGATGGCGTTCGGGAAAAAGGCGCTGAAGTTTGACAAACCGGTCGAGTGGTCGCTGAAGGAACCGGAAGGCGATCAGGACCCGATGCTTTTCATGATCGATGGCGAGGGCATCGCGTGGTGGGACATTTTCTCGCGCAAGACGGACCGCCTGCTGGTGGAAACCCAGGACATCCGCGTGGACGGCGAGTCGGTGGGTGGAGGCCCGCTGATCATCCGTGAGTTTGAAATCCAACTGCCGGACGGCACCATCGTCCATCTTTCGAAAATGAAATCGCTCGACGGCACGGCCACGTCCACGGTGATCCCGCGCGAGGCGATGGGGATGGGTGACGTGCATCTGCTAGGAATGATCGGCGCGTTCTTCGGCTGGACCGGGGTGTTTTTCTCGCTGTTCGCGGCGTCGGTGTTTGCGATCATCGCGGCGTTGATCGGGCGCATCGGTTTCGGGAAACAACTGCCGTTCGGGCCCTTCCTTGCAATGGGAGCGGCGGCGTGGGTGTTCGGCGCGTGGCGGATCTGGGAGTGGTATATGGGCACGCTCGGGCCGCTCGGCCTTTAGTCGGTTACGAAAAATTTCACCATGGCGGATAAGGATCCAGAATCGTGGAACAGCAGCACCGACCTGGCGCGGGCGATCCTCCATGACCGTAAGGAGCGCCGGAAATGGATGGTGGGCATGATGATGGTGCCGGTGCTGATGCTGGCCATCGGGCTGTGGGTGATCGGCGGCTGGCTGATGGAAAGCCCGCTGCGTTTCCTCCTCTGGTGGGGCGGCTGTGCGGTGGCCACCATCGTGGTGATGATCTTCGCCGTGTATGACGCGCTGGCCGTGATCCGCGAGGAGCGGGAGAAACGGCGAGATGTCGGTCCGCGCTGATGGTTTAGGGAATTCTATCGAATCGCGGGAAAAGTTTTCAAAAGCATCCCTGTGCTTGCGGAGGGGGGATCGCGGGGTGCTATTCTATGGCGTTTGGTAAAACCCACCCACCGCATGACAGAAAAACCCCGTCTCTCGTTCTGGCAGTTATTTAACATGAGCTTCGGCTTTCTCGGCATCCAGTTCGGCTTCGGGCTGCAACTGGCCAACATGAGCGCGATCTACTCGAAGCTGGGCGCGGATGCTTCGAAGATCCCGATCCTATGGCTGGCCGGGCCGATGACCGGCCTGCTCATCCAGCCGATCATCGGATCGATGAGCGATCGAACATGGAACTGGCTCGGGCGCCGGCGTCCCTATTTCCTGGTGGGCGCGATCCTTGCCTCGGGCGCCTTGTTTTTCATGCCGGACTCTCCTGCGCTGTGGGTGGCGGCGACGATGCTGTGGGTGCTGGACGCGTCGATCAATATCTCAATGGAGCCGTTTCGCGCCTTTGTGGCGGACAAGCTTCCGCCGGAGCAGCGGACGACGGGATTCGTGATGCAGAGTTTCTTCATCGGCATCGGCGCGGCGTTGGCGAACGCGCTACCGTCCATTTTGAATCACTATGGAGTTTCGGGGAATTCACCAAACGGCATTCCGCTGTCAGTGTTGTGGGCGTTCAAGCTGGGGGCCGCGGCATTCCTGCTGGCGGTGCTGTGGACGGTGGTGACGAGCAAGGAGTATCCACCGGAGGATATGGGGAAATTTCTGCAGGAGAAACAGCGGCATCGGAGGTTTCAATTCAAGCCGCTCTTTCCTGCGGTCGGCGCGGTGTCGGGGGCCCTGCTAGGTGCCGCGCGCGGAGGCCTGGTTGAACAACACATGACCCCCTCGCATGTGCTTGCGGGTGCCGGTATCGGAGCTGCCGTGGGATTTGTGTTGAGTGGCCCCGAGGTTTCCGCCGCCCTGAAGGAAATGCCCAGGACAATGAAACAACTCGCGGTGGTGCAGTTTTTCACATGGCTCGGATTGTTCTGCATGTGGATGTTTTTCGGACTCGCGACGGCGCAACAGATTTTTGGAACCCTCGACTCGAAATCCCCCGCCTTCGATGCCGGAACCCTTTTTGCGGGGCAGACGTTTGCTTGGTATTCCATTGTTTGTTTCCTGGTGGCTTTCGCCCTTCCACCATTGGCCAAGGCGACGAGCCGGAAGACGGTTCACAGCCTTGCCCTGATCCTCGGGGGGCTTTGTTTGTTGTCCACGGGATTCATCACAGGACTCGAATCGAAGGTTTTGTGGCAATGCACGATGATTGGCGTGGGCATCGCATGGGCCAGCATCCTTTCGATGCCGTATGCGATGTTGAGCGGATCACTTCCGCCGAACCGGACCGGTGTTTACATGGGGATTTTCAATTTCTTCATCGTGATCCCGGAAATTCTCGCATCGCTCGCGCTTGAACCGGTGGTGAAACAACTCTTTCACAACGCTCCGGTGAAAGTGGTGATGCTCGGAGGCGCGTCCCTCATCGTCGCCGCAGTGGCCACTCGTTTCGTGAGCGACGAAAACAAGCCTCAGACGCGCTGAACCATGACTTGGCAAACGATCCTTATCGGTGTTGGGTTGGCCGCGATGACAGCCAGCAGCCAAACCGTGGAATCGCCGCGTCCCGTGATCTATCAACTCATGGTCCGCACCTTCGGCAATACCAACGAGACCCGGAAACCCAACGGCACGCTCGCGGAAAACGGTTGTGGAAAATTCGTCGACATCAACGATGCCGCGCTCACGTCGCTGAAAGCCATGGGCTTTACCCACGTCTGGCTCACCGGTGTGCTCGAACAGGCGAGCGGCACCGCCTATCCGAACCGCCCCGCCGATGCACCGGACATCCTCAAGGGCATCGCCGGAAGTCCCTATGCCATCAAGGATTACTTCGACGTCTGCCCGGACTATGCGGTGGATCCGGACAAGCGGCTGGACGAATTCAAGGCGTTGTTAGTCCGCTGCCGTTCCCACGATTTGAAAGTCATCATCGACTTCGTTCCGAACCACGTCGCACGCTCCTACGGTTCGGACGTGATGCCGGACCTGTCCTTTGGCAAGGGCGACAAGCGCGATGTCTTCTTCGACCGCGACAATCATTTCTACTACCTCGGCCCGAACGACGCGGGTGGCGGACCACCGCTGAAGTTGCCCACCGCACAGCTTCCAGGCTGCAGCGGCACCTTCGCTCCGGAAACCACCTTCGGCCGCGTCACCGGCAACAACGTCGTTTCCTGGGCTCCCACCGTCCATGATTGGTATGAAACCGTGAAGCTGAACTACGGCCACGATTTCACCAAGGGCCGCGCCACCTCGTTGCCCGGGCCCGACACCTCCCCGAGCGACGTTCCGAAAACCTGGCGCACGATGGACCAGATCCTCGCCTACTGGCAGGCGATGGGCGTGAACGGTTTCCGCGCGGACATGGCCCACATGATTCCGATGGCGTTCTGGCGCTGGTCGGTCAAGCGCGCCCGCGCCCGCCAGTCCGATGTGTTTTTCTCCGCCGAGGCCTACAACAACGACCCCGCGAAACTCACCGACGGGCATGTGCTGGAGGAACTCGTCGCCGCCGGGTTCGATGCGGTTTATGACAAGCCGACCTACGACGCGCTCGATGGCATTTATGAACACGGAAAGTGGGCGAACGATATCGACCCTCTGACATTCACCGGCGCGCTCTTCCACAAGTCGCTGCGATTCGCTGAGAATCACGATGAGGTCCGTCTCGCCAGCGCTTTCACCTGGGGCGGCACCGGCATGAAAGTCGGCAAGCCCGTTAGTGCCGTGTTGTTCGCCATGGGCCGCGGCGCTGTCATGCTCTATCACGGCCAGGAAGTCGGCGAGCCCGCCGCCGGTGCCGAAGGCTTCGGCGGGGATGACGCGCGCACCACCATCTTCGATTATTGGTCGATGCCCGAGTTCACGAAATGGGTGAACGGCGGCAGATACGACGGTGGCCGACTCAGCGCCGAGCAGAAATCCCTGCGCGATTGGTATGGGAAATTGATCCGCTGCACGCAGTCGGCGGCGTTCACCGCAGGCGAGTTCTATGGCCTCAATCACGCGAACAAGGACAACCCGCATTTTGGCCGGGTGGGGGAGGAAACGATTTCCGGCCACTGGCTCTACGCCTTCCTTCGCCACGATCCGAAAAGCGGCGAGTCCTTCCTCATCGTCGCGAATTTCAGCGGCTCGGAAACGCTCCGCAATGTGAAAGTCAGCATCCCCGAGAATGCCTGGGGATTCATGGGCCGGGAAAAGGACAGCACTTGGAAATTCACCGATCAGCTAGACTCCACCTGGTCCGCCACCGCCGGACGCGACGTCCTTGCGAAAGACTGACTCCCTCTGCCGGACCTGGCTCCGTGCAGTGCGATGGTGATCCGGATTTCGAAACAGTGACTGCCCTCACATGATCATGCTCGCCATGATGGACCATGGCGAGATCACGCCGACGAGCAGACCGCTGTCCGGCTCCACGACGGGCAGGAAGTTGCGTCCGTGAAACAGATAGAACATGGCGGCCACCTGCGGTTGGTCGGGACGGAGGACCGGCGTGTCGGTGTCCAGATAGCGGCTGACCTGCTTGTCCTTGATGGCGGAGAAGCGCTCGCGCACGTCGTCCATCGTCTCGGCGAACATGCCGCCGTCGAGCATGTGGGCGATTCTATCAAAACGCGGGTCGTGCACGGCCACCTGCGGCAGGATCGCTGCGATGAGCAGGTTTTTGCGGAATTGTCCGATGTATCGGCCCCTGTCATCGACCACCGGCATCGCGAGCACGCGGTTCTTGAGCAGGGTCTTGACGCATTCGGTGAGTGTCATCCGCGAGGTGAGCACCGGGTATTCGGTGGCCATGATGGAGCCGCAGGTGTCGTCTGTGAGTTGGGATGGGTTCATGAGTTGGTTGGGTTGGTGGATTGTATGGACGTGGGATCATTTCACACCCAGCAGCGCGAGCAGGATGCCGCCGGAGATGGCGGTGCCGAAGACGCCAGCGAGATTCGGACCCATGGCGTGATAGATGAGGAACAGCTTGGGGTTCTCCTTGTTCGCCACGATGTGCGAGACGCGCGCGGCGATGGGCACCGAGGCGATACCGGCGGAGCCGATGAGCGGGTTGATCTTGGTTTTGAGGAAAAGGTTCATGATTTTCGCCGTGATCACTCCCGAAGCCGTGCCGCAGATGAAGGCGAGCAGACCGAGTCCCACGATCTCCAGTGTCTGGAACGAGAGGAAGGACTTCGCCTGCATGGTGGAGCCGATGGCCACCGTGAGCACGATGGTGACGACGTTGAGGATCGCTCCACCGGCGGTTTCCGCGAGACGGCCGACGATGAGCACCTCCCGCAGCAGGTTGCCTAACATGAGCATTGTCACCAGCGGGGCGACGGGCGGGAAGAACAGGTTGACGATCGCGGCGATGACCAGCGGGAAGATGATTTTCTCCAGGCGGCTCACCTTGCGGACCTGTGCCATCTGGATGTTCCGCTCGGCCTTGGTGGTGAGCAGGCGCATCACCGGCGGCTGGATGATGGGCATCAGCGCCATGTAGGAGTAGGCAGCTACTGAAATGGGCGAGAGCAGGTGCGGCGCGAGTTTCATCGTCACGAAGATGGCCATCGGACCGTCCGCTCCGCCGATGATGCCGATCGCACCGGCTTCTGATAGTGAAAATCCGATCGCTTTCGCGAGAATGAGCGCGACGAAGATCCCGAGGTGCGCACCCGCGCCGAGCAGCACGAGTTTCGGGTTGGCGATCATCGGGCCGAAGTCCGTGATGGCTCCCACACCGAGGAAGATCAGCGGCGGGACGATGAGCAGGGAGACGCCCTTGTAGGCATAGTTGAAAAGTCCGCCCTCCAGCGCGAGGTCGGAGCCGGGGATGTTGACGACGATGCAGGCGAAGCCGATGCCTATCAGTAGGAAGGGTTCGCACTTTTTCGCCACGGCGAGGTAGATCATGATGAAGCCCACGGCGATCATCACGAGGTTGCCCCAATACAAATGGGCGAGGCCGGTTTGTTTGAACAACGCGTCAAACAGGGAAATTACTTGGTCAATCATGGTGTCTCGGGGTGTGGGTGTCAGTGGCCGCTTTTCAGATCCTTGTCATCGATGCTCCAGAACCGGTTGACCAGAGGCAGCAGGGCGAGCACGACGCCGATGCCGGAAATGATGAAGAAGCTGAGGATGAAATCGACGATGCTGATGATGACGGCGCCTTCCACGGAGTCTGGTATGGTGATCATGGCGGTAGGAAACGGGAGCGGTGCGGACTGTCCTCAGGTGCTGCGGAACTTCCGCCGCATCCTGATGGCAGGGCCTCGCTTTGCCCTTTTTGATTGATGGCACCGTCGCCCTCCCGCAGCGCGCAAACAAGCTTCAAGCGGCTGATCAGAAGGTTTGCAGAAAACTTCGCAGGATATGCGGGTGCTGGAAGTGATACGGACATTCCTGTCCGTTCTTCGGGCGGGCGCAGGTGAAAGAACAGACAGGAATGTCTGTATCACATCTCCTAACGGACTTTCAGCAGCAGATAGACGGGCGAGGTTCCCGTTTCCACGGTGACGCTTCCATTCGCCGCCTGTTTCGCGTTGGCGGGGGATTCCTTCACATCCGTGAGCGGCATCCGGGTGGCGGAGACGAGTTTGCCCGGGACGGAAGCGAGAGTCACCTCGGTGGGTTTCGCATCGGCAGTGGGGGACCAGACGGCCCAGATCTTCTTTTCCGCATCGGTGGAGTGCTGGTATTCCTGCACTCGGAGTTTGCCCGGTTCGTTCGTGATGATCCGGCTGAAGCGGAAATCCCCGAGCGTTTGATACAGATGCGACACCGCGTGAAACGACGGCTTCGGCTGGAAATGCCGTGTCAGCCCGGCGCTGGCATGCAGGCTCGCCTTGTCTTCGTCGTTGAAAAAATAGATGAACGCGCGGTCCACCGGCATCGCGGAAAACACCAGCAGCGAGCGCACGATCCACTGCGCCTGCTGCTCGTCGGTCACGCCCACCCATTTCGCGAAATCGCCGGATTTCTCCTGCGGCTGGGTCGTGCTGTCGTAGCCGAACTCGGTGATCCACACCGGTTTGCCGGGTGCGTTTTTGTCACGCCACTGGCAGAGCGAGTCGATGTCCTTCAGGTAGTGTGGCAGCGCGGGATCCTCCGGAAAACTCCGCCGCCAGGTGGGCCAGTTTTCGAGCTGGGCATAGCTGTGCACGTTCAGGATGTCGTAGAGCTCCGGCGATCCGCCCACACAGCCGACGTTTTTCTCGTAGCCGCCGCTCGGGCCGGTGGTCATATTGCATGTGGCGATTTTCAGCTTCGGATCTCCCTCGCGCACCCCGGCGGCCATCGCCTTGAAAATCCGCGTGTAGTCGGCGTCCGACCATTTTCCCGGCTCGTTCCCGATCTCAACGGACGTCACCAGCTTGCGGGCTCCGGACGGGCCGAATTCCTTCGCAAACGACTGCCCGTAGGCCTTTGCATCCGCTTCCATATTTTTCCAATCCGCTTGTGGGATCGACTCGAACATCAGGCAGGCGTCGGTCTCCCAGCCCTTTTCCTTCCACGAGCCATAGACCTTGCTCCAGTCCACCTTGTTCTTCGCGAAGGGAAACGGCGCGGGCGCGGAAGTTTCCTTTTCCAAATCCCACGCCACCGGGTGGTAGTCCCGCGCCTTTTCGCAAACCGGCCGATAAAGCTCCGGCTTGAACTGCACCGTATGCCCGTTGATCCCGATGAAATCCCGCATCAGCGGCCTGGGTTCCGCAGCGGAGAGCGATCCGCAGACGGCGGCGAGAAGCGGCGCGGAGCAGCGGAGCGAGAGGGAGCGGGTCATGGTTTGTTAGGTATGGGCGGAACAAGTGATACAGGTATTCCCCTCTGTTCTTTCACAAGCGCCTGAGCGAAGTGCAAGGATGGATGTCCGTGTCACCCCGTGGGAATCCCGCGTTTACGAATTTCACCTTGTATCCGAGTGACAGGGAGCTTAGTGGATGGAGTTGTTCTCAAATCATTGTTCAGGCCGGTCCCGACCTGTTGTATTCCCATTCCCTCGTCCCGATGAATTCGTTTTATGAAGATCCGGCCGTCCGCCAGCGCTTGGTGGAATATCTGGGTGGAGACACGCTGGAAGCGGCTACGGCGGTTTATCTCACTCATTCGGACGGCTGCCTATTCCAACGCTCCGAGCTGCACCCGCCACTGGATTTACAGTGGTTCCTCGATCGCGGACTGGACATCGCCCGCTCGCTGGCCGACCGCGAATCCCTGCTGCTTCACCTCGATATCGAGTATGTGAATTTCGACGCACCCGGCGAAGCCTACATCGATCCGCAACGCACTTTCGAGCTACAGGAGCCGGTCGTGCGGGTGATCGAGGCGCTGCTGCTGGAGTGGGGGATCGAACCGCTGCACCTCATCACTGGCCAAGGCCATCATTTCGTCTGGCAGGTGCCGTTCCAGTCCGAAGTCGCCAGGCGGATTGCCGCGCTCAAGCCCTCGCCGGAACTCGTTGCCGCGTGCATGGAGCGGCTTGGCGATGGTGTGGGTTCGGACATCAGCAGCGACCAGTTGGGCACCTTCACCGCCATCGCCCTGCTGATGGAATACCTCGCCCACCGGATCAAATGGGAGGCCGCGCCGCGCACCTCGCTGCCGGTGGAGATCACCGCCGTGCACGTCGGCCCGTGCGCCACCAGCCAGCGGGAAATGATCTCGGTCGACATCTCCGAATACGGCGATCCGCTGCACACCCGCATGGTCCGCCTGCCGTACACTAACTATCTGAAACCCTGGCTCAACGGCCTCGCGCGCGACATGGGCATCGAGGATGCGCTGCCCCGATTCCGCACCATCCCGCTGCACGAAATGGACGTGCGCCAAGCCATCCGCTGCCGCGAGGACGAGGGCTCGGTGAAGGAACTCGCGCACCGCGCCAGCGGCCGCATCCCGCAGCAGGAGAGGGGGACCGGGCGCTTGCTCGACGAGTATCTGCTTTCACCCCTGCGGAATTTCCACGAACACTTCTACTCCGTTTCCCACGATCCCAAGGAACTCTGGCCGGACACCTACGACCGCATGCCGCTGGAGCCGCTCGCACCG
>JBDSNC010000083.1:0-85878 GCA_039915545.1 Luteolibacter sp.
ACGCCGAGTTCTTCAGCTTCGGCACCAACGACCTCACCCAGACCGCGCTCGGCATCAGCCGTGACGACATGGGCGCGTTCCTGCTGCCTTACGTTGAGAACGACGTGTTCGCCAAGAACCCGTTCGCCACTCTCGACACCGTCGGCGTCGGCCAGCTCATCGAAACCGCCGTGGCAAAGGGCCGCAAGACCCGTCCGGACATCAAGCTCGGCATCTGCGGCGAACACGGCGGCGATCCCGATTCCGTGGTGTTCTGCCACAACGTCGGTCTCGCCTACGTCTCCTGCTCGCCTTACCGCGTGCCGGTTGCCCGCCTCGCCGCTGCCCAAGCAGCGATCCTCGAGAAGCGCGCTGCCAAGAAAAAGTAAGCGCCTGACGTTCTAACGAACCATTCCAAAGCCGTCCCGGGAAACCGGGGCGGCTTTTTGCTGTCGCGGCTCTTCGCATGTAGTCCCGCCTTCAGGCGGTCTTCCATTCAAGGAGCGGTGGAATCTATCCGCCGGGTCCATGAGTTGCCAATGCGTGGAGGTGAACCGCTTTTCATTATCCCCTCATGGGCTTGGGCGACCGAAGATCACCCCTCCTTAAGACCGCCTGAAGGCGGGACTACGTACGGTGGAATACTACAACGGCCGTTCGTGCAGGTCGCCGATGCGATAGGCCTCGATCAACTGCAGCAGTAGCGCGATCACCGAATCGATCTCCCGCCCGCGCTCGGTGTCCCCCACCTTGCGCGGCTGTTTGTATTTCCTCAGTTGCGTGAACTTCGGGATGATGTCCATTCCCTTTCTAACTGCTGTTTCCGGATCAGGAAAAGTATGGTGCTCCGCCAAGGTGTTTCCTTCCGGTCCGAGAATGAGCGTGTAGCCGCGGTCGCCGTAGGCTTCGGAAAACGCGCCGTCGATGGTGATGGCGTTGCCGCCGCGCTTCACCGGATCCTCACCCTGGTTGAATCTGACCGGGACGTGGCCGTTGACGAGGAATCCGCTCTGGGGCACTCCCATGTCGCGGGCGATCTGGTCGCAGAAAGCGGCGTCGTGAATCCACTCGAACCACGGCCCGGCCTTCTCCTTGTGCGTTGTTTTGTCGGCGATGAAATACGTTTCAAACGTCGCCATCCGCTCCTTGCCGAACATGGGCGAGAGCGGGCCGGCCCACAGGTAGTAGAACCAGTCCTTGTCGTTTTCCGTCGCGCTCTTCGATCCGGCGCGGAAGGCGCGTTTGACGACCTTGGTGAAGGCGGTGAAAATTTCCGGTCCTGACTGGTCCTTTCCGTCCACGTTCAGCGGCACGTAGCGGCCGTCCTCATCCACCGGCAGGCAGGCGTGGAAAATCACCGCGTGGTCGCGGACGAGCGCCATTTGTCCGAAGTCCGCCATCCATTTCATGTGTTCCCACAGCCGCGGCGAGTTGGTGAAACTCTCCTCGATGCGGTGGATGCATTCCTCCTCCTCCTCGCTCAGGCGGTTCGGATCGGTGGGATCGATGGTGGGGAGGAAGGTGTCGCGCAGCGGGTAATCGACGCCGCCGATGGCGAGCGTGTGGTTCTGATAGTCGATGCGTTTGAGAATGTTGCGCTCGTCCATCCTCCACTCCGGATGACGCTCGATGACCTGGCCTTCCAGTTTGAACTGGATGATGGAAATCGCCTTCTGCATGCGTGCCACTTCCTCACCATCACGCTGGCCGCTGCGTTTCGCTTTGAAGCAGGTGGCGGGATCGTTTTCATAAACCTTCGCGGTCAGCACTTCGATCGCTTTCGTCAGGAGTCCGTATCCTTCTTCTATCTGGAACATCCGCAGGTAGCGCAGCGAGATCCGCAGCACGGTGGCGATGAGCGCGCGCTGGCCGAGGCAGGCTCCCATCCAGATCGCATCGTGGTTTCCCCAGACCAGCGAGACGTTCGGCTGGTGCATCAGGTAGTCGATGACCAGATCGATGCGAGGGCCGCGGTCGCCGAGATCGCCGGCGACGATCAGCTCCTCGACAGTTAGATTGCGGATGAAACGCGACGCGCTACGGATGAGATCGTAGTCGAGATCCAGCGCGATGATTTCCCGCAACTGCACGTCGATCATCGTCGGATCATGACCGCCCGCCGGATGGTTCAGCAGCGCCTCGAAAAGCTCGCGTTGTTCCTTCGGTGCGAGTGCTTTCACGTCCTTCCGCCGCCGTGTGCGGATCAGGGCGCGGATGATGGTGAACTGATGCTCCAGCGTGTTTCTCACCCACTCGTGGCGGGCGGCGGGATCGGCGGCGAGTCCCGGCTTTTTCAAACGGATCATCTCAGTCGGATAGTAGAGCACGTTCATGAAGCCCTGCAGTTCCTGCGGACTCATCGTTTCGCGGAACGCCTCCTCCACCAACGGGCGCAGGCGGCCGCTGGCGTTGTTGATGACGTGACGGAGTTTCTGGTTTTCGCCATGGACGTCCGAGATCACGTGGATCACGCCTTTCGGCAGCTCCTTCGTCGCCCGCAGCGCGGCGACCTCGGACGCGGCGGAGGAGAGGGTGGGGTAGCGTTCGGCGAGGATGCGGAGGGCGGGGTGGACCATGGAAGCGGGGTAATTGGTAGAATGCACTATGGTTGGGCGAGCCGCGCGAATGCAAGTTTGCGCTTCCTGAAAATCCCGAATTCCGCGGATGACTCCCAAGCATCGCGTGACAGCCGCGCCCGTTTTCCTCTACCCTGCGCCCATGGAAACGAAGGACGAAAAACCCTGCGGAAACTGCGGCGCGGCGACGACCCTCCGCGTCGGCGATGAAGCGATCTGCGAAAATTGCTGGCACGAGGCAGGTGCCTGCTGCGGCGGCGAGTGAATAAATCTATCAGACGTAAGTGAGCAATAGCGAGAGGGCCGCGCGGATGGAATCGAGCGAGGCGGTTTCGCTGGCGGTGTGATAGCCGGTGGTGGGGATCTGGAGGGTGGTGCCGCTGATGTCGCCGTTACTGGCGGCGATGAGGCGGCCGAGTTCGGTGCGGCCGAGTGAAAGGGGTTTCTGGCGGGTGGCGTTCTGGGCTTCCACGTAGATGTCCTTGTGGGAACAGGTGATGCCGAGTTCCGCACATTTCCGGCCTAGTTCCGCGGTCATTTCAGCATCGAATTCCGCCGTGGCGTCCTTGTTTCTCAAGACGAGATGCTGGGCCTCCGCCGCTTCGCGGGTGGGGTAGGGGCTGGTGTCTAACACGATCAGCCGTTTCGTGCGGATCTGCTGGCGGAGGAACCAGGCAAGCGCATACCGCCAGCTCCGGCCGGCCTCTTCCTGGGCGGTGAAGAGGGCGGTGCCTTGGAAGCCCTGGCGGAAAAGGAAAACCAGCAGTGCGACCGAGAGCACGTTGTCGAGCTGCGCGGAAATGCAGCCGTCCTGCATGGTCAGGCGGTCGAGGAAGGAAACGGGCGTGCCCGGCTGGAGGAAGCCGAGACCTTCGATTTCAAAAATCAGGTTGTTCCGGTGCGGGCAGACGTAGGAATGCGTGATCTGTCCCTGTCCCAGATAGGTGCCGGTGTAGGGGATGTGAGCCTGCACGCGCTGGCCACCGAAGCGGCCTTGGATCGCGCCGAGCATCTGCTCCGAGACGGAATCGCCGGTCTGCTCGCTGCGGTTCGCGGCGAGGAAGGCGGAGTATTGGAATTCGTTCGGCCCGGTGCAGACGAGGCCGTGGCGGTCGATGTGGGCTGATAGGATCAGTGATTGCGGATCCTTTCCCCGCGCCACCAGGATGCCCTGATAGTAGGTGAGGTCCAAATCCATTTCGTGCAGCTCCCGCATCAGCACACGGAAGAAGGAATCCTCCGCGCCGACGACGGACGGCTCGCGGATGAGGTTGCGCAGAAGGTCGAGAAAATCCGCGAGCAGTGAGGGATCGGAGCCGTCAGCCATGATGGTTTTAAGCATCTTGAGTGCCGGATCGCGGGCTGGGGAGCTTTTTTCTCTGCTTCAGGAAACCGGCTTCGCGAGCCAGAGTCGGGCGTCGTCGAGTTCTTTTGAAGTGAGCTGATGGCCGGTGGGGATTTCCTGAACAGTCAGGTCGGCACCGGCTTCGCGGAACATGGTCGCGAGTTTGCGGGCGTTGCTGATAGGCAGGATGGGATCGCTCAGGCCGCTGGCGAGGAAGATGCCGGTGCCGGTGAGATCGGGTGATCTCTCGGGAACGAGCGGAACCATCGCACGGAGCAGAACAGCGCGGTGGAGAACGCCGGGGCGGAGCAACAGCATGCTGGCGGCGATGTTCGCGCCATTCGAATAGCCGAGCGCGGTGATCGAAGCGGGCGAGAAACCGTAGCGGGTGGCGGCGGCTCCGACGAAGTCCGCCAGCTCGTGGGTGCGGTGGATGAGGTCCTCCTCGTCGAACACGCCTTCCGCCAGACGCCGGAAGAAGCGAGGCATGCCGTTTTCGGAGATTTTCCCACGCGGGCTGAGCAGGTTGGCTGCGGGGGCGACGGATTTGCCGAGCTCGATGAGGTCGTTTTCATCGCCGCCGGTGCCGTGCAGAAGCAGCAGGGTGGGGGCGGCGGCGATGTTTCCGTCAGGAGCCTGGACGAAGCGGTGGATGAAGTCGTTCATGATGCGGAGGAGGTGGAAGGTTGATAGACTAGCGGTTTGATACCGGCCTCGATGCGCGCGCGGTGCGGTTCGAGGAAGGGAGGCAGGGCGAGTTTTTCGCCGAGGTGTGTGGGGTCCTCGCCATCGGCCGCGAAGCCGGGGCCGTCGGTGGCGATTTCAAACAGGATGCCGCCGGGGATGCGGAAGTAGAGGGATTTGAAATAGTGGCGCTCGACCTCGCCGGACGTCGGGCAGCCGTTGCTTTCCAAATGGCGCTGCCAGGTGAGGAGTTCCTCTTCATCGCGAACCCGCCAAGCGACGTGGTGGACGCCTCCGGCGCCTTCCTGGCCGCGCTGGCCGGAGCCTTGCAGACGGATCTGTGCGCCGGTGCCGCCGGGGCCGGTTTCGAAAAGTGCGGAGTCGCTTGCGCTGTTAGTGAAGCCGAGCATGCCGGTGAGGAAGGCTGCGGTTTGGTCCAAGCTGGGGACGGTGAGTGTGACCGAGCCGAGTCCGACGATCGCCGCTTCTAAGGAAACCGGGCTGCCGTGCCACGGATGGACTTCGGTGGCGGAGTCCGTTTCGGCGATGAGACGCAGGTGTTGTCCTTCGCCATCCTGGAAGGCGAGCGTCGGTTTTCCGGAAACGGTTTCGATGGCTCCGTGGCGGACGTTTTGTTGGTCGAACCATTTCAACCACAGTTCCAGCGACGCCTGGCCGCCGAGCACGCGCAGGCCGGTTTCACTGACGGTGCCCGCTCCGATGCGGACGGGTGGGATCTGTGCCCAGTCGAAGAACGTGAGGTCGGAGCCCGCGCTGCCGATGGCGTCGGCGTAGAAAAGGTGATAGGCTGAGACGTCGTCCTGGTTGACGGTCTTTTCACCAGGCGCATGCCGAGCGTTTTGGCGTAGAAGTCAAGATTCGCCTGCGCGTTCGCGGTGATGGCGGTGACGTGATGCAGACCGTGGAGAACCGGTTGGTTTGTTTTCATGACCGGAAGATGCACGAACGGCCGGCCTTTGGATAATGCGGAGTTGTTTGGCTGAGAATGCCGGAAAGGCATGACCGATGGACCGCGAGTCTCTGACTCGCTTGAGAAAGTGAGGGCAAAACCCAGTGGCTTTCGCCGCGGAGCTTTGTCGTTCCTTTCCCGGCGAGTCAGAGACTCGCGGTCCCGGGGTCATTCGCTGATGAACTGGTGGTCGGCGGCGTGGCGCTCGCTCAGATCGAGCAGCGGCTTTGAGTCGTCGCCCAGTTCGTCGCCGATGATCTCGTATTCCTGCTTGAGGTTGGTGTGGATGAGATAGGGATTGTCGGTGTTGATGCAGTAGGCGATTTCGTGTTTGGCGAGGTCTCTAACGAAATTGGCGATGCAGGCGTAGTCCGGAATCACGCGGGTGACGAGATTCACGGTGGGGCAGAGCTCGAGGCAGATGTTTTTCTCGCGGAGCAGCTTGATGAGCTTGTGCTTCGTTTTGCCGGTGGCGCGGCGCAGTTCGATGCCGTGGCCGATGCGGTCGGGGCGGATGGCTTCGATGACCTTGAGCATGCCCTCGGGGCCGGTCGCCTCGCTTTCGCCGACATGATAGGTGATTTTCAATCCCGCCTGGCGTGCCTTTTCCATCATCGCGGAGACTTCGCTCATCCACGGCTTGCTGAGTTCGAGCGCGCGTGATTCCGGCCCCGCCATGTCGATGCCGACGACGCCGTTCGCGCCGTTGAGGGAACCGCGGCTGCGCCATTTGATGGCGGCGTCGATGATCTGCCAGTTTGATTCCAGCGAAAGGTCGCGGCCTAGCGAGAGGATGATGCCGGTGGCGACTCCGTAGTGGAGCGACGCCCGCTCGAGGCCCTGCATGACGGCGAGGATGATGGCGTCCATCGTGTGGAGGCCGTGGCGCATGCGTTTCTGCGGGTTGAACCGCAGCTCCAGCGCCTTCACCTGCGCCCGGCGGTAGGCCTTGGCGACGACCTGATAGGCGGAAACGCTGGCGGCGGAGGGCGAGGACTGGATTTCCTCGGTGACCTGGAAATAACGGCCGAGGAAATCGTCCAGAGATTTCACGTCATCGGCGCGGGCGGTGAGGGAGTCGTGGAAGGTGTTGAAATCGACGTATTCCGTGCGCAGGCCGTTGTCGCAGAGGATTTCCCAGAGGACCGAGGATGGAACGGCTCCGCCGAGGTGGATGTGGAGATCGTGCATAGGTGATAAAACCGGATGGAGGGTGAAATGGCAATCCGAAGTTACCCGGTGCTCATCACGTGGCGTGCCAACCTCATTTCCCATCAAGGCACAAAAAAACGGATGCCGTGTGGCATCCGTTTGTTTCCCTGGTTGCGGAACCGGAAATATTACTCAGCAGCTTCGGCAGGAGCGGCGGCGGGAGCGTTGGAGTAGCGCCAGCGGATCTTGTTGCGCTTGGAAGCGGAACGCAGCTTGCGTTGCTTGCGCTCGGTAGGTGTTTCAAACGCGCGGCGGCGGCGCATTTCTTCGAGGATGCCCTCGGTATCAAGTTTGGTTTTGAGGCGCTTGAGAGCACGGTCAACGGGCTCGCCTTTTTTCACAGTCACTCCACGCATGCGATGATTGTTGGTTGGTTGTTTGGTTCCGCAGATTTGTCGGGGCGCGGTAGATGCGGGATCGGGCACGCTTTGTCAACACAGAACCCGTCAGGTTTTTGAAAAAAGGGGGGCTTGCTACCGGGGCGGCCATCGTGTATTGAGCCACGTCCTTTAGCTATCGGTGCGCGATTGCACCGTCCGTTCGGTTAAACATCCGGCTGCTAAAGGCTGTAAAACCATCAATTATGTATCGCATTCCCTTCGACCGGGTGAACTGGGTCACCAGTTCATTCCTCATCGGCACCGCCCTGATCGCCCTCATCGGGGTTCCCATCTACCTGGTAAAAGTCGGCATCGACTGGTTCCAGTTCGCCATGTTCTTCTTCTACGTCACAGCGACGATGATGAGCATCACCGTAGGATATCACCGTTTGTTCTCGCACTTGTCCTTCAAGGCGAAAATGCCGGTAAAGCTCTTCACCCTCGTTTTCGGTGCCTGTGCGTTTGAAAACTCCTGTCTGAACTGGGCTTCCGACCACCGCCGCCACCACAAGCACGTGGACCACGACGAAGATCCCTATGACATTTCCAAGGGCTTTTTCTGGGCCCACATCGGCTGGCTGCTTTTCAAACTCAATCCCGAGCCGCCGATGGACAACGTCGCCGACCTCCGCAAGGACAAGCTGGTGATGTGGCAGCACAACCACGTGCATTGGATCGGCCTCGTCGTCGGTCTGGTCGTCCCCACGGTGATTGGCTACTACTGGAATCTTTCCCATGGGATGAACCCGATGACCGGTGCGCTCGGCGGATTCCTCATCGCCGGCATCGCCCGCATCGTCGTCGCCCAGCATTGCACGTTCTTCATCAATTCGCTCTGCCACACCGTCGGCCGCCAGCCTTATTCTACCAGCCACAGCGCGCGTGACAGCGCGATCATGGCCGTCCTCACCTTTGGCGAGGGCTATCACAACTACCACCACGAGTTCCAGCACGACTACCGCAACGGCGTGAAGCCATGGCAGTGGGATCCGAGCAAGTGGACGATCTGGACGCTTTCCAAGCTCGGCCTCGTCGACGGTCTCCGCCGCGTGCCTGACAGCCGCATCCTTCTGGCTGAAATGGGCGAGGCCCGCCGCAAGGCGCAGCAGCAACTTGCCGAGTTGCGCGAGTTAGCCCACGGCCCGGCCCAGCGCGCGGCCGATGCCATCCACGAACTCGTTGAAAAGCTCTCCGCGAACTACCACGAGCTGGAAAAGGCCGTTTCGGACCGCGTCCAGCTTTCCCGCGAGGTGCTCAACGGCTGGCAGGACGAAACCCGCAGCCTGATGCGCGAACTCCGCCGTATGTCGCAAATCCAGCCAGCCTGATTTTTCCAGACTTCTTCAAACGCCCGCCGGCTGCAAAGCCTGCGGGCGTTTTTTTGTTCAGCGCCCGGCTTCGCGGTGCTTTTTGAAAATGGCGAGGGTCCGTTCGCGCTCGGATTTGTGATCGACACAGGGAAGCGGGTAGCCTTTGGCGATGGGCAGGCCGCTTTTCGGCGGTTCGAGGAACTGGACCGGGTGGGCGTTCGCGAGTTCGGGAACCCAGCGCTTGATATAGACACCGTCCGGATCGTAGCGGGCGGTCTGTGACCACGGATTCTGGATGCGGAAATAGGGTGCCGCATCCGCGCCAGTGCCGGCGGACCATTGCCAGCCGCCGTTGTTCGAGGCGATTTCGCCGTCCACGAGGTTCTGCATGAACCAGGATTCTCCCTGTTTCCAATCGATGTGCAGGTCCTTGGTGAGGAACATGGCGGTGATCATCCGGACGCGATTGTGCATGAATCCGGTGGCTTTCAGCTCGCGCATCCCGGCATCGACGATGGGAAATCCGGTGCGCCCTTCTTTCCAAAGCTCGAATTTTTCGCCCGGTTCGTCCCAAGGCAGTCCGCGCCAGTCGACGTTGAACTCCTCGTCGAGCACGTTCGGGTAATGGTGAAGGATGGCGAAATAGAATTCCCGCCAGGCGAGTTCCTTGATGAAAACGTCGATTCCCGCCCGCCCCGGAAGATCAGCGGCGGCACGGGCTTTCATGGCTTCCGCGTAAACGGTGCGAATCGAGATCAGGCCGTAGCGCAGATCTTGGGAAATCCGGGAGGTTCCGTTGAGCGCGGGAAAGTCGCGCTTTGCGGAGTAGGCTTGGATTTTCCCCGAAATGGCGGATTTCAAGCGATCGCGGGCGGCGCGTTCGCCGGCGGCGGGTATTTCGGTCTCGGGTGTTTCCAGTCCCCATGTCTGGACGGTGGGGAGGGGGAGCGAATACAGATCGGCGGGAGTCTTCAGGGATTTCGGCTTGGCGAGCGGCGAAGTTTTCGGGAGGGAAAGCCAGTTTTTGCTGTAGGGGGTGTAAACCCGGTAGGGCAGGGCGCTCTGGGTGAGGACTTCATCGGGGCCGTGCAAAGCGGCGTCCGCGTGGGAGTGGCATTCGACCCCGAGTTCCGCACAAAGCTGCCGGACGGCATTTTCCACGGATTTTCCAAACGGATCCGGGTCTGCGTTGAAATGCAGCGCCACGGCACGGGTTTCCCGGATGAGCTGGCGGAGGACTTCGACTGCTTTTCCCTGGCGGACGATCAGGCGCGCACCGAGGGTTTCAAGATTGCGGGCGAGGGACCCGAGGCTGTCGCAGAGAAACTGCTGCCGGTTCGGGCCGGTCCAGGAGTGGGAACTTTTCCACTCGCTGGTAATATAAAGGGGGATGAGGGGAAGGTCAGGTTTCGCCGCGTGGCTCAAAGCCAGATTATCTGCAATGCGCAGATCGCGACGAAACCAATGAATTACTGAACCTTTGTCTTCCGGCATGCTGGATTGAACCTGGCTGGCACGGAAAACCGCGCAAGTCCTGAAAGCTCCACGCCGGAAGGTAATCAGGAATCAGCGAGCATTTTCTCGGCCTTCTTGATCGTCGCGGGAGTCAATTTCCCATCGACACGCTTCGCGCCTTCGATGAGTGCCTTGAGTTCCACGAGAACGGCTTCAGCTGCGACCAGGGACTTCTTACCACCGCCGAATTTCTTGTCGGGGTAGTACTTGGTGAAGGTGGTACCTGCACGGCTGATGCACAAACGCCAGCCTTCGAAGGCTGCTGTTTCGTAGGTGAACCGAGTTAGATTTTTCTTTGATTTCATAGTTGTGTTGTGGATTGCCCACAAGGAATGTACCATAACTGATAGTAAATCTAGCGAAATTTTCACGGTTAGAGCCGATTTTGTCATTTTTTCGTAACAATCGGGTGAAAAATTGCCTTGCAAGCCCCCCGGACCCGACATTTAGTCGCGCCCCCGCGGGCAATCGCACCATCGCCGTCGGTCCTCTCGCTGTCCCGTTTTCGGGTCAACAAGCCCGCAAGAGGGTAACCCGGCCATCCAAAAAACAACATGTCAGCAGTCAAACTTGCTCGTTTCGAGCTCCCGAACCGCCTCGTCCGCAACGAGGACACCGCCACCGATACCTACGCCCAGTTCAGCGCCGAGCCCTTCGAGCGCGGATACGGCCACACCATCGGCAACTCGCTCCGCCGCGTGCTCCTTTCCTCTCTGGAAGGCGCGTCGATCACTTCCGTCCGCATCGCGGGCGTGCAGCACGAATTTTCCAGCCTTCCTGGCGTGGTGGAAGATGTCACCGACATCGTCCTTAACCTGAAAAAGGTCAAATTCTCCCACAATGAGAAGGATCCGCGCATCCTCACTATTAAAGTGGAGAAAGAAGGCGTCGTCACCGCCGGTGACATCATGGCCGACCACATCTACGACGTGGTCAACAAGGATCAGGTCATCTGCACCCTCGACAAGAAGGTGAAGTTCGACTGCGAATTCGAAGTCCGCGTCGGACGCGGCTTCTCCACCGGCGACGAAAACAAGCGCAAGGACCAACCGATCGGCGTCATCGCCATCGATTCGATCTTCTCGCCTGTCACCCGCGTCAAATACTCCGTGGAAACCACCCGGGTCGGTCAAATGACCGATTTCGACAAGCTGATCCTCGATATCTGGACCGACGGCCGCATCACACCACAAGATGCGCTGCTTCAAGCCTCCGCAATTCTCCGTCACCACCTCGACGTGTTCGTCAACTACGACGAAAACGCCGTGGACTTCGAAGAAGCACCTGCCGAGTCCAGCGAAGAGAACGCCGCTCTCAAGAAGCTTCTCAACATGTCGGTCAACGAAATCGAACTCTCGGTTCGTGCCGCCAACTGCCTCAACAACGCGAACATCACCTCGGTGGGTCAACTCGCGATGAAGTCGGAAGCAGAAATGCTCAAGTACCGGAACTTCGGCAAGAAGTCCCTCAACGAGATCAAGGACAAGCTCGTCGAGCTCGGCCTCGGTCTTGGCATGTCCTTCGAAGCTTCGCTGCTTTCCGGACCTGCCGCCGCCTCCCGTGGCCCACGCCTCGGTGCGGAAGACGAAGCACCGGTCGGCCTTGCCGATCTGATCGCTCAAAACCTCGACGACTAATATTTAAATAGAAACGGAAGCAACCGATGAGACATCGCAGCAAAACAGTTAAACTCAAACGCAACGCCTCGCAACGCCGGGCATTGCTCTCCGGCCTCGCATGCAATCTGATTGAGCATGGCCGCATCAAGACCACCTTCGGCAAAGCCAAAGCGCTTCGCCCTGTCGCCGAAAAGCTGATCACCCTCGCCAAGCGCGACGATCTTCATTCGCGCCGCCAGGCAATCGCGTTCCTTCGCCAGGAAAGCATCGTGAAGAAGCTTTTCTCCGAAACAGCACCTGCTTCGAAGGACCGCCAGGGTGGTTACTGCCGCATCACCAAACTCGGCGCCCGCATGAGCGACTCCGCACCGATGGCGATCATCGAGTGGGTCGACGCTCCTGCGAAAGACGAGCCCGTGGAGGAAGTGGCCGCCGCCGAGGAAGCCGCTCCTGCTGAAAAGCCAGCGAAGAAGGCCGCCAAGAAAAAGGCTGCTGACACGACCGTCGAAGTCGCCGCTGAATAAGCCGGTAGATTTCAGGAAACTTACCAAAACCGTCTGCGCTAGCGCGCAGGCGGTTTTTTTTGCGCCGCTCCAGTTCCGCTGCCGTCAGTTGTTCCCGCCGGACTTGATGAATTTTTGAACCTCGGTGCGTTCGCTGGCCGACAGGGTTTTCAACCATTGCTCGGTGGCTTGGGGATCGTACTGGTTCCAGTTGGCGGCGAGGTTTTTCTGCGCCCAGAGTTTTGCATCGCCGGAAGGAAGCGTCTGCACCCAGGCGCTGGCGGCAGTGGGATCGGATTTGGCCCAGCCGACGGCGAACTGGGAGGTTTGCCGGACCGGGTTTTCGGTCCGGTTCGTTTCTTTTCCTTCGGCTGGAGCGACCGGGTTGGTGAGCAGATAGCGGATCGCCTCGCCTTGCAGCGTCGGATTGGAGACTTCGCGGTTGCCGACCTGCGCTTGAGCGATCACTTGGGCGATCTGTTGCTTCTTGTCGTCCGGCATGGCGCGGAACTGGGTGGTCAGTTCGGTGATTTTTTCCTGATCCCAGCCTTTGATCATGGAGAGATAGGGATTCAGATAAATGGATTCCCGGCTGGTGAAACTGCTGACTTTCTCCAGCCATTCGCGGGGTTTCTCCACTTGGGTGATCCTTGTGTTTCCTCCGTTTGAATCGATGGTCTTTTGGGCTGCCTGGCGATCTTCTGGCGAGGTGAGCAGGGCGAGCAGCTTGGCGGCTTTTTCGGGTTCGTCACTGAGGCGGCCGAAGATATTTCCCAGCACGCTTTCCTTTTCTTCAGCGCCCAGACTGGATCCAGCCATCAGTTTGAGTGCTTCCTCGGGTTGTCTGTTGCCGAGGCGGCTCAGGGCGTAGGAACGGATGTTTTTCATTTCTTCGGGAGTGAAGCCCGCCGCCGCGAGATCCGTGGAAAACCACTTTTTGGAATTCGAGTCATCGATCAGATTGTAGAAATTCGACGCGAGGGAAGTGCGCCAGGCTGGCGGTAGAGTCGCCAGATTTTCGAGCAACTTGTCGCCCAGTCCTTTGACGCCGCGGAGGTTCTGGAAAATTTTCAAACCGTCCGGACGGTCGAGGAGCTTTTGAAATTCCTTGTTGAATGAAACGCTGAGCTTCTGTCCGATCAGGGCTGATTCCGCCTTTAATTTCATGGCGGGCGGAAGGGAGTCGAGCACGGCTTCCAAGGCTGCGGGTGAGCTTTTCGTTAGCTCCTGTAAGAGCGAGTCGATGTAATATTCCGTCTGATTGCCCAAGGCGGACCCGGTTGCTGCCATTTCCTGCAGACCTTGCAGGGCGAGCGAGGGGTTGGTCTTCACCAGTGCCGTGAGCGTGTCGATCTGCAACTGCGGGTTCGGATGCGCCTTGAAGAAATCAATCACGCGCTGCGGTTCATTTTTCGCCCACTCTGCCAGAATGGCGTTCGCGTTACCGCCGTTTTTCATATTCCAGAGAACAAGTCCTTCGGGATCTTCGCGGCTCCAGCGCTCCTTGAGGATCTTGTTGAAAAGCGATAGATCAAAGCCGCCGCCGGTGTCGAACCAGCGGCCTTCGAGCCAAGCCTCGATCTCGGAAACGGGCATGGTGTTCGCCATTTCGATGGTGGCGCGCATCCGTTCCACGGGCGAGGTGATCGCGCGGATGCCGGCCATCCGCTGCTGTGCCGCCGTCGGCGGGTCGGACCGCCGGACCGCGCGGGTGGGGCGTTTCTGGGATTTGGTGGCTTTTTCCTCGCGGGAAACGGCTGGTGGTGGCGGCTGCCCGGCGAGTTTCCAACCGAGGGCGGCCGTCGCCAGAAAACCAATCACGGCTCCGGCACGAACGGCTGTGGGATAGCGGGCTGGTTTCATTTTCCTAAGTTGTTGGCGTCGGCGGATTTGTTTACGCCGACGCTTTCCAGCAGTTGGGATTTCCTGTCATCCGGAATGTCAGAGTTTTCCAGCCACTCGCGGGCTTTTTCTGAATCAGCGCGTGCCCAATTGGAGATGAGTCTGGCGATTTGATCCTCCTTCGTCTTTTGCGAGCTCATCACCCAATCGGCGGCTTCGTCGAAATTCTGATCCTGCATCAGCTGGCTGATCACCGCTCGGGCCGCCGGTTCGCGGGTGGCCGGGTCGGTCTGCTGGTTCACCCAGTTCGTGTAGCTCACTAGGTCCTGCGCGGCCCATTTTGAAGTGAGGCAGGTGAATCCCTGGCTGGACGGAGTCTGCGTCGCCATCAGACGTGCGGGGTCTTTGGTGAGCAGCGGAGTGACCAACTCGTCCACTCCCTTGACTTCATCTCCCCAGCCGGAACCTCCATTCGGATAGCGGATCCAGGAAATCGCGTTCATCGCGTCCGGGTAAACGGTGAAAAGGTTGCCCGCCATTTCGAAGGCTTTTTCGGGATCGGTCTTGAGCAGGCTGTTGCCAATGGCGGCGAGGCGCTCGGCGGCGATCCGGGGAGCGGTGGTTTTTTTCGCCTGTTCGAGGGCGGCGTCGGGATCGGTCTTGAGGAGGTTTTCGAAAAGAACGGCTTCCATATTCCGCTTCGCCTCGCCGGAGGGTGTCTGGTCGGCGAGGCGCTGGAGGTCGTCGGGCCGGGTTTCGCCCATGGATTTGACCAAGGCATCCATCGCGCTGTTGCGGCTGCCGTATTGGGACGAAATGGTGGCCGGATTTGACTGAATCCAGTCGTAGGCCGCCCACGGATCCTTGCGCACGAGAGCGTTGAAAATGCTTTGTCGGAAGGTGTTTCCGTTCTTTTTCAGAAATTCCATGATCGCCAGCGGGTCCGGGCAATCGTCCCATTTGGTGAGGCCGGAAATGGCGTTGTCGCGGGCGGATTCGGGGATCTGGTCGAAATGTGCCATCAGCCATTCGCCGTGGAATTCGCCGATGCCCCACGCCACGTTGTTCACGCGGTCCGGATTCGCGGCGATGGCGGCGGCGAGCGCGCTTTTGGGATCGTGGCAGGCCCACGCCCACCAGGCGTAATGCTCGTTGTCGGTCCCCGCGACGGCGGCGATGGCAGCCTGGGGATCGAGACGGCTCCAGTTGATGAAAACGAGGTCGGTAATGTCGTTTTTCCGACCCTTCTGGTCTTTCACGCTGGCCCAGTAGGAGGCGATGTCCTGCTCGCCCGCGTCCAGCATCCACAGCGCGAGGCGGCCGTAGAGAGCGTCGCCTTTGAGGGTGGCGAGGGTTTCCAGTGTGTCCGTGGAATGGAGGCCGGAGGTTTTGGCAGCGGGTGGTTTCGAGGCATTCTCCGGAGAGGAGGAAATTTCCTCAGGAGTGGTGGCCTTGCCGGGCGCGGAAATTTTCGCGGCGGCGGGTGCAGCCGGGTGAGGACTGCCGCTGCCGATCCGTTTCCCGGCGAATCCGGAAAGGAAGCCTGCCGCACAAACACTGGCGATGAGCGGATATGGGGATTTTTTCACGGCCATACGATCACTGGCGATAAACTCCATATCTAGCAGTCAAGTCAACGGGATTCGTCGGGCCCGGCCCGGGTGTTCAAGGAGCGATGTCCGGCAGATCGAAGGTCAGCCGCATTTCGCCGTAGAGGCGGACGTATTCAGCTTCCAGCCGTGCGGCAAACGCGGCCCGGCCGGCGCGGGTGTTGCTCTCCGGGGCGGCGTGCATGGGAGTGCCGATGGATACCCACAACCGGCCGCGCTTGGCGGGCATCCAAGGGCCGATCCGCCCCAACTCCTTGGTTCCAAGAACGATGACGGGCAGCACCGGCCTCCCCGAGCGCGCGGCCAGCAGGCAGACGCCGCGTTTGATGGCGGCTCCGCGCAGCACGGAGTCCAAACCGCGGACGAGTTCACCTTCGGGGAAAATGCCGACCGCCTCGCCGCGTTTCAGCCGCCGCAGGCCCTCGCGGATGGCGGGCAGGGCGGCTCCTTTGCGGTCGACCTGGAAAGCGCCGCCGTGATAGAGCACATTGCGCATGAGCCACTGTTTGTGAAACTCCACCCGCGACATCCAACTGATCCGCCGCGGGATTAAGGCGCTGATGACGATGGGATCGAGGTGGCTGACATGGCTGACGGCGATGAGCATGCCACCATTTTTCAGTGACGCTCCAAGGCCGGAGGATTTTACCCGCATGGTGCATGCGAAAACCCCGCGCCAGACAATGCGCCAGAAATCGTAGAACCGCCCGGGAGGCTTGGACGGGTGTTCCGGGGAAAGTGGTGGGAGCGGCGATGCGGGCATGTTTTCGGAGATCTTCGACCTTCGAAACGACTGCCGTCGTTACGGATAGGCCGGGATCCGGCGGGGAGCAAGGAACATTGCCCGCCTTCTCTGGTCTGGACAGCCGGAAGCACCTTCTCCAGAGTGCGGCGACTTCATGCGAATCTCGGACCGCTACATTGGAAAACAGGTGCTGCTGGGCACTGTGTATGCCGTCGTGGTCCTGGGGCTTGTGCTGGTGTTGGGGAATCTTTTCCAACAGATCCGGCCGCTGATGGTGGACCAGAAGGCGCCGCTGAGCCTGGTGCTGCGGTTCGTGATGATGGTTTTGCCGCTCTCGCTGATGTACACGGTGCCGTGGGGATTCCTGTCGGCGGTGCTGCTGGTGTTTGGCAAGCTTTCATCCAATCAGGAAATCACCAGCTTCCGCGTGGCGGGGATGAGCCTGGCGAGGTTGTCCGCTCCGGTGTTCGTGATCGGTTTCCTGCTTTCGCTGGGCAGCCTGTATCTGAACATCTACGTGGTGCCGTATTCCAAGGCATCCTCGGTGCAGTTGTTGTACGAGCAGGCGTCGCGCGATCCGGACTCGCTGCTGAAACCCGGGGTGGTGCAGGGAAATTTCAAGGGCGATGACAGCAACCTGCAGAAGGTTCTCATCGAGGGCAAAACCAACGAGTGGGTGACCGGATTCCATTTCTATCAAATCCCGAAAACCACCGACGAGAAAGGCGACATCACCTACGTGCACGCCGGACGCGCGGCTCTGAGCGTGGACCCGGAGAGGACGCAGCTCCGCTTGAAACTCGAGGACGCCTATTTCGAGACGCGCGATGAAAAGGGCGGGATCGCGATGGCCTTCGCCGGCGAGGCCGAGCCGCTGCTGATCGATCTCAAGGAGTCCAAGCTCAAGAAAGTGCGGCAGGCGGCGATGAGTAATGACGAGATCCGGAAGGAAATCGACACGAATCCGACGCTTTCCCGCAGCAAGAAGGTCGCGCTCCGTTCCGAAATCACGCGGCGTTATTCTTTCTCGATGGCCTGCCTCGCCTTCGCCTTTGTGGCGGTGCCGCTGGGACTGAACGCCCGCCGCCGGGATACCTCGGGCGGTCTGATCATCAGCCTGCTGATCGGTGCGGGTTATTTCATGGTCACCCTGTTGGCGAACCAGTTCAAAACCGACTCCGCGGCGACGATGATGCTGTGGGCTCCGAACATCGCCTGCGTTTTGTTAGGTTTATTTCTTTTCCGGAGAGCCCGCTTCAGGTAGAGTGCGCGGGATCCGATGAAATTTTTCCGCCCGATCCTCAAAGCGACCCGGAACATCCGCGATTTTTTCGCCAAGGAACATGTCTCGCCGGCTCCCTTCGTGAAGGACCTGAGGCGCTATGATTTCACGAAATTCCGCCACGACGCGTGGGCGGCGGCGAACGTGACGGTGCTGGCGATCGCGCAGGGCATCGCTTTTGCGGCCATCGCCGGGCTACCGGTGGTTTACGGCATCATCTGCACGGCGGTGGCGGCCTTCATCGCGCCGTTGTTCGCCGGCTCGCGCCACACCATCCTCGGTCCGACGAATGCGACGGCGGCGGTGCTGTTCAGTTTTTTTTCGCTGCATCCCGATCTGGCCGATCGGGCGACCGAACTGATGCCGCTGTTGGTTTTTCTCGTCGGGCTGATCGCGACGGCGGGTGCCGTTTTCCGCGTGGCGGACCTGCTGCAATATGTTTCGCGCAGCGTGCTGGTCGGCTACATTTCGGGCGCGGCGGTGCTGATCGTGGCGAACCAGCTGAAGTCGCTGCTAGGCGTGGAGGCTTATCTGAGTGATGACAAGTCGGGGACACTGGCGAGCCTGCTGGTGGGATTGGCGAGGGCGGTGCCGCATACCAGTTGGATCTCGCTGTCGGTCGGAGTGGCGACGCTTTTGATCTTTCTCGCGTTCCGGCGCTGGCGTCCCACGTGGCCGGCATTCGGGATCGTCCTGGTGATTTCCTCCGCGATTTTCGGCGTGCTGATCCATTCGAAAATCGGTCCGTTCGCAGGGGTGAAAACGTTCGCGACCTTTGGCATGAAAGATCTGATGCCGAAAATCCCGCATCTGATCACCGCCGATTTCTTCAGGGATATTTCCGGGTTGATCAGTATCGCGTTCGCCCTCGCGTTCCTCGCGTCGTTGGAAAACTCGCTGATGGCGAAAACCCTCGCATCAAAAACCGGCGACCGCACCGACGCGAACCAGGACATGCTCGCCGTGGGCATGGCGAACTTCGCCAGCGCCGCCGCCGGCGGCATGCCCGCGTCCGGCTCGCTGACGCGCTCGATGCTCAATCACGAATCCGGCGCGCGCACGCGGTTCGCCTCGATGATTTCCGGACTCTACACCATGGCCTTCGCGGTGCTCATAGCGGCGTCCGTCGGCTGGGGCGTGCCGCTGATCGACTATGTGCCGAAGTCCGCTCTGGCGGCGCTGGTCATCGCGATCTCGTTTTCGCTCTTCAACCTCCGCCACATCCGGATCTGCCTGCGATCGACCGCCGACGACGCGGCGGTGCTGGTGATCACGTTCATCGCCACCTTGTTAGCGCCTCTGCACGTGGCGATTTTTATCGGCGTCGCCATTTCCATCACGCTGTTCCTGCGCAAGGCGAGCCGGCCCTATCTGGTGGAATACGATTTCAACGAAGCGGGGGAGTTACGGGAAATGGGCGAGAAGCGCCAGCGGCCGATCCCCGCGATTTCCATCGTCCACGTCGAGGGGGACCTGTTTTTCGGGGCGGCCGAGTTGTTCCGCACGCAGATCCAGCGCACCGTTTCCGATCCTGCGATCCACGTGATCATCCTCCGTCTGAAAAACGCCCGCCACCTTGACGCGACGAGTGTGATGGCGCTGGAGGACCTGATCCTCTTCATGCGCGGAAGGGGCTTGCATCTGATTGTTTCCGGCGCGACCCGTGAGGTCTATCGGGTCATGAAAAAGTCGGGCATCCTCATCACGCTGCAGGACGGCTGCGACCGCCGCGCCGGTGAGAGCAATATCTTCCTCACCAACCCGCAGAACCCGAACCTGTCCACCCGCGCCGCCCTGAAGCGCGCCCAGCAGCTTCTGGGCACCGACAAGGCGGACATCCGGATTTTCTACGACCCCAACCAACCCAAGGAACCCCAATGAAACGATTCGCCCTCTTCGCCGTGATCGGCGGCATCCTCGTGGCGCTCGCCATGTGGTGGTTCTCGCCCGTGCAGGTGATCAAGCGCCGCACCGAGACGCTGTTCGGCACGCTCACCCTCAAGCCCGGCAGCGGCAACGCGGGTCGGCAGATGGGCACCTACTCGCTCAACGCTTTGCTCGCCTCCGAGGTGACTTTGGAAAACCCCACGCTGAAGGAAGCGAGCGGTTCCTTTGAGCGGCAGGAAATGGAATCCGCCTATTCATGGCTTTGTGGGCAGGCGAAACAAACGCGCTTCGAACTGGTGAAGTTCCATTCCGTCACCGTCACGGGCGACCGCGCCACCGTCGATCTCACGCTCGAAGGCCTCGTCGAACTCCCGACCTACAACCCGGCTGACGGAAAATACGACGCCACCTTCGACTGGGTGAGGGAAAAGGACGGCTGGCGGCTGGCGAAGGCGAGTTGGAAAGAGGCGAAGTGAACCTCGCTTCGATGCTCAGAAGCCGGACGATGAACCCGGCGGTCTTTTCGAGACGATGTTGTAAACGGTAATGCCGATATACAACAGAACGTTGGCTGCAATCATGCCGAAGAACGGGAGGAGGTAGGAGCCCGTGAGTGACAGAAGCACACTGACAAGTCCCAATCCCCAACCGCTTTGATACTCGTGCTCGCCGATGCGAAAAAAGACGACTGCCAGCGCGATCAGTATGACGTAGCCCATTTTGAGAAGCGATTGGTCGAGGTTGGGGAGGGCTTCGGAAAAATGACAACCCGCCGCCCTGTCGAAGCTGCGGCTAGAACTTGAAAACCTTCCCGCCGGCCATGACTTCCTGGGTCTTTTCATCGAAGGTCACCCGTTCGCCGGTGCGGGCGGCGGCGTTGGCCATGATGGTGGCGATGGAGTGCTGATAGCCTGCCTCGACCGGAGCGTGCGGTTCCTTGCGCGAGCGCAGGCATTCCAGCCAGTTCTTCATGTGGGCGGTGGTGAGCGGGTCGGCTCCCATGTTCGCTGCGGAAGCGGCTCCTCCCGAGCCTTCGAGTTTGAACTCGGCGAGCTGGTTGGCCTGCAGTTTCATGGCCGCGGCCTCTTCCTTGGTCATGCCGCCGTTGGCGGTGACCTTGTTGGTGTCGAGGTTGAGTTCGCCGCCGTTGGAGTAGTAGATTTCCTTGGTGCCGCCGGCGGAGTTGCTGAAGCGGGAGCTGAAATTCACCTGGAATCCGGTGGATGGATCGTCGAGCGGGCCGTAATCGAAGACTGCGGTGAGGGTGTCGAAATTCTTGCGGCCGTCTTTCCACTGATAGATGCCGCCGTTCGCGGAAACCGAGCGGGGGTGGGGGAGTCCGGTGAACCAATGCACCGTGTCGATCTGGTGGCACATCCATTGGCCGGGAATGCCGGACGAGTAGGGCCAGAAAAGGCGGTATTCCAAATATTTCCTCGGGTCCCATTGGTCGTCCGGGCGGTTGCAGAGGAAGCGTTTCCAATCGATGTCCTGTTCCTTGATGGCGGCGACGAGGTCAGGCCTACGCCAGCGTCCGGGCTGGTTGACGTTCCAGGTCATTTCGGCGGCGACGATGGGCCCGAATTTTCCGCTTTTCAGATAGTCGAGGGCGGCATGATAGGTGGCGCCGGAGCGGCGCTGGGAGCCGATCTGAAGAATGCGGTCGGAATCCTTCACTGCTTTCAGTGCGGCGCGGGCGTCCTCCATGGTTTCGGCGAAGGGCTTTTCACAATAGACGTCGCAGCCTGCCTTGATCGCCTCGATGGCGTGGGTGGCGTGTTGGAAATCCGCAGTGGAGATGATGACGGCATCCAGATCGGCCTTTTCATACATTTCCTCGTTGTTACGGAAGGTGGGGATTTCCTTGCCGAAATTCTTGGTGAAATACGCCTTCGCGTCCTCACGGCGGCGGCTCCAGAGATCGGAAACGGCGACGATCTCGCAGTTGAACTCATCGGCGACCTCCTTGTAGCAGGGGAGGAGCGTGCTTTTCAGGCGGTCGGAAAAACCAACGATGCCGATCCGGATGCGTTCATTGGCCCCGGCGATGCGGTTCTGTCCGAGGGCGGTTTGGAAAGTTTGGGAGGCGAGCAGGCCGAGGGTGCCGAGCGAGCCGGTGCGGAGGATTTCACGACGGTTCATGAGGATGGTGGGTTTTGGGATGATAAGTGGGCTGGGTTTACGATGGTGGGAGGCGGTATCTTGCTGGCCATTTCACGCCTTGCTGCGGGCGATGAGCCGATGGGATCGGGATCCTGAAGTTCATTGCTTCCGAGCTGACTGATGGGGCGGTTTTTTCCGGGTGCTGTCAAACGGGAACCCGTGCCCGCAGCCGACCGCTCGGCCGCGTTTCCCCGGCGGATCAGGTTGGTTTTCCGGTGATTTCACGGAATTATCCGAGAAATAGCGACTTTGGGCTTGCAACCTCGTGCTCATCCCGTAACACCTGCGCCCCGAATTATGGCTAAGAAAAGTTGGATCGCACGCAACGCGCGTAAAAAAGAAACTGTCGAGAAATTTGCCGCACTCCGCCTCAAGCTGAAAGCTGAGAAGGATTACGTTGGCCTTTCCATGCTCCCACGCGACGCGAGCCCGACCCGCTTGGTCAACCGTTGCGAAATCACCGGCCGTCGCCGTGCTTTCCTGCGCCGCTTCCGCCTCTCCCGGATTACCTTCCGCGAGCTTGCTTCCGCCGGGATGCTTCCTGGTGTGACCAAGTCGAGCTGGTAAGCTGGCACGATTTGCGCTATTTTTTGACGTGGGACGGAAATTACCCGTCCCGCGTCTTTCCTATGCCAATCTACGAATACGTTTCAGAAGCCCCGGAGGATCCCGAGCATTCGTGCCGCGTCTGCGCTCGCGGATTCGAGCTCAGACGTCCGATTGACCGGGAGGCCCTGGTGGCCTGCCCGCTCTGCAAGAATCCGGTGAAAAAGGTGATTTCACGCATCAATACTCCGACGATCACCAAACCGCTCTCGGTGAGCGATGCGAAAAAGGCTGGGTTCACGATCCTCCAGCGGCGCGATCAGGGCGTTTATGAAAAACTCTGACCGATGATCGCGAATTTCACGTTTATCGCTACGGTGGGCACCGTCTATCAGTTTCCGACACCCGGTGAGGCGGTTTATTACCTCGGTGGGATTGTTCTGTTTCTGATTCTCAACGCACTTTTCGTGGCGGCGGAATTCGCATTCATCAAGGTGCGGCCCAGCCAGTTGGAAATGGAGGGCAACGGTAAGTCCGGCGGTTCGAAAGCCGCGCGAAAAATCCTTGAGGACATCAATCCCTACCTTTCCGCAGCCCAGCTTGGGATAACGGTTGCCTCCCTGGCACTCGGTGCCCTGGGCGAACCCTTCATCGAGAAACTCGTGGGACCGATCTTGCAGGAGATTTCCTGGTTCCCTCCGGGCTTGGTTCCCACCGTGTCATGGGTGATGGCGATTGGATCCTTCACGATCTTGCACGTAGTTGTGGGAGAGCAGGTACCCAAGACCATCGCCATTCGCAAGTCGCTGGAAGCCACCGTTTTGCTCGCGCAGCCGATGCGCCTGTTCTACAAGGTCTGTAAAATCCCCATCAGCATGCTCAATGGGGCCTCCACCTGGCTGATACGTTCGGTTTTCCGCATTGAACCCGCCACCGGTCACGATGAGGCTCACTCTGCTGAGGAACTGGCCCTGCTGGTCACCCAAAGCGGAAATTCCCAGGAAGTCACCGAAACCGAGCGGGAAATCCTCATCAATGCCCTCGGTCTCAACGAGCTCTGGGTGCGCGATGTGATGACGCCGCGCAACAAGGTGGTCATCCTCGATGCCGACCAGCCGTTTGAAAAAGTCCTGGAAATCGCGATGCGCAGCAAGCACACGCGTTTCCCGCTGGTCAAAGGCCACCTCGACCACGCCATCGGCCTCATCCACATCAAGGATCTCTTCAAGCTCATCAAGGATCCGGATCCCGATCTCATGCGCATCAAGCGCGAGCTGAAAATCGTGCCGGACACGATGCCTCTGGACACGCTGCTCACGTTTTTCCTCCGCGAGCACGCCCATCTTGCCATGGCGGTCGATGAATTCGGCACGCCCGTCGGCATCGTCTTCCTCGACAACGTGATGGAGGAACTCGTCGGCGATATTCAGGACGAGTTCGACAACGAGCGCTCGTCCTTCACCAAGATCAACGACGAGGAATTCGTCATCGAAGGCGCGATGACCCTCAACGATCTCGCCGGACACGTTCCGGAACTTTTCCTCGAAAGCGGTGAGGTCACCACCATCGGCGGTTATCTTACCCAACAGTTGGAGCGCTTCCCCGAAGTCGGCGAAACCGTCGAAGTCCTCGGCTACGAAGCCCGCGTCACCAGCACCGACGGCCGCCGTGTCGGACAAGTGCACTTCCGCAAGCTGATGCCGGTGTTGGAGGAAGAGGAGTTGGTCGAAGAGGTTTGAATCTTCTCTACCGGGAGTGCTCAGGGAGGTATTGAAGTTTCGGGAACCGTGGCATCGCATCGCCGCGGATCCTGTAATAGCAGAACGGACGCATGTTTTTCCGGTCGATCAGCACCAGACTTTCTTTTTCAGGAGATTTTGTGGGATCGGATGGATCGATCTCCGCAGCCCACAGGATCAGACACCGTTGTTCAAACGATGCCGCCCGGACCTGCACGATCTCAGGGTAGAAGTCCTCGCCAAAGGGCCTGAAGATTCCCAAACCTGATCCTAAGGCATCCGCTTTTTCATGATCCAATTCGAAAACCTCCGTTCCAACGGAAAACCGGTATTGTGAAAGATCACCTGCCTTTTGAAGTGGGGCGGAGGAGACGAGGCGCAGCGCGGTGGACTTGTCTGGATATGGTCCGTTGTATGATTGCGATGGGGGGCCAAACGTCGAGCAAAGGACTGACAAGGTCAGATTATTCGGTGTTTCTACCACCCACTCATCTCCCCCCACAAGACAACCACCGGTAGTTTTGAAGCAGCGGGTTTTTTTGTCGATGTTCCAAAACTCCATGTTTGGAAGTCCCATGAATTGCAAGCGCGGGGCGCCGCCCGCGTAATCCTTGACTGCCCGTAGTGCGAATAATGACAAGGGATTGGCCAACAAAAGGATCGCACACAAAATCAAGTTCCGTTCGATCACGGCTCGGTGCAGTGCCCAAAAAAGTAACGGGATCATCGCATAACTGAGCGGTCCTGCAATTGCCAAAGGATAGCACAATAATAGGGCCAGGAGGGGCATTCCCCAACTTCTCCGCTCCATCGTTTCCCCAGCATTCATCCTCGAATGCTGTCAGGCGCAAATCTGCGGAGCAAGCATTCGCTCAAGCCCCGCGCATCAGCGAGATTTCCGCTAGGGAAATGAGCGCTTTGTAGAGATCCTCGCGCGGGGCTGTCTTCAGGTCCGCGACGGTCACGGCGCGGTCCAGGGTGAACTTTCCGGAACGCGTGCGGCGCAGGGCGCTGAGGTGCGCGCCGCAGCCGAGGTTTTCGCCGATGTCGTTCGCGTAGGTGCGGACGTAGAAGCCCTTCGAGCAGTTCACGATGAAATCGACTTCCGGCAGCTCGACGCGTGTCACCTCGTAGCCGGTGATGTGCACCTTGCGCGGCTCGCGGACGATCTCGATGCCTTTTCTAGCAAGTTTGTAAAGCGGCACGCCGTCCTTCTTGATTGCGGAAACCATCGGCGGGATTTGTTCGAAATCGCCCATGAAGCCGTCGAATGCCTCAGTGATCTGCTCCTTGGACAAATCGGGAACGTCCTTGGTCACCAGCGTTTCGCCCTGGCGGTCCTGCGTGCTGGTGGTGGAGCCGAGCGTCAGGGTGCCGACGTATTGTTTGTCCTCGCTCATCAGCAGGTCCTGAATCTTCGTCGCACGGCCGATGACGAGCATCAGCAGGCCGGTGGCCATCGGATCGAGTGTGCCGCAGTGGCCGATTTTCTTGGTGTTCAGCGCGCGGCGGGCGATGGCGACGACATCGTGCGACGTCATGTCCTCGGCCTTGTCGATCAGAAGAACGCCGCTCGGGCCGTCAAAATCCTTGGGATTGTCTCTCATAAAAGTGGTTTGAAAATTAGAGTCCCGCGGCTTCGATGCGGCGGCGGATCGCGGCCAGCACCAGCGCCTTTGCCTCCTCCAGCGGTCCCTTCATGCGGATGCCGGCAGCCAGCGCGTGGCCGCCTCCGCCGAATTCCGCTGCGATCTCGCAGACATTGAAGCGGCGGTCCTTGGAGCGCATGGAAACGCGGATTTTTCCATCAGGCAGCTCTTCGAAAAACACCGCCACCTGCACGCCGCGGATGGCGCGGATGATGTCGATGAGGCCCTCGCTGTCGTCGGGTGTCAGCGCGAGATCGACGCGCAGTTGGTCGCGCATTTCCCAGCTAGCGACCAGTCCGTCGTCCGAACGTTGCAGCGTGTTGAGCAGCGCGCGCATCAGCTCGACGCGGCGGTAGGGATGGTTGTCGTAGGTTTGCGAATTGATCGTCCCCACATCGAGCCCGCGACGGATGAGGTCGGCGGCGAGATCGTAGGTGACCGCCGTGGTGGACGGGTATTGGAAGGAACCGGTATCGGTGGAAACGGCGACGTAAATCGCATCGCGGCTTTCGGCGGGCATCGGCAGGCCGAGAGCGACGATGAGTTGATAGAGAATCTGGCCGGTCGCGGGGCTGGTGGAGTCGATCAGGTTCAGGTCACCGTATTTCGGGTTGGAAACGTGGTGGTCGATGTTTAGCCAGATCTTCGCGTTGGAAGCGGCGTTGAGAGCCTTGTCGCCTAGGCGGGGTTTGGTCGCGGTGTCGAGGGCGATGGCCACTTCAACGTCGAGCGGGTCGGCGGGCGGGGTTTCGATTTTTTCGGAACCGGCCATGAAGGCGAGGTTTTCCGGCAGGCCGTCCTCGTTGATGAGGCGCACGCTTTTTCCGGCTGCCATCAGCGCGTAGCCGAGAGCGAGCTGGGAGCCGATCGCGTCGCCATCCGGGCGGACGTGGCTGAGCAGGACGAAGGACTGATGGTTGCGCAGCACTTCGCCGATTTGTTCGAAGCTGGCATTTTCCTGGGTGAAGGTGGATTCGCTCATGGGCTGGGACCGCGATGCGGGGCGCGGATTCTTTCCGTGCGGGTATTTCGTGCAAGGACAAACCTGAGAATGAAAAAGCACCTGCGGCGGGTGCCACAGGTGCTTTTTTGAAATGACCGGGATGATCAGTCACTGAGTTTGGCAAAGCCATCAAGGGATTTCGGCACGATCACCTCGCCGATCGAGTGCATCACGCCGTTGCTGGCCATGACGTCGGTGCTGAAGACCTTGGTCGAACCGACTTCGATCTTCGGCCCGTCGACCTCGATTTTCACTTTCTCGCCGTTCATCGTAGTGACTTCTCCGTCCTTGAGTTCGGCGGCGAGCACTTTTCCGGCGACGACGTGGTAGAGCAGGAGCGAGCGGAGTTTTTCCTTATTCTGTGGCAGCATCAGCTTGCCGAGCGTGCCGGGAGGAAGCTTGTCGAAAGCTTCGTCGGTCGGGGCGAAAATAGTGTAAACGCCCTTTTTGTCGGCGAGTGTGACGTCGAGTCCGGAGGCGACGAGTGCCTTTTTCAAGGTGGAAAAGGAAACGCTGTCACCGATGGTGGCGGTGAGGGTGCCCGGAGCCGCTATAGCCGGTTTCGCTGGCTCAGCCATTTCGGGTTCGTTCATCTTGGGTTTATCCGCAGCGACTTCTTCGGCGTAAGATACGGAACACGCGGCGAGTGAGATCAGCAGGGCGAAACGGCTCAGATTTTTGGTTTTCATAAATGCGGTTGGGTTGTGGTTGATGCTCGCGGAGTCGATGCCGCGAAGCTCATCCATCACTCTCGCAGACCGCGTGCCTGATCCGTTTTTTGGATTGGACGTATTTAAAACCAATGGGTTGTAAAATCGTGACGGAAGCCCGGACCTATTCCTGCCCGTGCAATCCACCTCCGCCTGCATGCAAGTTGCACGCCCCGCCGCCGTGGCGGGGCAAAGGGAAGTGCCGCTCCCCTGTAAGCCGGATTCTGTCCCCCTCTTGCGAGGATGGACGGCCATTTCTCTCACCCCGCCGAAGCGGAGCGCCCTGCTTGCGCAGAGTGCGACTAATACCCGGGAATAAACGGACGGGCAGCCCTTTCCCTGTTCTGTCTTGCACCACGCGAGGTTTGCCGTGCCGTCCGGTTACCCGGATTCGCGGTGGGCTCTTACTCCACCATTTCACCCTTGCCTGTGTCCTTGCGGACCATCGGCGGTATCTTTCTGCTGCACTGTCTGTCCGGGTTTCTCTCGTCACCCGTCCCTCACTTTCATGAGGCGCGTTGCCCTGTGGTGTCCGGACTTTCCTCAACCCCTCCTTGCGGAGAAATTGCGACCGTCCGGGGAGCGGCGCGCGCACCGTGGGGGAGCTTCCTTCATTTTCCAATCAAAAACACATCTAGGAAAAACCAGACGATCATCGCCACGCCGATCACGAACTTGAATCCCAACCCGGCCACCACGCCGACCACCGAGCCGACGCCTGAGTACGCCGCGTGGTGGGTCCGCTTTTTCGCGAACGCCATTTCACACACGAAAGCACCGATCAGCGGCCCCAGCAGCAGCCCGAACGGCAGGAAAAACATCCCCACCAGGCTGCCGACCAGCGCCCCGACCGCCCCCCAGCGCGTGCCGCCGAACCACTTCGAGCCAGCCGCGCCGCTGAGGGTTTCGAAGGTTTGGGAAATCGCCATCAGCAGCGCGAGAATGACAAACGACCACCATTTCAGCCCGGACGCCTCACCCAACATCAGCCGGTGAGCCACCGCTGCGATCAATATAATCAGGTGCCCCGGCAGCACCGGCAGGATGCAGCCGATCACACCAGCGACCAGCAGGCAGGCCGTCACAATCCATGCCGCGCCCGTGCCCACACCGCCCCAGACCGTGCTCGATAGTATTGCCTCCCACATGCGGCGTTTCCTACACGCGATCCAACAGAACCGCAATCTATCACCATTTGCGGGTGGCGCGGATTTTCGCATTTGATCCGCAGATCACCGCGAGAGAGTGACAAGCCGGTGCCCGGAGCGGCAGAATGCGGCCGTTGTATGGAGCGCGAAATTTCCTTTGGGGTTGAGTTGCCGGGAGGTCCGGGTAATCTCCGCCCGTTGCCTCCCATGAAGTATTTCACTATCCTCAAAACCGTCACCTTTCTGGCTGCCGTGCTCCCCGCCTTTCTCCGCGCCCAGGATGCTGAAAGCGTCATGGTCATGGAGGCCTATTCGGGAAAAGTGCTGGCCGCCTCGAATGCCTCCGTGAAGCGCCCCATCGCCAGCCTGACGAAAATCGCCACCGGTGCGGTGGCGGTTGATTGGGCCATCGCCACCAGTTCCGACATCGGCGCCGTGACGCTTACCGTTCCGCAAACCATCACGCTCGTCGGCGGTCCGAACCCGATGAACCTCCAGCCCGGCGACCAGCTCAGCCTGCGTGACGCACTTTACTCCGCGCTTCTCGGCTCCGACAACCTCGCCGCACTCACCATTGCCGATCACATCGGCCGCGAGCTGCTCACCCGCCGTGGCAAAACCGGCGAGCCCGTCGCCGAATTCGTCGCGGAAATGAACCGTCTCGCGAAAGCTGTCGGCGCGACACAAACCCGCTACGCCAACCCGCACGGACTCGAACGCGAGGGCGCGAAAGCCTACTCCACCGCCGCAGACGTCGCCCGCATGTCGGTCTACGCGATGCGGAAGAATGCCTTCAATTTCATCGTCCGCCAGCCCGAGCGTCAGGTCAGCGTCACTGGTGCAGCCGGAAAGCGCAGCTACCGTGTGAAAAACACCAACGAACTGATCGGCGAGCCCGGCATTCTGGGCGTTAAAACGGGCACGACAAATGCTGCCGGTCCCTGTGTTTCCGTTTGTATGGACCGTGACCCGCTCGTCCGCCAAAAGCCCGATGGCTCGAAAGGAGCCACCCCACGGCGATTGATCGTGGTCGTCCTCAACAATCCTGACCGCTTCAACCGCGCCCGCAGCCTGCTCAAACAAGGCTGGGACATTTACGATCCATGGCTCGCGTCGGGCGCTCCGGTCCAGGATCGCAACCGGGAAATGATCAGCGTGCCCAACCCGCAATGATCTGACCTTCCCGACCGCCGCTTTCCAATCCCACACATCACAGCACATGAAACGAATCGGAATCCTGAATAGCGGCGGCGATTGCCCCGGTCTGAATGCGGTCATCCACGGTGTCGTCGGCGCTGCGGATCAGCTTGGCTGGGAGGTGATAGGTTTCCGCGACGGTTTCGAAGGACTGCTGCCACCGGGCGACTATTCCGTCCTCAAGCCGAAGGACACCATCGGCATTCTCAAACTCGGCGGCACCATTCTCGGCACCACCAACAAGGGCCATTTCGCGGCGAAAGTCGGCAAGGGTGACATCGCCGAGGTCCCGCCGGAAATCGTCGCCAAAGCGAAACGGACGATGGACCAGCTCGGTATCTCCGCCCTGATCATCGTCGGCGGAGACGGCTCGCTCACCACCGGTCTCCAGCTCTACCGCGAAGGCTGGCCGATCATCGGCGTGCCGAAAACCATCGACAACGACCTCAGCGCCACTGCTTTCACTTTCGGCTTCGACAGCGCTGTTTCCACCGTGGTTGACGGGCTCGACCGCCTTCACACCACCGGCGAAAGCCACAAGCGCGTCATGGTTCTGGAAGTCATGGGCCGCCACGCCGGATGGATCGCCCTCTGGGGTGGCATCGCCGGTGGCGCTCACGTCATTCTCCTGCCGGAAATTCCCTTCAGTCTGGAAAAAGTCGCGGATTTCATCCGTGGGCGCGACGCTCAAGGCCACCACAGTACGCTCGTCGTCGTCGCCGAAGGTGCGAAAATGCCGGATGGCGAAATTGTCACCACCCACGCCAATGACGGCGGCGAAGTCCGCCTCGGCGGTATCGGTGAACAGGTTTGCTTGGCGCTTGAGAAAATGACTGGCAAGGACACCCGCGCCTGCGTGCTCGGCCACCTCCAGCGCGGTGGTGCCCCGACCTCGCTCGACCGGATTCTCGGCGTCCGTTTCGGCGTCATGGCCGCGAAACTCGCCGAGGAAGGCGCGTTCGGCCGCATGGTCAGTTATCAATCCTACCACGTCGATTCCGTGCCCATCGAGGAGGCCGTCCACCAGCTCCGCCTCGTCCAGCCGGACAGCGAGCTCGTCCAAGCCGCGAAAGCCGTGGGCATTTGTTTGGGGGATTGAAGAGTGTTGATAGTTTATGGTTGATGGTTGATGGACAGAGGTAAGACTCCGAAATCCTTCTTCCTTCTTCCTTCTTCGCCATCAACCATCAACTTCCCACCATCAACCATCAACTTCCCACCATCAACTTTCCCATGTCCTCCGATCCACTCCTCCAGCTGCTCCGCCGCAAGGCCCGTTTCACCGATCAGGAACTCGCCGATCTGTTGTCTTCGGACAAGGCCACCGTCGCCGCGCGCGTGGCTGAGTGGGAAAAGGACGGAACCATTCTCGGCTACCACGCGGTGGTGAATCCCGAGTCGTTCGGCGATACCTCCGTTTCCGCTTTCATTGAGGTGAAAGTTACGCCTGAGCGCGGTGGTGGTTTCGACCGCCTCGCCATGCGGGTTTCGCGCTTCGATCAGGTGGTTTCCTGCTACCTCGCCAGCGGCGGCTACGATCTCATGGTCGTTGTCGAGGGCGGTGACCTCCGCGAGGTCGCCCGCTTCGTTTCGGAAAAACTCAGCTCGCTCGACGGAGTCATTTCCACCGCCACCCATTTCCGCCTGAAGACCTACAAGGAAAACGGTTTCCTCTTCGAAAGGGAACCCACCACCGAGCGTCTGGCGGTCTCGCCTTGATGAGTGCTGGTGTCAGCTTGTCCGCTGTGGGGACAGTCGGTTGGTCGTGATCGCGATTTTCAGCGAACTGCCGACCCCTGCCGCCGCATTGAAACCACCACTGATCGGCATCACTCCGCGAGGGTGGTGGCTTACTCCGACGGCGATGTGACCGGGGCCCACGCGTTTGCCGATGGAAGGGTCAAATCCTGCCCAGCCGTGGTCTGGTAAAAAAATTTCCGCCCACGCGTGAGTGGAACCGCGTCCGACCTGCGAATTCCTGCTTTCGAGATAGCCGCTGACAAAACGCGCGGGATAGCCTAACGCGCGGCTGGTTTCGATCATCAGCACAGCCATGTCACGGCAGGATCCGCTGGTGAGCCCGAGGGTTTCGAGTGGCGACTGGACGCCGGATTCCTCGCGCCGGTTGTAGGCGATCATGCGATGGATGAGGGCGGCCATGTTGTCGAAGATCGCGCTCGACTTGTCGGTTGACGGTGCCAGGCCGCTGGCCGTGAACCACTGCCGGAGCTGGCCGATTTCCGGCGGATAGATGTATTGAAGATAGGGTGTCGCGACCATTTGCTCGATGCCCGCGATGTGCGCTGGATAGGGGACCAGAATCGGCTCCTGGCCGGCTTCCTGTGCAGGTGGGACGCTGATCGTGAACTCGCTGCGAATCCGCAGTTCGCTGGCGGAATTCTGGAACTCGGCATAGGCGATCGAATTGTCCAACAGATCGCGGTGCCAGCGGATGTTGGATGGCGGCGAGGTGGTCAGGTTCATCGAGTGCAGCAGGACCTCATGCCCTTCACGCGGACGGAGCACCAGCCGGTGCGGGAGGAAGCGCACCGGCTGCGAGTAGGTGTAACAGGTCTCGTGGACCAAATGGATCTGCTCCCACGTGCCCGGGGATGCATCGAAGATTTTCATGGCGATTTCCTCACTATAGAAGTGCGATGGCCAGATTCTGCACGGCCAGGCTGTCACGCGTGAAGGGGACGAAATTGGGATCGGCGCACTCGCATGAGACGATGCTGGTGGTCAGTTCCGGTGTGCCGAAGATCGTGCAGACGGCGGTATCCGCCGCATCGCGGCCGGTGGCGATCCTGACGAGCCCGTTGAGCGGAACGAGCCGGGTGGCGTCGAAAATATACCAAATGCCGTTGATCAGGACTTCGAAGCAAGCGTGGAAATCCGGCGGATTGAGCTGATAGGCATAGCAGGTGGCATAGCGAGCGGGAACGTTCATCGCCCGACACAGGGCGATTCCCAGATGGGCGAAATCCCTGCACACGCCCTGGCGCTGCTCAAGTGTGTCCACCGCGGAGGAGGTTTCTCCCGAACTGCCGCTGACGTAGGAAACGTGATCGAAAATCCAGTCGCTGATCCCGGCCGCGAGGTCAAAGGGCGTGGTCAGATGACCGAACATGTCTTGGGCCTGCTGACGCAGACGGTCCGACTGGCAATACCGGCTGGGGAAAAGAAACGGAATCGCCTCGGGGCTAGGATTGCCAGCCTCGTCCCCTTGCAGGGAGCTGGCGGTATCAAGCCGTGTAGAAGTGGACACTTCCGCTTGATAGATCACTTTCAAGGTGCCGGAATTAACGGTCCTGATGCGTGAGAAACGGTTCATTCCGGCTTCGATCGTAAACTCCTCCGTGGGGACGAATGGCTCGATGACGAGCGATTCGCTGATAATTTTCTGTTCGGCGGTTTCGATGCATTTGAGTGCAAAAAGAAAAGTAGCCGGGCCGGACAAATTGTAAGCCAGCTCGCATTTGATAAGGAAGTTCATGAATGAATCGGAATTGGGAGGTAATCAATCGGCAGGGTGCGTTACTTGCAGCCGCGGATGAGAAAAAGACCGAGGAGAACGGGGACCGGAATTCCGATCAGCCAGAGCAGGATCCAACCTACTTTGCCCGAGGCGTTTTTGAACAAGGTGCGTTTCGTGTTTGCGGGGTTTGGATTGATTTTCATAGCACCATCTGTTTCGCAAGTGACATGCCAGTGCCGGGAGTCCTCCGGAAGTCATTGGTTTTGAAATGTTCCGGTAAATGGCCGGTTGATTATTTTGGCGAAATTGCGACGATCGGGCAGCAGGATGCACCCGTGCGCCATGCAAATCGCACTTTCGCTACCAAGCTCAGGTCTTCTGTGAATTGATTAGAACTGAATTTGGTTTCCAAAAACCAGCTTTCGATCACCACACATCGGGATCCGATCGCTGTAGATCGCACCCTGAATACCCAGACACCAGAAATCCAACTTCCGACATTGATCCCCAATGTCCGGAGACCAGAATTCCATCTCCGGACATCAAAATCCGTTCTCCTAAAACTGGCGACGCATCTGAGGAGATCAAATTTCGATCCTCAGAGACCGCCTTCACATCAAAAAAGACCGAAATTCGATCTATTTCGATCAAATTTCGGTCTTTTGAGTCAAGATTCGGCAGTTTAGTGAAATATTGGCACGGAAATATTCCGGGATCGCGGCGATTAGGGCTTAGGTGGGGCAGGTGTTTCACTGCGGGAAGACTGCTCGAAATATTGTCCCAGCGTGTCCACCCAGACCTTGATGCCGGGGCTGTCCGCCAGCGCGTCGCCAGCGTGACGATAGACGCGCAGCGCCCAATCAGCTCCGTCCGCCTCGCAGAGAGTGCGGGTGTCGCGGATTTCCTTGAGGAATTGTTCCAACAGTCCCTCGATCACCAGTAGGTTTCTAGCAGATTCCACATCCTTGCGCTGCTCGGCGATTTTGAATGTGCCCGGCAGAATGTCCGGATTGGCATCCGCGCAGGCGAGACCGTGATCCGGCAGGCCCCGTCGCTGTAGGCCGATCTTGAACAGCTTTTTCGCGTCGTCCGGCGGTAGCGCCACCAGCAGGTCTGCGAACACCTCGCGGAGATCCGCGAGTTTTGTCTTCGCTTGCGTCACGATCGCAGGCGTTACTTCGATTGATATTCTCTGAGCCATGTTTTTTGGTTCTTTGGTTCTTTGGTTCTTTGGTTCTTTGGTTGGTTTTCGGTTTGTGAGATTCTTTCACAAAACGTGCCGAAGCTCCCATAACTGTTATGAAAAGAAAGCAAAAAGTTCTGTTGGAGCAAGGCAAAATGGACACCCCGGGAATTCCACCTTGCCACAACGGGAGATTTGCTGCTGTCTTGGAGTGTCCGCTTCGGCGGATGGGGATGTGAGAGTCCCCGCACTAAGCGGTTAGCAATGACCGCTCACATTGCTGCCAACCCGACCAAACGGCCGGGGAGGCAGCGGCGCATGTCCAGGCTGTCTCTTCGGGGGCGGCTAAAGGCCGTTGCGGTCGACTTAGTGCGGCTCTCTCAACTCCCCGTCCACCAGGAAGGACTTTTCTAAAGTAAATCCTTTCCCATGAAACCACTCCCGCTCGTTTTCCTTGCCGCGCTGGCCGGCGTCTCTCCTGTTCGTTCTCAAGACGTCGAAGTCTCCCGCGACCGCACCTTCATTCCGGACACCCTCCAAGCCCCCGTTTTCATCCCGCCCGCTCCAGTCGTGCCCAAGCGCCTGCCGAAGATCCGCATAGATGCCGCGACTACCGTTCCCAGCGAATCCGGCAAAACCCTCACCCTCCACCGCGGTGCCGCCTCCACCCTGCCCACTCTCCCCCCACCGTCACCCCCGGAAACCGCGAAACCACCCCGCGAACTCACGCCTGAAGAAAACGCCAGCATCGCCTACGAACGCAGGCACAATCTCAATCTCGGCGCCACCATCTACGATCACAAGGTCAGCCAGGTCCAGTGGACCGATCAGGCAAGCGGTATCATCTATCAGGCTGTCTGCGGATTTGATATCGGCCTGCTCGCCGGAATCGGAAGCTTCGTGCGCGATGGCGAGACCTATTCCGTCTTCCTCATGCACTCGGACTTCGACACCACCGGGATCCGCCGCTCATTCCGCGAATATCTGCCGGACATCCCCGAAATCGCTCCCGGCCAGATTCTCATCACCCAAGGCGACCCCAAAAACCCGGCTGCCACCGCCGCACTTGAAATCATCCGGGACCTCATCACCGCCGAAAAGAACCGCCTCCTCGCCTATCAATCTGCGAGACTACAACAACAGCGCGAGTCCGCCGCATGGCAGAAAGCCCACCCGCCAGTCCCGCGCGACGAGACATTCCTCCTCCGTCCCCACCGCGGCAGCCGCTATCTCGCCAACACGAAACCTGAAAAAGCGGAGGGCGCACGATGAAACGCCTTCCTCTCGTTTTGCTGCTAGGCCTCGCCCCACTACATGCCCAGGAAAACGGCATCGACCAACCTTTCCATTTCGTCGCTCCATCCACGGGCGGGAAATTCATCCAATGGCACAGTCTGACCAGCCGCACCTACTTCACCCAGGTTTCCGATCCCGCCGCCCATCTCGTGAAGTGGAACTGGGCACCCATCATCGAGAGCGGCAACGACGAAGACATCAGCTACGAGGTCGATAGCACCGCCGACAAAGGTTTCTTCCGCCTGAAATACACCGACCTCCCCCTCGATCCCGGCAAAACCGTCGACACTTCCGACTTCGACAAGGACGGCGTCTCCAACAGCGAAGAGGTCATCCCTCTTCCGTCCACCGTTGGCGGTGCCACAGACCCTTTGAACGCCGACACCGACGGAGACGGACTCAATGACGGTTTCGAGAGAAACAATGGATACAATCCCAATAATTCGGACGAGAACGGGAATGGCATCCCCGATGGTCAGGACAACAACAGCGATGGTGATGGTGATGGGAAATCCACCCTCGAAGAATACATTGCGGGGACTTCCGATTCGAATGGCGATGATTACACTGAATCGGATATCGTTGGCCCAATCCTGTGGAAACGCCGATGGGTTACCGCAAGTTCTTCAAAAACCGGGCTGTTTCAGCAGTTTGCGCCCACAGTTCCACCGAATCCCCCAACGCCACTCATTAGTTACTACCTGACAAAAACCCTGACTACATTACAAGAAGCGACAACAAGTGGTCCCACTTACAGCAAATATGGAACGACCGATACCACCACGCTCAATCCCGCGACGTTGGGAATAGTGAGCCACGTTTCCAATATTGACTTTAACATTAGCCAGCCATCCGGTAGTAACTACTATCCAAATTTTAACAACGGTGTTTGGGAGCTGGTGACGAAGAGTGAAACTCACACCACCACGAAATCTGTCGACGAAATTGCCGGTAGCGGGAGCTATAAGATTACGAGCAACGGCTACACAGGTAGTGAGACCTACAGCTATAAAACGAGTCTGTCGGATGAATACCCCACACAGATGCTCATCGCTGCAGGCGACGTTAAATTCGCCGAAATGGCAGCGGAAAAAGAGAATGAACCTTGGGGCTACAATTATTTTCCCGTCATAGACATTTCAACTTACACTGAGAAAGACGAGCACGTTTACAGCCGGACAGAAACCGATTATGCTCTTGAGCCGCGATATTCGCCGGATGCACCGGTCCGGGTGGCTTGGCTGGATGTCAATCGAACGGATTTGGGACGCGGTTACTTGGGAGGGACGCCAGATCCTGCGGCTACCCAGTCAATCACTCTTCATGAAAAATATTATTCAAAAGAAAAAGCGGCTGTTTTTCAGCAACCTCCGGGGATAGCAGGGACGCCGCGAACCGAGATCCGGAGACTTGCACCTGAACTGAACAAGGCAAGGCTGATTCTTCCACTGGGATGTGCCCTGGGCGTGAGCCTGGATCCTGGCTCAATGGTTGTCTCTCAAGATGCCAACGGACAACCACTTCCCATCGATTGGGAAGATCCCCAAGGCGGATATCTCAGTGTCGATTTTCAGCACGGACATTGGACCAACTATGTGCAATTTGGAGACGTCGTAAGCGACGAATTCGACGTTCCTATAAAACTTGAAGCTCTGGAAGGCGGGGAAAAGATCCGCCTTGCGGAAATTATCACGACAAGCGCGGGAACCGCATACCTACCGATAACCCTTCCCATCGCGGATGTGAGGGGTTTTACGGAGGGATTTGTCGTGCAGACGCTCGACCCGGGCAAGATCGTGCTAAAAGCCAGTTTGACCACCAAGCATGGATTGAAAGTTTCCAAACGCTCCGACGCAGATGTGATTCCTCCTGTTGAGGTAAGCTGGCAAGCCGTCCCCGGATTTAACAATATAGATGACCACAACGACCCTTGGGGTAATCCTATCTACGGCCTGCGGATCTTTCCCGACTATAAGAACCCTACTACCACCACTCTTCGAAATGGGGTGGATGTCATTGTAAAAACCAGCCCCGCACTCGCTGGAAAAACTATCAAAGTCAAAGCCTTTGACGTCGACGACTCCACCGATGAAGCATTCAGCCATCATGATCCGGTGAACAACTTAAGCGTGCTCGTTATCGACGACAATGGGCCAAAAGGAAACGACAACTTTGGCACTCATCAAGCAGGGCAATTCCTCGAATCGGGTTCGTGGGGAGACGATACAGCGGAAGCTACTGTTGGTGCAACCGGCGAAGCCAAATTCACGCTTAAAGTCGGGATGCAGCCCGGCGATAACTACAAAGTGGTTGTTACTGACGTGGCTAGCCTGGCTTTCCCTGCCGCTCAAGTCACCGATCCCTCCTTGGATACCTATCTCGGCCCCGCGACCACCCAAGCCAGCAAAGCCCCAAGCACCTCAATGCTCACCGTCTGGAGGAAACTGTGGGTGGAGAACGATTCGATGGGAGAGGTCAAGAGCGATGGGTCTGTCATAGGTATTTCGTTGGATGCATATGGAAACAAGCTTAATGATCTCCATCAAACACAGGAGCCGCCTACCATCCAAGACATTTCATATGATTCTGCTACCAACCTTACCAAGTTTACAATTCCACAACCCGTTGATTTGAGCAGTTTTTTAGATCTTGAAAATGGCCATCTGAAAATTGCCGGAGTTTCTCATCCAGTCGATAGCACATCTCAAGCAACGAGGTTTGTTCCTCCACCCCCACAAATTGCACAAACGACCGTTACAGAATACTTCGTCTTCGTAAAAGGACATTTTTCACCAGATGGTGACTTCCCTTCGGTGCCGGAACATGCAGGATTCAGGCTTTATGACGATGACGATGATGGTCTGACCGAACCGCCATTGCCACGGACGAATTTGGTGAACAGCATTGTGAAGGACTATTACAAACCGGCTTTCATTGATGTCGTAGATGCCGCTACGGAAGATCCGGCACATGACTACAACTCCAGGAAGTATGTGCCCTTCAGGGCAAATGATGACGTGTCCAGTTTGTTTACAGTTGCTGATGACGCCGTTGATCTCCCAGACCGGGCTGAACTGTGGGTCTGCCATCTGGTTGCTTGTTATCAACGGGAGCAGGAGGCGGATATTGATCCGAACACATATCCTACTACCGAAAACGAACCTGCCGGTTGCGGGTTAACCACTAATTTGAATTCATCGCCGCATTCCGAGATTTCGGCGGTTTATGTGGAGACATGCCGTGATAGCGTTACGAAACTCCTTGAAAGCCACCCTAGTTACCCTATATCTACAGAATTGTTCATAGCTGCGGTGGTGACTCATGAAATGGGCCACCAACCCGGAACAGGTTCAGCAGATGACGATCATTTTGAAAGTGGGTTAATGGGTGAGGGGGCGACTGGCGAACTCTTTGGTCCCAGGGCGCTAAAGTTTAAAGTCGAATCGATACTTCGTTTTAGAAAAGCACAAAGGTGGTCAGAATGAAAATTATATTTACTATTGTTTGTTATTTTGTTTTTTTGTCGACCGTGTGGTCGAAGGGTGATGCTTCGCCGATGATGGTGACGGCATTTGGTATTGCATCAGAGGCTGGAGCAGGATTTGAAGCCACCGGGACATGGCCGCCGATGGAAAAATTTACCAGCGTTGAACAATATGCATTGCGGAAGAAGGAGCCTGGGGAACTCGTAATTTTCAACACGATGGCATGTGTGCCAGGAACGCCCCTGATCAAGGCCGAAGGAGTAAAGGCCGAAGGAGTAAAGGCCGAATACTCCGGTTTTCGTCTCTACGCAATTAGTCGGATTCCGAATCTCGACAAGGCCTATACTCCCGAGCAGAAAAAAGAAGGCGGGCGTTTTGCGATATTGTTTAAAGAGAAAGAAGGGAAAATCACAAATCTGGAGACGCTTTGGATTATTGAATCTGAAGCACAGAAGATTCTACAACAGATCGGAGGATTCGATCCGAAAAAGTCGCCCTTTGTATTTGAAGAGACCTACGTCAAGCTCGGTGGTGATCTTAAATGGCTCTATCAAAACAACAATCCCGAAAAGTATGTTAAACGCCGGTTTTCACCGGCTGAAGAATCGCATTCGAAATTGAATCCCGCACCTTCTTCTGCCGGTAATGGGAAATCCCTACCGAACTCAGGACCCGCCTCAGTTGTGAATCAATTCATTCGTTGGTGGTGGCTGGTCATCGGGATTTTGATTTTCGCAGGCGGCTTTGTTTGGCTTCGGAGGCGCAAGTGATTGCAGCACGGAACCGGTGGTCGCAAAGTCTCGCCTTGCCGCTGTTTCGCCCGGCGGCTCCCTGTTCCGTACACTCAGGCGGCTTCTGGTGCTCGTTACCGAAGTCTGAAAACCCGGCTTGCGCGGAGACGGCGGCTGCGATGAAATTGAGGACACCCGCGCCACCGAGCGGATTCAAATCCTTCCCGTTTTCCCCATGCTCCTCATCAAGAACGCCCGCATCGCTTCCGAAGATTCCCCGTCACTCACCGAGGCCGATGTGCTGGTCTGCGACGGAAAAATTCAGAGCGTCGGATCAAATCTATCCGCCGGGGAGGATGCCCGTGTGATCGATGCCAAGGGGAAAATCCTGATGCCCGGCATGTTCGACGCCCACGTCCATTTCCGCGAGCCCGGCTTCGAGGGCAAGGAAACCATCGCCACCGGCACCGAGTCCGCGATCAACGGCGGCATTACCGGTGTGGTCATGATGCCTAACACAAATCCGTCGATCGACTCCGCCACCGTCGTGGCCAACGTGCTCGACATCGCGAAACGCACCGCCCGTATTCCCGTTTACACCTCCGGTTGCGTCACCAAGGGCCGCCATGGCAAGGAACTCGCCGGCATCGACGGTATGCGCGCGCTCGGCGTGGTCATGCTGACCGACGATGGCGACACCACGGGCGATCCATCCGTCCTGCTGCGCGCCATGCAATACGCCACCGAGTTCGGCATGTTCTTCGCCAGCCATTGTGAGGTGCCGGAACTCGCCGGACTCCGTGCGCTCAACGAGGGTGTCACCAGCTATCGGTTGGGCATCAAGGGCTCGCCCGCCTGCGCCGAGGAGATCATCATCGACCGCGACATCCGCCTCGCCCACGCCACGGGCGCGCACATCCACATCCAGCACGTCTCCAGCAAGCTCGGCATGGAAACGATCCGCTGGTGGAAAAGCCGCGGCGACGTGAAGGTCACCGCCGAGGTTTCCCCGCATCACCTGCTTTTCAACGAGGAGGACATCGGCGACTTCGACACGAACTATAAAATGAACCCGCCGCTCCGCACTAAGGCGGACAACGATGGGCTGCTGCAGGGCCTCATCGACGGCGTTTTCGACCTCATCGCCACCGACCACGCACCGCACACGCGGTTCGAAAAATCGCAGGATTTCGTCAGCGCGCCTAACGGTATCACCGGGCTCGATACCGCGCTCGTCTCTCTCTATCACCACTTCGTCGCCACCGGCAAATTCGGCTGGGACCTCGTCGTGAAACGCTACAGCGCCGAACCGCGCCGCCTGATGGGCCTGCCCGCCGTCAGCATCGAGGCCGGCCAACCCGCCGATATGATCCTCTTCGATCCCGAAGCCGAAACCACCTTCACCGCGGAGTTCATGAAATCCAAATCCATCAACACTCCCTTCATCAACCAGACTCTGAGAGGCAGTGTGGATCTCGTCGTCCTCGGTAACGAAATCCTCCTCGAACGCTAACAAGAGTGGTCCGCACAGTCCCCTGTGCGGTTCTTCCATCGATGCAGGACCATCCTGCGAACCAAGATTCCGCACCGAGGACTGTGCGGACCACTTTCAGACCCGCATCAACGGTGGCTTATAGGATTCCAGCGAGGCCAACAGAAGCGCGATGCATTTCGTCTGCCCAGGCAGAAGCAACTCCGGCCGGATATCAGCGAGCGGCTGGAGCACGAACCGCCGCTCACTGACTCTCGGATGCGGCAGCACCAGTTCTTCCGTATCCACGATCTCATCGCCGAAATAGAGCAGATCCACATCGATGGCGCGCGGGGCGTTCCGCTCATGGATCCCCACTCTTCCCAGCTTCTTTTCGATCGCCTGGGTCAGCTCCAACAGCGCGAAGGCATCTCCTTCGAAAGCGACCTCCACCACCGAGTTGTAAAAAAACGGCGAGCCCGGCGGACAAAGCAGCGGTTCCGTTTGATAGACGGGAGCGGTGAGGAAAGGCTCGCCGGGCGTGGCGATTTCCCTCAGCGATTCCCGCGCTGCCTCAAGGTTGGTGAGGCGGTCTCCGAGGTTCGAGCCCAGGGCGATTCCGACGCGGGGCATGGAATCAGTCCTGAAGGTTTTCCAACTGGTCGATGCCGTAGTTTTTCATCACCCGGTCGTTCGCCGCCGCGACATTGGCGGAGGGGATCACGACGGGGCGCTCGGCCCCGAAGAGCTCGATGACGAAGAACTCCGGCGTTTCCTTCGGATAAAGAAGCTCGTGCGCGTGTGTCAGATCGCGGACTTCCACTCCATTGATCTTGTTCACCGCGAAGCCGGTGAAATCACCGAGCTGGCTGGTGATCGGATCGCTCTCCACGCGGGTGAGCACAACGACGTCCTTATGTTTTTCAAACAGACCCTTCGGCACATAGTCGCTGTAGAGGCGGCGCAGGCTGATGTCGTCGAACTTGGCGGTGGCAAACAGATTGGTGTCGAGCGGTTGGAAAACGAGTCCGGCGAAAACCTGATAGCGCGGCGTTTTCTCATACTGCACGGCATACATGCGCGACCAGCGGAGCGGTTTCAGGATGACTTCGACGTCGTTCCAGGCTCCCTTGCGCAGGAAGCGCACCGCCACCTTGTCGCCGGCGAACTTGCGTTCGATGATTTCGTTCAGATTCACGTTCTCGCCGTCGATGGTGATCATGCCGGCGCTGTCCACGGACTGGCCGTCGAGCGACATGAGGATGTCGCCGGGATTGAGAATGCCGTCGCACGAGCTGGTGGGGACGACGTTGGTGACGAGCACGCCCTTGCCGTCGTTCGGAAGACCGAAGGCCTTGCGCATCGCGGGATTGTGAAGGGGAAACTCGTTGATTCCGAGGTCCGCATACTGGTCATACTGCCCGTCCTCGATGTCCTTGAGGAAACGCCGGATCACCGGCGTCGGGATGATGTAGCCGGTGTTGTCCGCCTGGCGCAGGCCTTGGAATGCCACGCCCACGACCTTGCCGTCCTGCACCACCGGCCCGCCGGAGTTGCCCGGATTGATGGCCGCATCGATCTGAACGACGAGGTGCGAGTCCGCGCGGGAGTGTGAGTAGGGTTGGAAATCGATCCGCGAAACAACGCCGCGGGTAACGGAAAGGCGTTCGCCGCCGACCGGATAGCCGATCACGCGGACCTGCGATTCCAGAGTCGGCACCGTGCCGAATTCGAAGGCGGGAAACGCGTCGAGATCGGAGAAATCGTCGATTGAAAGCAATGCCAGGTCGCAATCGTGAGCGACGAATTCGACCTTGGCCGTGTATTTTTTCGGACTGCCGTAAACCGTGATCAGCACGCGGCGGGAGTTCGAAATGACGTGGGCGTTCGTGAGGATCTTGTTTTTCCCGATGATGAAGCCGGTGCCGATCGCGCCGCTGAAGCGTCCGGCGCTCCACGGGGTTTCGTAATCCGGAGTCTGGGTGGCGACTTCGATGCGCAGCACGGATTTGTAAATATCCGAGGGCAACTGTGCCAGAGCGGGGACGGCCGTGAGTAGGAAAAGGAGCAGGCGGATCATCGGGATTGCGGAGGATCTTAGGGGGCGGACGGAGCGCCGCAAACGAAATATCGGATCAAAGGGCTCCAATCAACCCGGCCAGCGCGGCGACCGCCCGCTCCGTAGGATAGTCCCGTGCCAGTGGCAGGTGGATGAAGCCGGCAGGGCAGGGGATATTTCCGATATCGAGGAAATGCCGGGCGGTGAAAAACACCTGGTTGCAGAGGTAGCGTCCGGGGTCGTCGGAGAAACGAACCCCATGTCCAAGTTTCGTTAGTTTCTGATGGATGGCCTCCAACGGCAGCGTGGACGAAAGGCTCGCCGGCGCGGTGGCGACGACCGGCCGTAGAGATGGCTGCCGTCCGGCGATATCGGGAATGCGGAAATCCAGCTCGTTCCATGCGGTGGTTTCCAACCGGATTTCACGGCTGCCCGCCGCTTCGCCGAGCATGACCAGCGCATCCGGGCGGATCGTTTTCAGCGCCTGTCTCAACCGCGCGGGAGCGACGACCGAATCCACCGGCAGGATCCTCGTCCGCAGTTGCGGGAAAATTTCCATCAGTCCGCGCAACGCCAGCGACGATGCGTTTTCCAGACGTCCGTCGAAGGGGCCGAATGCGGTGACGAGGATTTTCATGCGAAAGCGGCGTTTGCCCGAGGCGCGGATCCATGCAGACTGGGCCACCGGAAAAATGCCTCAGGAATGCGACGAAAGCCAGTGCCCGTTGTGCGGGAAACCGAATCTCTGCCAAATGCACGAGCAGGGCGGATGCTGGTGCGCCCGCGTCGAAATCCCATCCGGGCTGTTGGAGTCGGTGCCGCAGGAAATGAAAATGAAGTCCTGCATCTGCCGTGACTGTATCGAGCGCTCGATCAATTCCCAAACAGCGCGTCCTTGAGAACCGTTTCGTTTTTCAACGTGTTCCAATATCCGAAGGTCGCTTTCCAATCCCACAGTGTCCATGGGATGCCGCGGGCCTCCGCTTGGACCCTGACTTCCCGGGTGTAGCGCGCGCGGCTGACGGGCTCGATGGAATTGATGCTGCCGAATTCCCCCAGATGCACGGGCCTGCCGAAATGGTCCGACCATTCGCGCGCCAGATCGAGAAGCTCGATGATGGCCGCGGGCGAACACGGATTCTGTTCGGTCGGGAGCGTGTTGTAGCCCGTGATGAAATCCTTCACGCCCACGTTGTCCTGGAAAGATGCGGGAATCTCCAGCGGTGTTTGTGGTGGTCCGGGAAAGGTGAGCCCTTTCAAATCGCGGAGCTGCACCCAACCGGCCCGCTGGTGGGTGAAATAGAACGGCTCATAACAATGGACGGTGACGATCAGACGGTCGTCGCCATCCGGCAGGCGGAGTTTCCCGAGTTCGCGGATATCGCCCCAGTTGCCGGGACTGAGGATGATGATGCGTTCCGGACAAATTCTGCGGATCGCGGCGATGGCGTCCGCCTGGATCGGGTTGAGCACTTCGGTGGTCAGAGCGTCGCGTGGTTCATTCAGCAGCTCGAAAAACAGCTCGGGCGGCCACGATTGGAAATGGCGCGCGATGGTTTCCCAAACCTTTACGAAGCGCTCGCGGTTCGCTGCAGGATCGCTCGTCAGGTCGTTGAAATGATGCCAATCCAAGAGGACGTGCATCTTCTTTTCCAACGCGCGGCGCAGCACGGGCTCCAGATCGGATAGCAGTGCCGGATCGATCTCAAGCCCGGCACCGGTCTGCTTCAGATAGAAATGCCACGCCACCGGCACGCGGATGTGGTCGAAGCCCTCAGCGGCGATACGGTCGATGTCCTCCGTCGTGAAGCGGATGCCCCACGAGTAGGGCGGGGGGGCTTCCCAACAGTTTCCAAGATTCATGCCGCGCTTGAGGCTGGCGGCGGCCTTGTGGGCTGGCGTGTCTTTTCCGAGAAGTTTCGGACTGACAAAGCCGGGAAGCGTCGCTGCCTTCGCCTGGAGTGTTAGAGTGACCGGCTGCCCGGCCTTCACGGCGATGGTTTGGGAAAGCGGGCGGTCGTGCCACGTCGCGGCCACGGACTTTCCCTCGGCGGCCTCCGCCCCGGCGAGCGGCCAGTCGCCGGCTGCCGGATAAGGAGCTTGCTGCGATTTCCACGAGTCGGGTCCGTCGCCGGATCGGGTTTCGAATCCACCGTTTTTGATTTCCGTCCCACTGGCGCGAACCTCGTCCCACAGAACTTCCTTGCGGAACGGTTTTCCGTCCTTTCCATCCGACCATGCTCCGCTGAGCACAAAATTCACCATCTCATCCTGCGTGGGCGTGAAGCGGATGGTGATTTCCTTCCACGACCACCAGCGGATGGGAAAATTGACATCCGTCACCTGCTCGTGGTCGGTTGCGCCCTGCGCCCAGTGCGCCGCCCGCGCGCTGCCGGACGACACGCGCACGTCCACAAGCGGTGCGGATCCTGCGGGAACCCGCAGCCAGATCCGGCCCATCTCGGCCTGTTGGATCGAGTCGTCCGCAGCGGCGAATGCGGTGAGGGCGGACAGCAGGAAAATCAGGCGGATCATGGAGTGGGTGGGATGGGATCGGACTTGCGGTCCGTATTCTCGGCCGCTATTTCCATACGGCATGGACCACCACGTATATTTCTGGCTGAAGGACGAATTCAAGAATCCCGCGGACAAGGCGGTTTTCGAGCAGGGCCTCGACTCGCTTTTTAAAATCGGTCTCGTCAAGGGCGGCCGCTGGGCGGTGCCTGCCAAAGTCATGATCCGTCCGGTGATCGACCAATCCTGGGACTACGCGCTGACGATGCAGTTCGCCACTATCGAGGAGCACGACGCCTATCAGGTGGATCCCGATCACAACGTGTTCATCAATTCCTTCAAGGAATGGTGGGCTCAGGTGCAGGTGAAGGACCTCGCCTGATTCCTCTCACCATGCGAGCTGCCGCAGCGTCGCTTTCAGTTCCTCCGGCCAGTCGAGTGTCTCGATGGTTTCGGGGTTTTCCCAATCTGATGAGATCTTTAGCAGGTCCTTGAAATAGACGGTTGCGTCGTCGTTCGCTCCGTTCTGCGCGGCGGCGATCGCCAGCAGGGCGGTGGCGTTCTCCAGTTTCTCGTGTGGAAAGCCGATGCGCTGCCCGGCCTGGAGAAACTGATAGGCTCGTTCCGGGTTTCCTGTCAGAAGCGCGACCCATCCGGCGCGCAGGGCGAAGTTCGCATCCTGCGGATAGCGGTGGATGCCGGTTGTTAGAATTTCCATCGCCTGCCGCGGATCGGCGTTTTCGAAGGCGGTGTAGGCGGCCTCCGCATAGTCGCCGGGCAGGTGGGTTTCCACCGGATGCTCGGTGATGAGTTCGATCCAGCGCGGGTGGGCTTCCTTGTAGTCGCCGAGTGCGGTCAGGGCCAGTGCCTCGGCCCGCAGACAGGGTTCGGGCGCTGCGCCGAGTTCGCGGGCGCGGGCGGCGAGTTCGAAGGTGGCTTCCTTGTCCTCCTTGAAAGCGGACATCGCGAGCGCGGCTTTCAGACAGGCATTGGCGAAACGGTTGCGGCCGATCGTTGCTAGGGTTGCCGGATCGCTGAGGCGGGCGGCGACCGCCTTGCGTTGCTCGGGTGTCGAATCTTCCGGGACTTCGACTGCGGTGAGTTCGTCGTTCGCGCACTGGCGGAGTTTTTCGAGAGCGGGTGAGAAATCCGCCTGCTCCCAGCCCTCCCAATCCTCGCGCAGCCGGATTTCCGCCAGAGTCGGGAAAAGTTCCGGCCAGACGGAAAGGGCGTCCGCCTTGCGGTTCTCCAGCCAGGCGATGCGCGACTTCGCGATCTTCCGCAAGACCGGCGGCAGATCAGTGGCTTTGGACAGACATGCCTCGATCCATTCGGGATGGACGGAAGCGAGCGCCAGCGAGAGCGCGGCGGCGGCACCGGGGCCCTTTCCCCCGGCGGCGTTGATGGCTGCTAGAATGTCCGCCGTTTCCGCAGAATCGAAGACCTTCTCCATCCGCACCGGGGCGTTCCATTCCGAGTCCGTCGGTTTTTCCGCCGTCCGGCTGATGACGGCGGCAGTGAGTTCCTGATACCACGGTGTTTTTTCGAGGTCCTTGGAAAGTGATAGAATGGACGGCCATGATTTTCCACCCGCATCGGCGAGGGCGAGGCGGTTCCAAAGCGGAAGCAATGCTTCGGGAGTGGCGTGGCGGGTTTCAGTGGCCTGGATGGCGTCGACGAGCGGACGGAATTCCAGATCAGGGAAAATGCCGTGAATGGAGTCCATGGCGCAGGCGTTGAGGGCTTTGAGGCGTTCATCGGCACCCAAACGGGTGAAGCTGCGTTCTTTCACGTCGTAGCGGGTGCCTGCAACAGCTTCGGCGAGCTGTTGAATGGCAGTTAGGGATGCCGCGTCGATGGTGGCGGGTTTGCCCGACACGCTGGATTTCACTGGCAGCGGCAGCAGGCGGTGGATGGCGAGGGTGCCGTTTTTTTCTCCGATGATCACCCGGTCTTTCGAGAAAGCGGCGGCAGTGATGTCTGTTGCCGCGCGTAGTGGCGAATGCGGTGAGGAGAGGATGTCCAACTGCTGCCCGTTGATCCGGAAGCCTGCCTGCGCGGTGTTGTTCATCAGCCCGTTCCATATGTTAGGATGCTGGCTCCATGGAAAGTGTTCGGCGAGCGATTGTGGCGTGAGCGATGTGTCCTCACTCCCGCCGAATACCAGTTTCGCCTGAACGGGCGGCAGATGGGGGCCCTGTTCCTGAAGCGTCAGCGCGGCATTTCCATCAGCGGCAAACTGTGCGTTCAGCAGGTTGGCGGGACTCTTAGGCGGCGTGTGGACGATCGGCTCCACCGGCGAGAGCGGCATTTCCATCAGACTTCCGTCGGCATTCAGCACGCGCAGTTCCCGACGGTCCAGATACGCGGCGAGCGGGTGAGGGGCGCTCTCCGGGAGTGGATCCGAAGAGCGGATGATTTCTCCAGACGCGGCATCCTTGATGTGCCAGACGATCGAATGGTCCTGCTCGGAGACAAAGGACGGATGCGTGACTAACAGTCCTTCGGGAGAGAAAGCGATCACAGCGGAGGGCGTTAGGAAATCGGGCACCGGGCCGAGATCGCGCACCGGCTTCAGCGTGCGGGCGTTGCAAAGCAGGTTCACCGAGCCACGCCGGACGACGACCGATTGGTGGCTGGGGTCGAAGATGAGATCGCGTGTCGGGTCCTTGTCAGTGGGAAACAGGACGTTCGTGACCTTCAGGCTTTCGAGATCCCAGAGCACGGTCGTGTTAGCATCTCCGGAAAGACTCACCCAGAGCGAGGACGGAGACGCGAAGGCAACCTGATCGATGGGCAGGTGGTGGTCGAGCGTGAGCGTGGGCCAGTTCCAGGTGGTTTCCGATAAAATCTTGTCGATGGCGGCGCGGGCTTCCTCGGACTGCGGATCGACTGTTAGCGCGGAAACGAGCAGGGCGAGCGCTTCATCGGGTGATTTGGTTTTCGCCGCGTCCACGCGGGCGGCGGCGAGCTGCGGGGCGAGGTTGGTATCGGCAACAGGTGCCGCCGGTTTCGGGGCCCCGGTCTTCGCGGACGGCGGCGGTTTGCACCCGGAAACGAGGGCAGCCAGCGCCAGCGCGTAGAGGGAAAATTGACGGACCTGGCTGGGCATGTTTCACGAGGTTAACGCCGCCCAAGCCGGTTTGTGTCGGTGGGGCGCCGGATCAGAGGCCGCTTTTCTGGATCAGGTCGCGGAGCTGGGTCTGGAATTCCATGATGTCCTCGCGGGTCGGGCTGTAGCCGGCCGTGTCGGGATCGAGCCCGGGACGACCGGTTTGATCGAGCATCCAGATGCCGGTTTCGCCGTCGCTGAAGGTGACTTTTCCGCTGACCATCGCGCCGGGCAACGTCAGTGAATCCATGGTGGTGGTGACTTTGCCGGTCGGGACGAGCACGGGTTTTTCCTCCTTTTTCTCCGGCGGTTTGGCGGGCTCGACGAGTTCGATCCCGAGGTCGAGGATGAGAAAACGCGTGTCCATGTAGGTGAGCGTGTGGCCGAAGTCGTCCTTCAGGTGTCGCTGGAGATCGGACATGGTGGCTCCTTCGGCGGCCCACAATTTGAGGGCTTCTTTTTGTTCCGGAGTGAGTTTGCTGGCGCTGAACATGCGTGGATTTTGGCCGGGCGGCCCCGATTGCCAAGTCCCAACACGCTGCGTGGCGATTCTTTCCGGCCTTGTCACCGGCATCCCGTCGCGGGAAACTCCCGCGTGCTTGAAACCCTCCGCGTCAATTTCGGCTTCGAGTCCTTCCGCGAGGGCCAGGAGCCGGTGATCCGCGCGCTTTTGGAAGGCAGGTCAGCCCTCGCGGTTTTTCCGACGGGCGGGGGAAAATCGCTCTGCTACCAAGTCCCCGCGCTGATGCTCGATGGCCTCACCCTCGTCGTTTCCCCGCTGATCGCGCTGATGAAAGACCAGGTGGACGCGCTCAATGCAAAGGGCATCGCCGCCGCCCGGCTCGATTCCACGCTCGATGCCGAGCAGGTCCGCGACGTTTACGCCCGGCTCGATGCCGGCACGTTGAAACTCCTCTACATCGCGCCCGAGCGCTTCGCCAACGAAGCTTTCCGCCAGCGCATGAAACGCCTGCCCATCCAGCTCGCCGCCATCGACGAAGCGCACTGTATTTCCGAGTGGGGCCACAATTTCCGCCCGGAATACCTCAAGCTCGCGAAACTCTGCCGCACTCTGAAAGTCCCGCGCGTCCTCTGCCTCACCGCCACCGCCACGCCCAAAGTCGCGCGCGACATCCGCAAGGCGTTCCGCATCGCCACGGCCGATCACGTGCAGCTCAGTTTTCACCGGCCGAACCTCGACCTTCGCGTCACTCCCTGCACCGCCGCCGAGCGGAAGTCACTTCTGTTGGAAAAACTCACCGCAGTCGATGGTCCCGCCGTCGTCTATGTCACCCGCCAGGAAACCGCCGAGGAAGTATCCACCTTTCTCGCCAAAAACGGCCTCTCCTCCCGCGCCTATCATGCCGGGCTGCCCGCCGAATTCCGCGCCGATGCGCAGAGCTCGTTCATGAAAGGTGACACCCGCATCATTGTCGCCACCATCGCGTTCGGCATGGGCATCGACAAATCCAACATCCGCGCCGTCTATCACTACAACCTCCCGAAGAGCCTCGAAAACCACACCCAGGAAATCGGCCGCGCCGGTCGTGACGGACAGCACGCCACCTGTGAGATGTTAGCCTGTGGCGACGATCTCACGGTGCTGGAAAATTTCATCCACTCGGACACCCCGTCGCCCCGCGCCCTCGGCAACCTCATCGACCGCGTGCTCCGCCTCGGCGACAGGTTCGACGTCTCGCCCTACGAACTCTCCACCGTCTGCGACATCCGCCCCACGGTCATCGCCACCGTCATGACCTATCTGGAAATCGACGGCATCATCGAGGCCACCGGCAGCCACTACGCCACCTACCGCGCCAAACTCCTGCGCCCAGAGGAGAAAATCCTCGCCGGTCGCTCGCCCTCCGAACGCAAGCTCCTCAAGCGCCTGCTCGACGCCGGCGAAATGAAACGCTGGTGGTGGTACTTCTATCCGGACAAGCTCGCCGTAGATTTTTCCACCACCCGTGAGAAAATCGTCGCCATTCTCAACGATCTCCAGGCAGCGGGCGATATTATCCTCACCGTCTCAGGCGTCCGCCACGCCTACCGCATGAAAAAGGATCCGGGAGAGTTGAAAATCCTCACCGCCTCGCTCGTCGCAAAATTCCAAACCCGCGAGCAGTCCGACCTCGACCGCCTGCGCCAGGTTCTTGCCATCTCCTCCCAGCGCGGCTGCCTCACCGCCTATCTGACGAAACACTTCGGCGAAAAACTGGAACAACCCTGCGGCCACTGCGACCGCTGCCGCGGCGTCCCCGCGAAAACCATCAAGCGCCCGAAATACCGTCGCGCCACCAACGAGGAGCTCGGCCTTGTGAAAGACCTCGTCGATCAGAAACACGCCGCGCTCGCCACCCCGCGCCAGCTCGCCCGCTTCCTCTGCGGCATGGCCAGCCCCGCCGCCACCCGCGCGCGCCTCACCCGCCACAATGCCTTCGCCCTGCTCGCCGATATTCCTTTCGCCGAGGTGCTGGTCATCGCCGAGGCGGCCTGACGGAGCGCACATTTGGTTCGCCAGTCCGGCGTTGCTGTTGTTTCATCCGCGCATGTTCAAGAAGCGTATTTCCGCACCGGGATCCTCGCCGGCCACGCTCGTTCCGCATCTGGTGGAAGGAAAGGCGCAGAAGGCGAAGATCCATGTGATTTCCTACGATCTGAATCATTTCGAGGAGCGGGCATGCTCCAGCGTTGCCGAGGTTTTTTCCCAAATGGACAGCCGGATGGTCACGTGGATCAACGTGGACGGATTGGGTGATATCGAGACGCTGGAGGCGTTGGCCACGCATTTCAAAATCCACCCGCTGGCCCTGGAGGATGTCCTCAACACCGGCCAACGTCCGAAATCCGAGGAGGGGGAGGATTATCTCTTCATCGTCTCGCAGATGGTCTATCATGATGTGGAACTCGATCTCTGCGGGGAACAGGTGAGCATGTTCCTGGGGGAGAATTTCCTGATCACCATCCAGCAGGAACCCGAATACGACGTCTTCGAGCACGTGCGGGACCGCATCCGCTCCGGCCGCGGGAATATCCGGAAAGCCAAGGCGGATTACCTTGCCTACGCACTGCTGGATTCCATCATCGACCACTACTATCCCGTGCTGGAAAAGATCGGCGCGGACATCGACGAGCTGGAAAGCCGCCTGCTCAACAATCCCACCCGCGACATGGTGCAAACCCTCCACGAGCACAAACGCGGTCTCACCCAGCTCCGCCGCTTCGTCTGGCCGATGCGCGATGTGGTGAACTCGCTGCTGCACGACAACAGCATCTTCGTCGCCAAGACCACCAAGATCTACCTGCGCGACTGCTACGACCACACCGTCCAGCTCATGGACCTCGTCGAAAGCTACCGCGAGGTCAGCGCCGGCCTGATGGAACTCTATCATTCCAGCGTCGGCCTGCGGACCAACGAGGTCATGCGCGTGCTCACCGTCATCACCTCCGTCTTCATCCCGCTCACTTTCCTCGTTGGCGTCTACGGCATGAATTTCGCCCCTGAAACCAAGGACGGAAAACCGCTGCCGCTCAACATGCCGGAACTCTATCACCCGTATGGTTACGTCGCCCTGATGATCGTGATGCTCGTCATCGCCGTCGCCCAGCTCTACCTGTTCCGGCGGATGAAGTGGCTTTGAAACAAACATCCATGTCCACCCAATCCCTCACCAAAGCCTGCGCGGCCACCGGAAAACAATATCCGGCAAGGAAACTGGTGCCGCTCGTTTCCATCCGTCCGAACGTGGCTGATGTCATCCGGAAACAATATCCGGATCTGCCGGAACAGGCGCTGGTCGGCACGGAAGTGGTGAACGCGGCGCGCATCGAGTATGTGCGCACCCTGCTCACCGGCCAGCTTGGCGAGCTGACGAAGCTCGATGAGGAGGTGATCACGAGCCTGCACAACCATGAGATCGTCAGTGACCTGCCGGACGAGGACGAGGAGGACGCGCGCTCGACTTTCGGCGAGCGTTTGTCCGACAAGATCGCCGAGTTCGGCGGGAGCTGGACGTTCATCATCACCTTCGCCTCGGTCATGGCGGTTTGGATCATTCTGAACGCCGTTTTTCTGGCGAACAAGGGCTTCGATCCCTATCCGTTCATCCTGTTGAACCTCCTGCTGTCCTGTCTCGCCGCCATGCAGGCACCGGTAATCATGATGAGCCAGAACAGGCAGGAGCTGCGCGACCGCCGCCGGGCGGAAAACGACTACAAGGTGAACCTCAAAGCGGAGTTGGAAATCCGACACCTGCACGAGAAGATCGATTACCTGCTCCACCAACAGGCCACCCGCCTGATGGAGATCCAACAGATCCAGCTTGAGGCGATGCAGGATGCCGTGCAGTCGCGGGAGAAGTTGCCGAAGGCATAGTCTGCCCCCGGAGTGCGTGAAGCTCTGCTCGCGCCCCTTGGTAGTTTCAGCTCTGCTGGATGCGGTGCGGAGCTCTTCGGGCGGTCGTGGAATGATTGGAGGGAAGAGGAAGAGCTCCGCACCGCATGGAGCAGAGCTTCCATCCACCGGTGGCGGCAGCAGAGCGTGCCGCACTCCGGGAGAACGCCCTATTTCAGCGGGAAAACCAGCACGTCCACCGGTTCCGCGACGAGCATCGACGGCGGCGGGCACTTGGGTCTTGCAAAGCCGTTCATCCGCAGCGGCTCAGCGGACCATTCGTGACAAACCGCCGGAGCGATCCGATAGGGCGCGTGATGGACGCGTCCGCCGTGGAGGCTGCCGTCCCGTTTCGTGGAAAATAACAGATAGCGCTCGATGAGGAACCACTCCAGCGATCCCTCCTCCGCAGGCGCGGCGGAGGCGGGAGTCTGATAGCGGTAGGCGGCGGGTCTGGCGAACTGTGTTTTCCTCCGGCAGCGGTAGTCGATTTCATTTCCCCGCCAGACCGACTGCATCGAGGCGTGCTCGTAGGGCAGGTGGAAAAGGTAGCGGGCGATCTCGACGGCGACCGGCTGGTTGCAATCCAGCGAGAAGAACCATACTCCGGGATTTCCGGCGGCGTCATGCACGTAGGTACGGACGTTGAGTTCGAGAAACCACGACAGCCGGGGAATTGTGGGGAGCATCACCGGCCTCACTTTTTCCATGAAAAACGGCACGACTCCCAGCCACGCTTGTCCCTTGTGGGTGTCCACGAACAAGCCTTCCGGCAGGCGTGCCTGGATGATCGTCGGATCGACCGGCCAGTGCAGGAACAACAAACCCGCCCAGCGCTGGCTCATGACGGGGAAGCCGTTAGGGCGTTTCCTCGCTGCCAGCCGCAGGGCGGGAGTTGGTGATTTGATATGCACGGATGCCGTGGCGGGTCAGCTCGCGAAGCTCACCTTGTCGTCGGCTTCGAGGTAGTCAAACAGGGTGCTGGTGGCGGGATCGACACCGGCTTCCGCGCAGACGCCGATGAACCAATCTTTTTTGTCCGGGATGTCGTAGGGGCGGGCTGCTTCGACGGTGTCGGACCAGGCGGTGACTTCCTCAGCGGATTTCGGAGTGCCGTTCGCATCGAGCCATGCGGCCACTTCGTCATTGCTGGATCCGTCTTCCAGAAGCTTCCTCACATCGGCTCCGTCCACGCCTTTGAAGCCGAAGAGGTAGTTGTCGAGCGGGCAGTCGAAGTGATAGCCGCCAATGTTTCCTGCGATATCGGCGCGGCCTTTGTCCGCCGTACGGGCGAGGATGGCGTAACCGCCGGTGCGGACGCGGGGACTGGTAGGGGCTTCCTTGGAGAGATCTTTGGCTGACATGATTTTAGTTAGTGGATGGTTGATAGGAGGGGTTCGGGGAACTTCCTCCCGTGCGCGTTCCATCCGCGTGGAAAGCCGTCCGCGCAAATTAAAAGATGGGGGATGGAGGCGAGACGCCACCACAACGGCCTGCCGCGAGACGCGGCAGCCACGGTTGCTGCGACTTAAGAAACGCTCTGGAGCCAGCCGTGGAAGACGAGTGGATCGGCGGGGAGGCTGATGGCCACTTTCTCGCGGTTGGCGAGGATGGCGAGACGCTCGGGGATTTCGACGCAGTTTGCGCCGAGCTCGGCTTCCATGACGTCTGGGAATTTCGCGGGGTGCGCGGTTTCCAGACTCACGGTGGCGCTGCCGGGATGGCTGGAGCGCCACTTGCGGGCGGCGAGCCAGGCGACCGCGCCGTGGGGATCGATCTCGTAATTGTAGAGCGACTTCACCTCGCGGATGGCGGCGCGGGTCTGGTCGTCGTTGAAGGTCATGCCTGTGATCTTGGTTTTCATGGCTTCCCATGATCCGCCGAAAAGTGCCTGCATGCGGACGAAATTCGATGGCGCGCCGACGTCCATCGCGTTGGAAATGGTCGGCACGCTGGGGCGTGGCGTGTAGATGCCTTTTTGCAGATATTCGGGCACCACGTCGTTCCGGTTGGTGGCGGCGACCATCTGATCGACTTCCAGTCCGAGTTGCATGGCGAGCAGGCCGGCGGTGAGGTTGCCGAAATTTCCCGAAGGAATGACGAAAGTGGGGGTGACACTTTCCGGAAGCTGCCGCGCGGAGTGGATGTAATAGAAACTCTGCGGGACGAGGCGCGCGAGATTGATGGAGTTGGCGGAAGTGAGGTTGAGCCGCTCCGAAAGCTCGCGATCGAGGAAAGCGGATTTCACCAGTGTCTGGCAGTCGTCGAACGAGCCATCGATCTCCAGCGCGGTGATGTTTCCACCGAGGGCGGTGAGCTGCTTTTCCTGAAGCCCGGAGACCTTACCCTTCGGATAGAGGATGATCACGCGGGTGCCGGGCACGTTGTGGAACGCCGAAGCGACGGCTCCGCCGGTGTCGCCGGAAGTGGCGACGAGCACGGTGAGCAGGCGGTCGTCGTCACGGGTGAGCCAAGCCATCAGGCGGGCCATGAAGCGCGCGCCGAAGTCCTTGAATGCGAGGGTGGGGCCGTGGAAAAGTTCGAGAATGTGATCGCCCGGTCCGAGCGTGACGAGTGGTGCATCGAACGAAACCGTGCCCTCGACGATGTCCACCAGCGCTTGCGGAGGAACATCCTCGCCGAAAAACGCATCCGCCACCGCGATGCCGATTTCCTGGAATGTCAGCTCCCGCCAGATTTTCCAGAACGACTTGTCGAGCACTGGCAGAGTGTCGGGCATGTAGAGACCGTTGTCGGGCGGCAGCGAGCGCAGGATCGCCTCCTTGAGATCGACGCGGTGGGCGGGGTTGTTGGTGGAGTGGTAGAGCACGGCGGGCGGAAGAATTGGATGCTGGAAAGGAAATGCCAAGCTTCGGTTGATCCTGCGGGGAAAAGTCAGTCCGTGACCTGTTCCAGAAGCCATTCATGCTCGGCATCCACCGTGATTTCCGCGATGATGCCATCGATTGGAATCGTCATTTCGTTCGCGTGGAAGAAGTTGCCGGGGTGGGCGTCGAACATCGCGATGCGACGGTGCGGTTGATAGAAAGAGATGGAATTCTTTTTCCCGATCTGGAGATTGCCAAGCGGATGGTAGCCCAGATCGCATATTTGATCGGACATCTGATCGGCGGTGGCCGGTTGACCTTTGAAGTTCGGCTGGGAGACGATGATGCTGGGTTCGGTTGCATCGAGATACCCTTCCAAACGGACGTCGTCGCTGAATTCCCGGTTCTGTAGAATCATTCGGGCAAGGTATTCGGAGGGTAGAAGTTCCCGCGCGAAGATACCGATGATCGAAAACGGAGGGAGCATTTCATAGTCGAACTCGGCTCCTATGCCCGCTTTGCCGGGATGGGTGGTTTTCCACCAGATTTTGGTCTCTCCGTCGAAAGCGACCACATGTTCACCGTGGGCTTTGCGGCGGTCGAGCGTCAGCGTCGGATCTTGGTCAAAGATGCGGTCTCCTGCTTCGGCCCACTCGCGGAGGAGGGCTCGTTCTTTTGACCGAAGCTCAGGCAGGCTTTCTCGGCCGCGTCGTGTTGCGCCCATGCCTCTTCGGAGGTAGCGGACTGCATCTTCAAGCGCGTTTGGCGCATTTCTTCCCGGACGCATGATTCGGACGGCATGGAGTGAAGGTAGCTGAAACGGCGGTGAAAGCGAGGTTTAAAGCTGAATTTTCAGGGGCAAGCCATCCTGCTCTTTCTTTAAATAGAGCTACTAACCTTCAATCACATGCACACCCGTCGGGTTGATCCGTGAGACATACGACTGACTGTTGAGCGGGATATTCGCGAAGACCTTGGTGATGGCGGCGGCGACCTTGTGGGCGATTTCCTCGCCTTCGCAGAGGGCGAAGACGGAGGGGCCGGCACCGGAGATGGAGAAACCGAGGGCGCCGGCGGAAATAGCGGCACGCTTGGCGGTGTAGAAATCCGGGATGAGCTTCTGGCGGCGCGGCTCGGCGATGACGTCGTGGATGGAGCGGGAAATGAGGCCGTAATCTTCCTGGATCAGGCCGCAGAGCAGGCCGCCGAGGTTGCCGATCTGTTGGGTAGCGTTTTCGAGTGGAATTTCCTTCGGCAGGATTTCGCGGGCGACCTTGGTGAGGATCTCGATGTCCGGATGGACGACGGCGGCCCAGAGGTTTTTCGGAGCGGGGATTTGGGCGAAATCCAGTTCCACATTCGAGCGGATGAAAACGATGCCGCCGAAGAGGCAGGGCGCGACGTTGTCCGCATGCCAGGCACCGTCGGCCGAAGCCTCGCCGGCCATGGCGAAGGGGAGGAGTTGCTTTTTGCTGAGCGGATTGCCGATGAGCTGGTTCACGGCGAAGGCTCCGGCGACCGATGAGGCGGACGATGAGCCTAGCCCGGAGCCGAAGGGCATTTTCTTGTGGATCTCCATTTCGATGCCGCGGTCGGTCATGCCGAGGTGCTTGAGCAGGTCGAGGGCCGCGACGCCGGCACAGTTTTGCGCGGGATTTTTCGGGAGCTTGCCGTTGTCGCCGGTGATCTTGGTAATGTGGAGGCCGGGTTTATCGCAGTTGCGGACGACAATTTCATCGCCGGGAGAGTCAATGGCGAAACCAAGGACGTCATAACCACAGGCGACGTTCGCCACCGTGGCCGGGGCGAAAACGCGGATTTCTTGAGAATTGGACATAAGGAAAGCGCTCGCGGAGAGCGGGCGGAGTCTGCGGGCGGATGTCCCGGTTGTTCAAGCCCGGAAACAAACGATGGAAAGCTGCTAGATTCTGGCCTTCTGGAAGAAATTGCTCGTTCAAGCTTGTGAGCTTGCGGTCATAGATTCCGTTCGGCAACAAAGCGACTCATGTGATTTTCGATCTCAGTTTTAACCTTCTTGATCGTGGCGATCTGTTGTTCCGGGGACAGCATTTTGGAAAACTCCACAAGTTTGGCCAACAGTGCATTGAGTTTTGCTTCTTCTAAAGACGTTTCCAATCCGTGGTTTTCAGGAACATCGATTTTTGAACCGACCAATTCCTCCGTCAGTTTCTCAAAATACACCTTGTGATGCTCGGTGAAACAAGAGGAGCACATTTGCCAAAATTTCTGGCCTCCTCCGAGCATCATTTCAAACGTATCCGTCCCGCCGCAACTGGGCATGCCCCCGCAATATTGGCAGGTGCCCACCTTCCTCACTCCTTCCGCTGATTCTGCGAATGGCCAATGCCGCTGCGAGTGGCACCCATCACACAGGTTTTCGGAAATACCGAGCGTCGCGTAAAAGAGCCGGTTAGGGGCGTCCGCCGCTCCGCATCTGTCGCAGGCGGGAGGAATGTAGTCGGGCATGGCGTTTGCCAATCTACCTCACCGCACGATATCGTAAACCACGATCTTCTTCGTCAGCGGCTTGAGCACTTCGTTGACCTTCTTCACATGGCGCGGGTCGGTCTCGTAGGCGTGCAGGGATTTCGCGGAATCGAAACGAACAGTCAGGCCGACGTCGAACGAATCATCGACCACCGGTCGTTCGCTGGCGAGGGCGGTGCCGGAATCGAGGAACTTGATGCCGGGGATCACGCGGAGATCGGTGCACGCTGCTAGAAGTGTCTGGCGGTCGGCGGCATTTCCCGGGCGCTTGAGCCACATCAGGACGACGTGATCGACCGTTCCGTGAGCCGCAGGTGGGGCGATGGTGGCGCAGGAAACAAGAGCGAGAGAGGCGGCGAGAGCGATGAGTGGTTTCATGGGCATTTTAGAAAAAGAAGAACCAGCCGCGCTTCTTGCGTTTGTAGGAGCCGTCGCCGACCGAAATCACCTTCACGTGCACGGTGGCGAGGCCGTCGCCGTAGAATCCGAGCTGCCTCGCGGCGCGGGGGGAAACATCGAGGAAACGTCCCGGAATGAACGGCCCGCGGTCGTTGATGCGGACCTTGGTGGATTTTCCGTTCTCGACGTTGGTGACCTTGACGACGCAGGGCAGGGGAAGCGTCTTGTGGGCGCCGATCACGTCCCACGGCATCACTTTTTCCCCAATCGAGGTGTTGCCGCGTTTCAGGCCGAACCAAGAGGACTCGTTATACCACGAGCAGGTGCCGGTTTCCTCATAGTCCAGCGCCTGATCGACGCTCATCGGCTGGTAATGCTGGCCGCGCTCGGAGTAGCCGCGGGTCATGTAGCCATGGTAGCCGCCGCAGGACGGCAGCACGAGAAACAGCACTCCGCAGAGGAGAGCGAGGCGGGAAAGTGGGTTTTTCCAGAATGAAATCACAGCGGACAGGCGCGGACTATTTGCGTTCGCGGATGACTTGGAGCGTCGTGGCGACCTTTTCCTTCATCTCTTTGCCCGGCTTGAACTTGACGGCGGCACGGGCGGGGATTGGCACGTCCTTGTCCGGATCCTTGGGATTGCGGCCGATCTTCGCCTTCATCTCGCGGACTTGGAAGGCTCCGAAATTGCGCATGACCACCGTGTCGCCTTGGGAGAGGGAGTCCGTGATCTCGTCAATCAGGGTCTGCACGACTTCGAGCACGTCCTGCTGGGTGATTTCAAGGCCCTTGGCTCCGAGTTTGTCGGTGATTTTGATAACGAGTTCGCGCTTGGTGATGGTGGCCATGGGAAGAGGGGGCGGTAAGAAGTGTTGGAAAACGAAGGGATTATGTAACCTGCTGGTTAGTTTTGTCCCGACAAAAATCGTTACAATTGATGCGATTTCCGTGCCATTGACTAAAGAAACGTCAGAAATTGTGAAGAAAAATCCCAAATGCAGGTGATTGAACGTCAACGAGTCCATCATTTTCGACAATTCGCGGTGCTTGTTAGTTAGTCCGATTCCGGGTGCCCCGGCGGAGTCGTCCCCAAAACCGCGTGGGATGTCCGGAAATGGAGCTTCGCATATTTTGCTAACGTGTCCGTTCCGTCACGTGCCACCAAGGCCTTTCCAGCTTCCACCACGGCGTCCGAGGCACCGAGCGGCAGCTTGATGCCCAGCGAGGCCGAGGCCTTGTCCATCCAGTCGATGAAACGCTCGCGCGCGAGGATGGAAGCGGCCGCCACGGCCGTGTCGGATTCGCCCTTGGTGCGTTGTTCGAGCTGGAGGGTGAGGCCCTTTTCCTTGAGCGCGCGCTGGAGGATTTCCGGGCGGGCGAACTGGTCGCTCAGCGTGCGCGGGCAGTCCGGCCGGGCGGCCGCCAGCGACTCGATGGCGCGGGCGTGACCCCAGGCGAGCAGCCGGTTCAGGTTCCTGAACGACGCAAACATCGAATTGTAGCGCTCCGGTCCGATGCAGATCACGGCCGTAGTGCAGCCGGGCGTCGCCTTGATGATCGCCGCCAGCTTGCGGATGCGGGCGGCGCTGGTGACCCGTTTGGAGTCCATGATGCCCGCCTCGATCAGCCGCCGGGCGATGGTCGCGTCGGTGTAGGCGCCGGCGATGACGAGTGGTCCGAAAAAATCTCCCTTGCCGCTCTCGTCGATCCCGAAATGCGGTTCGAATTTGTCAGGTTCCAAGATTTCCTCATACCCCAGCCGCGCCTCGCCGAGCACCTCCGGCTCCAGCGTGAAGCGAATGAAGTCCTCCGTTTCCTTGCCTTGGATCAGCACCTTCGGCCCTTTTTCGTAAACGATGACGTTCAGCTTGCCCTTGCGCGCGGCGAAAATGGCGTAGGGTTTCGTTTCGAAATCATAGCCCAGCCGCTCCAGCGCCTCGCGGAGCTTGACCACTTGAGCGGGCGTGAGTGGCGCGGTGTGGGTGGTCATTGGTGCGGAATTCTCCCGACTTCGGGGTGATGAATCAAGGATCGATCCGGCTTGGATGCGTATCGGTTTACCTTGGACGTGTACCGGTTCACCTTGGATGCGTACCGGTCTGCCTTGGGTGCGCATCGGTTCGCCTTGGGTGCGCATCGGTTCACCTTGGACGCATATCGGCTTACCTTGGGGGTGCGTTGCCTTACCTTGGATGGGTATTGGCTTACCTTGTGTCGTATGCGAGATGCGTAGCCTACTCCGCCACCACGAACATGACTCCGAACTGGTTGCTCGAAACCGGTTTGTCCGGGTTCACGATCATTTGCGAAATTTCGCCATCGAGGAAAAGCGCGTTCTTGCAGCCGAGTTTCAGAAACAGCCCGGCGAAGTCCCAGAAATTCACGTCCTGTCCCTTGTCCGTCATCGCGAAGACAAACCGCCCTTTGTCATCGATGCCCACGCCGTTGCGATGCAGTTTGCTCGCCGAACCTTCCCTGAATGCCGGATGGCGTTGGCCGTCGATCAACAACATCGGCCCGGACTGGATGCCCCACGATTCTTTTCCCAGCGGAAGTTTCTGCCAAGCCGCGCAGGTCCCGACAAACGCACCATTCGCGCCGAATGTGCCGACGCCGTTGGGCTTGAAAAAGAAATTCCCCGGAGCATCCGCCAGATTGAGCGGGCGGAGGGTTTTGCCGCCTTCGATGTGGAGTCCGCTGGGAATTCCACCTGGTTCGAAAATCCCGGCGTTCATGAGAAACCTCACGGTCTTTCCCTGTTTCGCGAAAGCGGCCTGCACGCGGTCGAAACTTCGATAGGGAGTGCCGCCCGCATCTTTCCAAGCGATGCCCACCTGCTTCGGCTCCAGCCGGACCACGCGGAATTTCACTCCCGCGTAGGTCACGCCCTCCTCCACCACCGCGGCGGAGAGGCGGAGTGTTGCTAGAAAAGCGATCGCGAGGAACCGCATCAGTTCTCCGGAATTGAGTGATAGATCTGCTCCAGAGACATCACGGTGTAGGCGGTGACGAGGATCGGGTTCGACTCCATCCAGCGGCCGTTGTCGTTCGCCCACGAGCCGTTCTCGCGCTGGCCGGCGAGGATCTTTTCTCCGAGGTCCTTGCGCCAGTCGGCTTCCTTGCCGTCTTCGAGCCTGAGGGTGTCGATGTTGGCGGCGGCGAGCGCCTTGGACATGGTCTGATAGTAATAATAGATGCCCTGCGCGCCCATGCCGGGGTTCTCACTAACGGTGTAGTTTTTCCCGAGCCATTCCTTCACCGCTGCGACGCGTGGATCGTCCGGAGTGAGCTTGGCGTAGATGAAGGAAAGCAGGCCGGCGTAGGAAATGGAGCCATACGAACGCAGAGCGGTGCGGCCGTCCGGCAGCTTGTCCTCACCGGCCTTCGATTCGCCCGGCGCATAGATGAAGCCGCCCTTGTTTTTCGGATCGCTGGACGCCCAAGTCTGGTCGTTGCTGCCTTCGAGGTTTTGGCAGCGTGAGAGGAATTTCACAGCCGCGCCCCAGTCGAGGTCGGGCTGGTCGCCGTGTTTGCCGTCTTCGATGACTTTCTTCGACAGTGCGAGCGCCTCGATGGCGAGGTAGGTGTTCGACATGTCGGTGTGGTCGTTTTTCGAACCGTAGCCGACGCCACCGTCGTTGAGGTTGTCCGTTTCCTTCTTCTGGCCGATGTCCCACTGGTTGTCGATGAGGTGCTTGCGCGCCTTGATGATCGCGGAGTCGTAGTTTTCGCGACCGGTGGACGCCAGCGCGGTCACGGAAGTGGCGGTGTTGTAAACCGACAGGCCGCGGTTGTAGATGCCGCCGTCGTCCTTCTGTTGGGCGAGCAGCCAGTTGAAGCCCTTTTCGACGTGCTCGGGAAACGGAGCCTTGAGGTCGAGATTCGGATCGCGGACGGCGGCGGTCAGAGCGAGCGCGGTGAACGCGGGGAGTCCGTCATCGTCCCAGTTTCCCCCGGGTTTCTGTTGGGACTTGAGCCACGCGTTGCCGCGGGCGATCGACTGCCGCATTTCCTGTTTGAGGGACTCGTAGCGGTTCGGATTTTTTTCGGCGGCGTTGGAAACAACCGTGCCGAGGATGGCGATGGCTGATAGAAGTTTCATGGTTTTGGGATCGGTTTGTCTTTTGAAAAAGGAGTGATGATGATGGTGACGTCGGTGCCGGTGGCGGGCACGCGTTTCGGATAGGGCGTCCAGACATCGTCATTGTCGTCGTCCCTGCCGGGGTAAAGGATGAGCGCGGAGTTTGTCAGGAAAATGGCCATGATGTCGCCCGAGGTTTCAGGCGCGTATTTGCCGTCGCTGAACTCGGATCCGCCATAGACCCAGGGCCCGGCAGGCATGGAGGTGTTTTTCACCGTGTGCTGGATCAGTTCGTTGGCGGGAAAGCGGCGGACTTTTCCATCCTCCTTCCACTCCACGTCGATGGCGATGCGGGCGGCCGCCTTCACGTCGGAAGGGACTTCGGGGAAATCGTTCGACGCTCCGCCGTGGTCGTTCGGCAGCGGATAGAGTTCGCGCGACGGTGGATAGCGCAGCAGCGTGAACGCGAGATTGAGCTGGGTGGGCGAGATGGCCGTCATCAGCAGCGACTCGTGGACCTTGCCGTTTTCGTGGACCAGCAGGAACTCCAGCAGGCCCTCGATCATGTTCACTTTCCCCGGAAAACGGATCTCGCGGGTCTTCTGGTCGAAGGTGATGGTGTCGATCCGGAAGTGCGTCTCATCGATCTTCTCCACCGACGGCTTCACCGGAGCCACCGGCTGATCAGGCGCGGGCAGCGACTTCGGCTCGACCGGCGCGCGGTCCTCGGCGAGTGCGAGAGCGGCGCTGGCTGCGAGGAAAATGAAGGAGCGGAAAAGCATGGAGGTGGCGGGATGGAAACGTTTGGAGAGCCGGGGAAATTAGGGCTTTTTGGGAGGTGCTGGAGATTTGTTCGAAGAAGTCGCGGGTTTCTTCGGAGGGGTTGTCGCTTTTTTCGGCGTCGTCTCCGGTTTCTTTGGAGGGCTTTCCACTTTTTTCGGCGGAAGATTCAGAGACGTGGCGAATTCGTTCCAACACAGGCGCGTGATCCGGAACGTCAGCGCGTCCTGCGGATTTTCATGATCGGCTAAAGCGGCGGGAGCGGTGTAAGAGGTGGTCTGGCTGAGGAAACTGCGGACGAGCTGAAACACGGTTTTCATCAACTCGGGAGTCAGGGCTTCGGGCGATTCGACGGTGAATGACATCACTTCGGTGGAGACCGGCTTTTTTCCCGACCCGGCCAGCCAGAGCGCGACGGGCGTGGGGCCGTTCGCGTTGCTTTTTCCGGCGGTGACTTCGGTCGTGACCTTCAGCATGCCGGCAGAGGCTTTTTCGATGTCACGCGCAGCCTGGGTCAGGATCGGAGTAAGGGTTTTCGCCATCTTCTTGCCGGTTCCGGCGTGGAGGATGATGGGGATGGTCTTCGCTGGATCGGTGTTCCAGTCCGGCAGGGTCGGGCGCAACCGCCGGATCGCTGCAAACGCTGCTTTCGTCTGATTTTCATCGGGTTTCGTCAGATCCAACACCCGCTCCCAAGCGAGCAACGCCCTTTGGAACTGCCCTTTTTCCTCCAAAGCCGCCGCCAGCTCCATCAGGTGCGGCGCGCCCTGCGGCGAGCGTTCGCCGTATTGCGTCAAGGTCGGCGGAGCGGTAAGGTCGCCGAGATCGATCACGGGTTTCGGCGGTTCCACCACCACCGGTTTCGGCGGTTCGACAGGCTTCGGTGGTTCCGAAATCGCATCATCCACCTTTTCCGTCTGGGGAAACGACGACTCCACCCGCGTCCGAATTTCCTGCAGTTTCCGCGGCGATGGCGGCGTCATGAAATCCTTGTCCCGCGTGCCATGCCACCACATGCCACCCACGACGGCGATGATGAGGAGGATGACCGCTGGAATCGGAACGCGCACGCCCGCAACTTGGCGCGGTCTCCCGCCGCCGGAAAGCGGAAATCACGCGCCGCACCAAAAACAAAACGCCTCACCCGGTGCGGGAGAGGCGTTTTGGAAAAACAACGGGATCCGAAGATCAGTTGGCGCTCTTGACGAGGAGGGCGCGCTTGCCCACGCGCTCGCGGAGGTAGTGCAGCTTGGCGCGGCGGACCTTGCCCTTGTTGGTGACTTCGATCTTCGCGATACGAGGAGTGTGAAGCGGGAAAACACGCTCAACACCTTCGCCGTAGGAAATCTTGCGGACGGTGAACGCGGCGTTCACTCCGGAACCACCACGAGCCATCACGATGCCAGCGAAAATCTGGACGCGCTCTTTGCCACCTTCAACAACGCGGCAATGGACCTTCACGGTGTCTCCGACGTTGAAATCGGCGACGTCTTGCTTCAGTTGCTCTGACTCGATCTTCTTAATGATATGCATGGGGTCCTCCTTCGCGGAAAATGAATGTGCTGTCCTGCGGTGTCTGTGCGGTGTGCCCTGACGCGCGGGGCGGGAGAGCTAGTGGATCTGTTTCGCAATTGCAACCGTGAAATTGTGCGAATTTCAATGTTTCCCGTAAACCGCCGCCGGATCGAACGACTTTCCGCCGCCGATCTGCTCCAGTTTTGCCTTCGTTCCGCCTTCGCCCGCAGTCACTTTGCGATAGAAACACGAATTCCGGCCGGTGTGGCAGGCCCCCGCGCCGATCTGCTCCACCACCACTACCAGCGCGTCCTGATCGCAGTCCGTGCGGATTTCCACCACCTTCTGGATGTGTCCGGAGGTCGCTCCCTTGTGCCAGAATTCCTTGCGCGAACGCGACCAGTAAACCGCCTCGCCGATTTCCAAAGTCCGCCGCAGCGATTCCTCGTTCATGTAGGCCAGCATCAGCGGCTCCATCGTCGTGGCGTCCACCGCCATCGCCGGGATCAGGCCATCTGCGTCGAATTTCGGGGAAAAATCCGCACCTTCCTCGATCTCCGCCTTCCCGCCCCGTGGGGCAAACACGTTTTGCGTATCCATGCCGGGACCGTGAAACGGCACCCGGGAGCTGTCCAGTCCGCATTCTCGGCGGGAGAAATCCGGAGATTCAACCGCAAAGGCGCAAAGGCCGCGGAGGGGCGCGAAGAAAGAGAAGATTTTAATTTCTCCCTTTTTCAAACTTTGCGTTCCTTCGCGGCCTTTGCGGCAAATTCTTCTCCCCATTTCGGTGGGTTTTCAGGAACCGGAAACCCCTTGTCACCGCCCCCTCGTGCAGTTACCCATCCGCCATGAACCAATTGATTTTCCTGCTCGGACTCGGTTTTCTCACCCTCGCCGCGCCCGCCGCATCCGGAGAAGAAGCCGCTGTCGTCACGAAAATCCGCCCTGGCCAGATCTGGCCGGACACCGAACGCAAGCCGATCAACGCCCACGGCGGCGGCATCCTCTTCCACGAAGGCACCTACTATTGGTATGGCGAGATCAAGGAAGGGAAAACCTACCTGCCCGAGGTGAACAAATCCTGGGGCGGCACCCGTGTCGACGTCACCGGCGTTTCCTGCTACTCCTCCACCGATCTCCTGAACTGGAAAAGCTGCGGCAACGTCCTACCCGCCGTCCCCGGCACCGACCTCGACCCCAAGCTGGTCCTCGAGCGCCCGAAATGCGTCTACAACGCCAAAACCAAAAAATTCGTCCTCTGGTTCCACAGCGACTCCGTAAACTACGCGGCTGCCAAAGCCGGCGTCGCCACCAGCGACAGCCCCACCGGCCCCTTCGCCTATCAGGGAAGCTTCCGTCCCCACGCCAACCAGTGGCCCGTCGGCATCACCGAGGAGCAGAAAAAGGACGAAAAGAGCCAGCTCGTTAAAGACTTCGCCGCCGGCCAGATGGTCCGCGACATGACCGTCTTCGTCGATGACGACCAGAAAGCCTATCTCTTCGCCGCCTCCGAAGGGAATCCCACCATGCAGATTTCCGAACTCACCGACGACTATCTGAAAACCACCGGCAAATACGCCCGCGTCTTCAGCGGCCGCTCGATGGAGGCTCCCGCCGTCTTCAAGCGCGGCGGAAAATACTTCCTCATCGCCTCCGGCTGCACCGCCTGGGCCCCCAACGCCGCGCGCTCCGCCACCGCTGATTCCATCTGGGGCCCCTGGACCGAACTCGGCAATCCCTGCCAAGGCGAAAAGGCCGACACCACCTTCGACACCCAGGGCACCTACGTCCTCCCCATCGCCGGAAAACCCGACCGCCTCATCTTCCTCGCCGACCGCTGGAACAAGGACGACCTCGCCGATTCCCGCTACGTCTGGCTCCCCATCGGCTTCAGCCCCGGCGGCAAACCCGAGATCCGCTGGATGGACCAATGGTCGCCGAAATAGGTCGAGTCTCCGACGTTGAAACTCGCGTCTCGGCTACCGTCTTTGCGATTTTCAGTTCGTTTTCTGCGTTTATCGCTACCTGGATCCCTCCTGGGATTTGTCTCGCGGAGTCCTGAGTTTTCACCCAACTTTCGGGTGAACGAACCGGACATTTAGCAGATATGAAAATCCTATTGGCCGCCGCAGTTTTAGGGGTGCCCGTGCTTGCGTTGGCATATTCTCAGATCACGATTCCACCTGAACAGCGGATAAGGCTCTCCGCGCTCAGCGAGCAGATACTTCTCGTGGACATCACTCGGGTCGAATTGAAAGCACCAAGAACGGAAGATGGCATCGAGGCGCAGGAATTGGCTATTTCCTGGAGTGTTGACGAAGTAATCAGGGGTAACGAACACAGTAAGAATTTGGGCTACACTTGCACTGATTTCCGAGTTTTCGATGAAGTCGCATATAAAAAAGCGAACGGTGGATCACCCTCACCAGAATGGTTCCACGGGACCCCTGCCACCGTTCAGACTGGCGCGGCGGAGGTAAAGGAGGGAAGTCGCTGTCTGGTGATATACTTCGGTGGTTCCGCATTTTTCGTGCCTGTGCTTCCGGATGATAAATCTTGGCGTGACAAGATCTTGAAACTCCAAAAACCAGATGAGAACAAGCAGTCCGTGACGCCGAAACAACCATGAGGGAATTATTCGAGACCCGCTTCTCCGGTTCCAGTTCGAGGAGCTAAAATATTCACCAAGCCATGAACCCCGTTTCCATCAGAAAATCCATCGGCGGACTGGCGGTTTTGCTGGGGCTGCTGTGGTTTGGGGGAGCGGTCATTGTTCCTGCGATAAAAGCCATCTCGGGCGAGAAGCCGGACATCAGCCCCATCTTTCTGGTCATCATACTGCCTTTGATGGCCACTCCCGGCATCCTTCTGATTTATTTCGGCGCGAGTTTGTTTCGCAGGATGTCTGAGGAATCGCTGAAACGGGTGATCGGAACGATTGCTGCGGTGGGTGCGATTTCGATCTTTTCCCGTCTTTCGTTGGCTTTTCCGGGTCTGGTCCCAAAACGGACCGCACCGGCCTTGGGCCTGTTTTTGGGAACTTGCGTGATAGTGCCGCTCTATTTGCTGGTGATGAGGAGCCTGCTTCCCGTTCTCGGGGCAGAACGCAAAGGCGTGCGGGAGCTGTTGAGCCGGGGTGTTCTGATCCTGATGGCGTGGGAGCTTGGGAATTTGTTGTTGAGCATCACATTCGAATGTTTTCCTCCGGACATCAGCTATTCATTCCCCGGACTGCTGATTTCGATCATCGTGCCCTACATCTGCTACAGGATCGCCGCCGCCCGGCTATTGCCGGCTAAGGAGACTCAAGGAAAATGGCCGACTCCCGTGAAGTGAATATTGAGGCTGGCTTCTGGCTCGTGGCGGCGATCCGGAGCGTCGATATTCTAGCGGTTGAGTCACAAGACAGCGGTGAAAGCGTATTTAAGCGTAATCTGGTGCCTTCAGGTTGAGGATTTTCGGGCATTGCCATGAAGATCAGGCAAGTGTGGTCTCCGCCCATGCTTCCAATCGAGTTGGATTCCAAACTTGAGGAACGCTTGGCCCATCTCGCGAAGATGACTGGCCGGACGGAGAAAATCTATGCCGGTATGGCGATTGAACAGCACTTGGAAGACTTGAAGGACTATTAGACTTCAGCCCCGGCGGGAAACCCGAAATCCGCTGGATCGACCAATGGTCGCCCACGTAAAATCCGTGCCACCCGTTCTATAGGTGGTCAAAGAAACAGAAACCTTTGGAGTTACGGACAGACGGGCAAAAAAATCATTCCGCCACAATCTTCACCGTTGTCTCAGTTCCGAAGAAAGCGATGCTGACGCACTTGGGGATCACCTTGCTGATACTCATGATCGCGCCGAAGCTGGAGCCGAGGTAATAGGTGTGGCCTGCCTCCAGCGAATGGGCGGGGATGGTTCTGGAGAGTGATTTTGTCTTGGAAACCGTTGGTCCGCCCGACAGTTTTTTGGCAATCTGGTTATCGTCAAAGAGCTCTTCCCCTGAAGTGTCATCCTCGAGATCGAGCGAGATGTAATCGTTAAGGTTCGTTCCGTATTTAGGACAGATCCCCGAGTTGATGGTCAGTGCCTTGTTCGCTGCGATGTGGTATTCTCCATCTTGCCAGCGGCCGCCCTTCAGCACCACCACTGGAGCCGGCGGATACGTATCGTTGGGCAGGCTGAGTCTGACGACCTTGCCCTGTACTGTGAACGTGTAAGTCCCGCTCGGAAATGCGGCGTCCAGTTCGGCCTTGGTTTTTGTCCCCCAGTTGTCGAATTCCTCTTTTCCGACGTAGCCGAAATTCCAGCCTCCATCCTTAGCGGAGTCCAGTCCGAGAGCGGGTTTTTCGTGATAGAGTGCCATGAATTTCGAGGTTCCGGGAAGGGTGACTTTCGGCTTGAGTGTCTCCGTGAATGGTCGCGTGTTGCCGTTGACTTCGGCAGCAAAGGAATAGGGATAGGCCCTCGCGGGCAGCCGGTTCACTGCGGAGGCACTGGTTTGCTTATACTGGATTTCCTTTGATAGGGAGATTTCACTCACGAAGCCGGCGTTGGCTTGGGCGACGAGGGTGAGGACGAGGAGAGTGCTGGATGTGGCGGTGGTCATGATGGGGGCTGTTTGGTGATTTTCACCCGAAACGGGATCGAAGGATCGTCGATTGCGAGGAATTTTTTTTTGGAGGGTGGTCATTAAATAGCGGTTGGGCTGAACGGGAGGCGGGGGTAAGGCGCGCTTTGGATAAAGATCCCGGGTGTCTGCGGAGACCAGAGGTTTCATGGCGATTCCCAGTTATCACGAGCGTAGTTCTGTGAGTCGCTTTGCCAAGATCGTTTTTGGCAGCACCGGGCTTGCACGCTGGCGGTGATTTTGCCGGACATCAAGGGAGAGAAGGAACCGGTGCGGCAGTAATAAATTCCGATAGCCACAGACGGCTTTGGCTGGAATTATCCGGCCACTTTCATGAACTGGCTTTTCGAACTTCATCAAACGCAGCCCATCGCTCATGCGGTCGGAGTGTTGGCATTCGTGTGCGTCCTCGGGATGGCATTCGGGAGTCTGAAATTCCGTGGAATCGGGCTGGGCACTTCGGGTGTGCTGTTTGCTGGAATCCTCATCGGCCACTTCGGTGAGGCGGTGGACGAACACACGCTTCATTTTGTGAAGGAGTTCGGTCTGATCCTGTTTGTCTTCACCATCGGGCTTCAGCTTGGCCCGGGGTTCTTCGCCGCGCTGCGCCAGCAGGGGGTGAAAATGAACCTGCTGGCGGCGGCGATCGTCGTGCTCGGTGCGGCAGGGGCTCCGCTGATCGGCTGGCTCGCGCATTTCGATTCTGCTGCGGTGCTCGGGATTTTCTCGGGGGCCTCGACCAACACGCCTTCGCTCGGCGCGGGGACGCAGACCCTCAGCATCGTGCCCGGCATTTCGCCCGATCGCCTCATGCTTCCCGCGCTGGCGTACGCGGTCACCTACCCGACGGCCATTGTCGGGATCATCGGCACCCTGCTGCTGCTGAAGACGGTCCTCCGCATCGATCCCGTGCGCGAGGCGGAGGAATTTGCGGCGAAAAACAACCGGCAGGCCGATCCGCTCGAACGCCGGACGCTGCTCGTCACCCACACGAATCTCGACGGCATCCGGCTCGATGCGATTCCCGGCCGCATCGAAACGGGCGTCACCCTCTCCCGCGTCCGCCACGGCGGAGAGACGTACGCAGCTGCCGATTCCATCGTGATCCATCGCGGCGATCTCATGACCGTCGTGGGTACAAACGCGGGGCTGGACCAGTTCGAACGTGTCGTCGGGGAACGCAGTGAGGAAGATCTGACCTTGGTGGAAAGCGCGCTGACCTACCGCCGCGTGGTCGTCACCGACCGCGGTGTGCTTGGTAAAACCGTTAGTGAGCTCGGCCTCGACAAGCGCTTCGGGGTCGCTGTCACCCGCGTCACGCGGGCCGACATCGAAATGTCCGCCGTGCCCGGCTTGCGGCTGCAGTTCGGCGATCAGTTGCAGATCGTCGGCACCGCGGAAAATCTCGACGAAGCCGCCACCGCCGTTGGCAATTCGCTCAAGGAACTCAACTCCACGCATTTCATCCCGTTTTTCATCGGCATCGTCCTCGGTGTGATGTTAGGAACCATGCCCATCCCGTTTCCCGGCCTGCCGCATCCGATCAAGCTCGGTCTCGCAGGCGGTCCGCTTCTGGTCGCGCTCGTTCTCGGCCGCGTCGGCCGCATCCGCCGGCAGGTCTGGCACATGCCCGTGAACACAAATCTCGCGTTCCGTGAATTCGGCATCTCGCTGTTCTTCGCCGCCGTCGGTCTCGGTGCCGGTGGGAAATTTTTCGCCACCGTCTTCAGCTCCATCGGCGTGCAATGGCTGCTGGCCGGCGCGTGCGTCACCATCCTGCCGCTCCTCATTGTCGGGATTTTCGCGAGGGTGGTTTTGAAAATGAACTTCATGGACCTCAGCGGCCTGCTGGCCGGCAGCATGACAGATCCACCGGCGCTGGCCTTCGCCTCGAACATCGCCGGCTCGGAAGCTCCCTCCGTCGCGTATGCCACGGTCTATCCGCTCACCACCCTGCTGCGCATCCTTTCCGCACAGGTGCTGGCAATCGTTCTCTTCGGTTAGCGGATGGCCATGACTCCCTATCGTCGTGCGACGATGGGTTGACCACTGTCGGACAATCCCGCTCAAACCTCAGATCAGAAATGCCGAAGCCCATCACTCCTTTCGTCGGTTGCGACGTTTTCATCACTGACGACGCCGGCCGGGTTCTGCTCATCCGCCGGCATGACGACGGGCTTTGGGCGTTGCCCGGCGGCTGCCAGGACCTGGGCGAGACTCCGGCGGAGTGCGCTTGCCGCGAGTGTCTGGAAGAGACGGGCTTTACGGTAAGTTTGGAGAAACTGCTGGGGATCTTCAGTTCGGCCCGCTACGAGTACGTCCACTATCCATGGAAGGACAACGAGTTCAGTCATCTGCTTTTCCATGCCACGATCACCGGCGGTGAGCGGCGCCTCTCAGACGAGACCATTGACGTTGCCTTCTTTGCCCCGGATTCACTGCCTCCGCTTTCCGACGGACATCAACCGCGCTTGGAGCATGCCTTCCGCGCCTTGGCCGATCCGACGCTGCCGCCGTTCTTCGAGTAGCGGCTACTTCACCGACCCGGACGGCTACTACTGGGAGGTCGCTTGGAATCCGGGGCTTCCACTCGACGCCGAGGGGTTCATGAATCTCACTCCATGAACCACTTTCACAGGATTTCGGATTGCGCCCGGCGGCGTTGCGGAGACGATGGCGGCGCATGGCGTACACGGCGGACAAGGCATACGAATTGATTTCCTCGGCACACGGGCGGGGCCGGCTTGCCCACGCGTTTCTCATCAGCGGGGCGCATGGCAGTGGTAAGGAAAACCTCGCCGCGCGGTTGATCCAGCTCGTGAACGGTGGCGCGGCTTCCGGCGGATTCGATCTTTTCGGCGATCCTGTCGTCGTGGAAACGCCGCCGCTCGACGATCTCGAAAGCGGCTGGGTGCGCATCATCCGGCCGCGCATGAAATCCCGACGGATCGGTGTGGATGAGATCCGCGATCTGGAGCACACGCTGCATCTAGCCGCGCCGGGCGGGGCCTGCAAAGTCGGCGTCATCACCGAGGCGGACCGCATGAACGACCAGTCCGCGAACGCTTTTTTGAAAACTCTCGAAGAACCGCCGCAAAACACGCTGCTGCTGCTTCTTACGGCGAACCCGCAACGGCTGCTGCCTACCATTCTTTCCCGCTGTGTGCGTCTGCCGTTGCTGGGTGGCCAGGCGCTGTTGGCGGACGGCGGTGCTGAATTGGTCAGCGCTCTGAACATCGCCGCGTCGAAGGGATTCGGCACGCCGGTCGCGGCCCTGCATTTGAAAGCCGCGTTTGCCTCGTTCCTCTCGCAGATCCGCGAGGAAGCGGATGCGTCGGCGAAGGCAGCCGAGAAAGAGGAAACCGCGGCCTATCGGGATTCCACCGATGGCAAGTGGCTGAAAGAGCGTGAGGATTTCCACAAGGCCGCCGCCGAAGCCGAATACCTTGATGCACGGAACCGCTTGTTCGATGTGCTGATGGCATGGATGGCCGATCTTCTCCGCCTGAAGGTGAAATCCGACGGCCTCGATTTCCCCGAATCCGCGCCCGCGCTCCAGTCGATCGCCGATGCGGAAACGGAATCGAAGCTGCTGAAACGGATGGAAGCACTCGATTCGCTTCGCCGCACGCTAGAGACAAACGCCTTCGAGCCGCTTGCGATCGAAGTGGGTTTCTTGAAAGCCTTCGGCTGATAGGGGCGTGACACAGACATTCCTGTCTGTTCTTTCTATTTCTTCGCCGAAAAACAGACAGGAATGTCTGTATCACGCCTCAGAACTCGCCTTTTTCCTGAGCGGCCGGGTCCTCGGGAATGGCGACGGATTCAAGCAGCCGGTCCAGCCCGTCGAGCACGCCGAGGAGGCCGTCGGCCCAGCGGGCGTTTTCCCAGGAAGGGCCCGCGAGCTCCAGCAGATGGTCGAGCGTTTCGGTCTTGAGGAAACTTTCCAAGCCGTAGCCGGGGACGATCGCCGCCTCGCCGTGCGAAGGATCGAGCACGACGAGCAGGGCGTGGTTGTCCTTGCCGCGGCTGATGTCGCCCGCGAAATTTCCGGCGTTGAAGAGCCAGAAGGCGTGCATCGAAAACGGATGCTCTTCGGGGAAAACATGCATCACCACCTGCAGGACGAGCTGCGGGAAACGCCGCTGGATTTCCGCGATGCGCAGTTTCAGCTTCGCCTCCCCGGCAGCGCCCAGCGAGCGCGTCGTGTCCGCCACCACCGGGGCCAGCCGCGGCAGGGCGCCGACGAGCGCGCTGGTGCGCGGGAACGTCAGGCGGCAGGCCGGACACTCGGAAGCGTCGGCCTGTTGGATGGTCTGGCAGTAAGGGCACTGCATGACAGCATCCTAAGCACCCCGCCCGCCGATCACGAAGCGAAAACCTCCACGCTTGTTAGCGACCCGTCACCACCCGCCAGGTGGCGAAGATGGTGAGCAGCGCGCCGGCGATTTCCACCGGGTGGAACGACTCGCCGAAGCACAGGAAGCCGCCGAGCGCGGTCACCAGCGGCAGCAGCATCTGCAGCGAGGAACCGCGCGAGACCGACATGAATTGATAGGCCCGCGTCATGATCAGTTGCGCCGCCGTAACGATCACCGCCGCACCCGCCAGCCCCCACCAGGCGAAGTGGGGGAGTTCGTGAATGTGTCCGGCCGTCGGCGCGGCGATGAGCAGGCTGAAAACCGCTTGGGACGCATAGATCGTCGCCGGATGTTCCTCATGCCGCAGCCGGCGGATGATCACGACGACCCAGCCCGCGCCGAGGGCGCCGGCGAGGGCGATGAAGTCATACATCGACGGCCGCAGCAGTTGACCGTCGTCGCTGAGGAAAACGACAAGTCCGAGAAATCCGACAAACATCCAGATCATCGCCGCGCGGCTGATTTTCTCCTTCAGCCAGACCGCCGCGATGATGGTGGCGAAAATCGGATAGGTCAGGTTGAGGATCACCGCGCGGGCGGCTCCGAGTTTCACGATGGTTACATAAAACGCGATGGTCGCCAGACCGCCGACGATGCCGCGCGTCATGATCAGCCCGCTGGAAAACAGGCGCGAGGGCACCAGCCCCCGGCCCCAGCCGAACAGCGCGAACACCACAAGCGTTCCAACGGCTCCGCGGAAAACGATGGCCACCCAGCCGTTCGCTGCCGGGGCGTGGATCGCCACGGCGCGGACGATCAGGGTGTTCGTCGCAAACAGAACCACCGAGGCCAGCATGAGCATCACGCTGCGGCGGTTGAAGGAGTCATCGTTTTTCAAGTGCATTTCGGTTTCGGTGAAACCGGAACGTCCGGGCGACGGGCGGGACCCACTTGTTGGAATCCCCGGAACCAGCCACCGATGGCGCGTTCCGGAGAGTGGGGAAAATGTTTCCGCTCAGGCTCCGCACGCCAACCCGTGCCACCACATAATGGCGGCAGGAAGTTTGACTCGGAGTCGGGCGACAGGAAACATGACGGCGGCTGTGTGGCAGGGATTTTCACGGCGGTCAACCTCACAAGCAGGCTTCAGCCTTTTTGATAGGGAACCAGCACGTCCGGCAGCATGGTGAAATGCCTGGCATTCAGTGACACGAGCTGGAGATCGTGATGGCTGGCGGTGGCAGCGATCATGCAGTCGGCCAGCCCGCAGCCGGTCGTAGTGCGGAAATCCCTGCGGTAAAGTCCGGCTTTTTCCGCGATTTCTTCGGTGAGGGGAAGGACGGTCATCGCAGAGATCGTCCTGGAGAGTTTCGATTTCTCCGCTCCATCCCTGACTCCTTGATAGAGTTCCGCCACGGTCACTGCGGAAATCGTCAGATAGTCCGCATGCCGTTCGAGAAAATCGATGGCTTGCGGCTGTCCGCGGAGGAAGTCGATCAGAACGTCGGTATCGATCAACATGGTTAGAATCGGTCGAAGTCTTCCCTGAGTGTCCGCAGGTCGATTTCAGGGCGGTCCCTCCAGATTCCGGATGCCGCACGCAATCGCGCGAGCCGGTCCTGAGGGCCGAACCGCTGGAGATATTGGTCGATTGCCTCCCGGATCACTTCGCTCCGCTTGCGGTCGGTGGAAGCAGCCACCTTGGAGATCCCTTCGGCTTCCTTGGGGGTGAGGTAAATTTGTGTCCGCTGCATACATCATGATGTATGAATTGCGGTCTTGTGTCAAGCGACGGCTCTCACGGCTGCCCATCTCGTAAACGAAAACGTCCCAGCCGCCATGGCGCGGGTGCGGCCGCGGGATTGGTGCCGGTGGCCATGTCCGCGATCATCCTTCCTAACAAAATCGTGAATTTGAAACCATGTCCGCTGCAGCCGGAGCACAAGACGATCCGCCGTGAGCCAGGCGCGTGATCGACGATGAAGTTCTCGTCCGGCGTGATCGTGTAGAGGCACGACTGGGTGGAAACGACCTCGCCTGATAGGTCCGGGAAAAGTTTCCTGGCATGGAGCACCAGATTTTCCAACGGCTCCGGCATGAGTGGTCGGTCGGGTTCGTCAGGATCATAGGGCATGCCCGCGCCGTGCGAGGCGATCTTGATGCCGTCGATCCGGCCGTCGCTGGGGAAGCCGTAGTGGTCCGACGGATGCTCGATCCATACCGGCAGTTTCCCGGGGGCGAAATTTTCCGGGTTCCGGCGGATTGCGAGATAGGCGACCTGGCGCAGAGCGGTGGTGATGGGGAGTTTCAAAGGCGCGAGCAGTCTGCCGATCCACGGGCCGGCGGTGATGATCGCCGCATCGAATTCCTCCGTCGTACCCGCGGTGGAGACGAGGACTTTGCCGTCCTTTTCCTCAACGGCCGTGACCGCGCAGTGCTCGCGGATTTCCGCGCCATGCTTCGCGGCGATGTCGATCTGGGTGCGGAGGCATTGCGAGGATTTTAAAAAGCCGGAGTCCTTTTGATAGACTGCGATTTTCCCCTCTCCGATGTCGATCGCCGGAAAGCGGGCGGCGCTTTGTTCCCGGTCGAGGATTTCATGATCGATGCCCGCGCTGACGAGCGAGCGGAGGGTGTCTTGCAAGGTGGCGTCATCGGCGGGCCCGAAGGTGATGCCGCCGCATTTCACGAGGAGGTTTTCGCCGGATTCGCGTTCGAGATCGTCCCACAAGTCGTAAGCGCTCCGCATCAGGCGGGTGTGGAATTCATCCGGATAGGAATGGCGGATGATGCGGCTGTGACCGTGGGAACTGCCCATCGCATGGCCGATCGCGAACTGTTCGAAGGCCACCGCCTGATGACCCGCTTCCGCCAGAAAACGCAGCGCGGCCGATCCGCTTCCACCTGCGCCGATGACTGCGATTCTCATGGCGGGCTCATGCGCATTTCGGGCAGACGCCGAAGAACTCCAGCTCGTGATAGAGATTCCGGAAGCCGGTTTTTTCGCGGATCTCGTCCTCAAGCTGATGGACGGGGCAGGGGGCCTGGATGGGCTCGATGCTGCCGCAACTGGTGCAGATCAGGTAGTCGCTGTGGCGGCCGGGGACTAACAAGGTGAAATAGGCGGCCCGCTCGTGCAGGCCGAGGCGGCGGATCATGCCGTGCTCGGTGAGGCGCTGGAGCAGGCGGAAGACGGTCGATTGATCGGCCGCTTGATTTGACGCGACGAGCTCGGAGAGCGTCATCGGCCGTTCGTTTTCGAGCAGGGTCGTGATCATTTCCTCCAGTGCCTTCGTCCGGCGCAGTCCTGCGGCACGGCAACGGTCGATGGTTTCCTGGACGATGGGATTCATGGCGGCCTCACCGTAGATTCGTGTATTTGTCATGACAAGCCCTCGTCCGTGCCGTTCCGCTGCGGTGGGGAGGTCGGTCCTCCGGGTCTTTCATTCAAAAATCAGCAATCAACAATCGTCCTTCATCAATCCTGTCGCGAGAGCTGCCCCAGAGCGGCATCGCCGAAGCCTTTCGTACTCCTGCCATTTATGAATCACTCCGTACGCTGGAAATTCCGATCTCGGCATGCGAGCTGCGAAAGAAATCCTGTCGGCTGGAAAATGTTCGGCCGGTGTAGGATTACTTCCTCCCTGAGGAGGAGGTGTGTTTCCATCAACTTACTCTCATGGATCTTCTTTCATTGCTGAAAATCGCCGCCGCCATTTCCTTGGTGGTTTTAATCGCAGGAATCGGCTGGGCGGTCACGCACCTCGCAAGGATCAAACGCGAGATGATTGCGGACGCCGCGATGCCCAAGCCCGCCCCCGCACGCCGGATTCTGATCCTGATCATCGCCGTTCTCATCGCTTTCGTGGCGTTGCTGACCGGGTTTTTGTTTTACCATTAGGGCGGGTTGCGGTGGCCTTGATTGGGTCTCCGAATCTGGCATGCCCGCTGCGATCAAGAATGATTCCCGGGCGAGATGCACTTGACCCATTTTTGGCAATTTTCCTTCTGGATTAGGATGTGGTGTGCTGCCGCCGGCTAACCCCAAACCAACTGAAATACAATGAACACAACCCAATCCGGCTATTCCGGGTGCATCGCTGCTTGCAACGCCTGCGCTGATGCTTGCGACCACTGTTCCTCGTCATGTCTCCGCGAAAAAGAGGTGCAAATGATGGCGAATTGCATTGCCGCTGATATCGATTGTGCACGAATCTGCCGCACTGCGGCAGGGTTTATGGCGAGCAGCTCCGAGTTCTCAGCGGAACTTTGTGAAGTCTGCGCCAAGGTGTGCGAGCGCTGCGCCGGAATTTGCGGCGAGCACGAAGCCGAGTACTGCAAAAAATGTGCGGAGGCTTGTCGTGAATGTGCGGAAGCCTGCCGTGCGATGTCGTGAAACACGTTCTCGGGCCGCGGATTGAGCGGCTGAACCACCCAAAACCCGTGAAAATCCTCCCCGTCCTCGCTGTTCTAACTGCTCTCTGCGCATCTTCCCTCCTTGCGCGGGAAGTCAGCTACGATCTGACGATCGCCCGTCAGCAAATGAATGTCACCGGCAAGCAGGTGCCTGCGATGACCCTCAACGGAGGCATCCCCGGACCCACCCTCCGCTTCACGGAGGGCGACGTGGCCGTGATCCGCGTCCACAACGCGATGGACGTCCCCACCTCCGTCCATTGGCACGGGATGTTGGTGCCCAACGACATGGACGGAGTGCCCTTCGTCACTTATCCGCCGATCCAGCCCGGCGGCACATTTACCTATCGTTTCCCGATCCGGCAGAACGGGACCTACTGGTATCACTCGCACACGATGTTGCAGGAGCAGCGCGGGGTCTTCGGTTCCATTGCCATTTTGCCGAAAGGCGGTGAGCGCGGGGCGGACATCGACCACGTCGTCGTCCTCTCCGATTGGACCAACCGCAACCCGCAGGAAATTCTCCGCAACCTGCATCGCGGGACCGAATATTACAGCATCGAAAAGGGAACCGCCCAGAGCATCCTCGGCGCGGCGAAGACCGGCAAGCTCGGCGACTATTTCAGCCGCGAGGCCATGCGCATGCCGGCGATGGATCTGGCCGATGTCTCCTACGACGCGTTTCTGGTCAACGGCAAGCGCGAGGAGATTCTAACCGCCGCCCCCGGCCGGACTGTCCGGCTGCGAATCATCGACGGCTCGTCCAGTTCGTTCTTCCACCTCAGCTACGCGGGCGGACCGATCACCATCGTTTCGGCCGACGGCCAGCGGGTCCAGCCATTGAAAATGATGAATCCGCTGCTCATCGGCGTGGCGGAGACATACGACGTCCTGGTCCGGGTTCCCGCGCGCGGAGCTTATGAATTCCGCGCCACCGCCCACGACGGCAGCGGCCATTCCTCGCTGTGGATTGGCTCGGGCGAACGACATCCCGCAGGCGATTTGCCGATGCCCTTCGGTTACGACACCATGATGGGCTTCAACGCGAAGAACGCCTTTTCCCTCACCCCGTCAGGCACCATGGGCATGCCGGACCCGGACGTGGAGCAGGGGAAATTCGACTCTCCCGGCATGCACATGGACATGGGAGGCATGGCCCACGGGAAAATGAAAATGGCAATGGATGACATGGCCGGCATGGAAATGTCCGGGATGGATCATTCGAAAATGGACCACTCCGGCATGAGCGGAATGAAGGACATGGGCGTGAAACACAACCCGCCGGCATGGTATGATTTCCTCCTTCGCGACGACGCGGCCCGCGCCCCGCGGCTGGTCACCGATGGCATGATGTCGGCCTCGCGGCCTTTCGCCCCGTACCAGAAATTGCGGTCCGTGAAAAACACCTCCTATCCCGCCAGCGCCCCGCGCCGTGAATTCCGTCTCACGCTGGATGGCGATATGGAACGCTACGTCTGGATGATCAACAACCAGCCGGTCCGCCCCGAGAACGACATCCACATCCGCCAGGGCGAGGTCGTCAGATTCATCATGATCAACCGCACCATGATGCATCACCCGATGCACCTTCACGGGCATTTCTTCCGCGTCATCAACGGCCAGGGCGACCACTCGCCGCTCAAGCACACCGTGGACGTCGAGCCCATGTCCACCACCGTCATCGAGTTCATGGCGGACGAGCCGGGCGACTGGTTCTTCCACTGCCACCTTCTCTATCACATGATGAGCGGCATGGCGCGCGTGGTGGAATACGAGGGCTTCACCCTCACGCCGGAAACCGCCGCCATCCGCGGCAAGGTCTATCAGGAAACCAATCCGTGGCTTTTTTACGGCATGGCGGATGTCCTCAGCAACGAAACCCAAGGCACGATCGTTTATTCCAATCCACTCAACATCCTCGCGCTCCGTTGGGAAGCGGGATGGGAAAACGTGGACGGCATCGAATGGGAGGGCGATTTCACCTATGCACGCTATTTGAACCGCTTCACCAGCCTGTTCGCCGGCGTCCATGCGGAAGGCAACAACTCCACCCGGGAGGACGAGCGCCTGATCGCCGGAGTGCACTATCTGCTGCCGGGAAATTTCCACTCCCGCGTCTGGCTCGATTCGGACGGCGGCGCCCGCGCCACACTCGACCGCGAATTCATGCTAACACCCCGCCTCGGCCTGTTCGGGGAAGGGGAATACGACACCCGCGACAAATGGTCGTCCCAAGCCGGTCTGAACTACATCCTCAACGGGTATCTATCCGCCACCGCGCTCTGGGATTCGGACTACGGATTTGGTGCAGGATTCAGGTTGAAATTCTAGCCGCCTGCCTTCTAACGATGTATGGCCTTTACGTCGCAATGGCGCTCAATGCGGAGGGAACCGCGTGACCCGGACGGTCAATTTCCCCATTTTTTTCGATCGACGGCGTTTTCTGGACATGTCGCCACAGGTGACGCCGCCATTTTTGGCCGCTGACGAACTGTTGCCAGACACAGCACTGATGTTGGCCTGGGGGCTATTCCGAGCCGGATGAGCCGCCCGTGGTTTTCAATCGTTCCCCGTATGCCAAGCGCCGGACTCACCAGGGGAGGGGCGGTCGGGGAGAGCTTGAGCCTCCCGGATTCGCGGTCGCCTTCGCACTGCATCCGTTGGGCGGATGATACGTCGGGATTCAATTTTCAGAACCGCATGAAGAAGTCCCAGGTTTCCTTTGCAACCCAGTTATCATCCGCCCCGGGATCCCGCATGTTATCCGTATGACCGCCAACGAAGGAGCCGAACAGAACGGGATATTCCTTCGGGCAACCCTTGAACTCGGTGGTGACATGGGTAGGGGTGGTGGCGAGCGGTATTTCGGGCAGGGCTTTGACTCCGTTGTCTTCGAGGTGGGTCAGAAAGCAATACTTGCCGCCCTGTTTCTGTTCGTCGGAGTTGACGTATTTGCAAAGGCTGTCTTCCGTGCCGGTCGTGCTGAAAAACGCAAGGGGTTCGTGCTTGTTAGCCGGAAGATAGATGTTCCAGTTCGCCGGAGCATAACAGGCGACGGCGCGCAGGTCTTTCTGGAAATCCAAAGAGAGCGAGTAGGTGACCATCGCGCCGAAGCTGAAGCCGCAGCAAAACACGCGCGAGGTGTCGATGCTCAGCTTGTCCTTGAACAGCGCCAGCATGTCCCCGAAGAAGATGTGGTCCTTGTCGTCACTCCCGCGCCACGGTGTCTGGTCGGTGTATCCCTCGGGCGCAACGAAGATGCAGGGGACGTTGTCCTTCTCCGCATAGGTCTTCAGACCATAGAAGTTGTTGTTCACCATCGTCTCCATGTGTCCGCCCATCATGTGCATGGCAAAAATCAAACGGTAGGGTTTGTTTTTGTTGTAATTGGCGGGAATATCGATGGTGTATTTGCGCTCCAGACCGGCGCTCGTCATCGTGTGGATTCCGCTTTTGAAATCTTCAAGCTTCTTGCCGGAGCCCGCGCTGAGGACGGGACGGTTCTTCAATTTGCGGGCGGGATCAACGGGGGTTGAGAACTGACCTGCCGCAGGCTTCGTTGGTTGAGGGGCTTTGGTTGTTTCGGCAGATAGACCCACGGGGTGAGCCGAAAGGAATATCGCCAATGTCATCGCTGCGCAGGAAGTTGCTTTTCTCATGGGATGGGTTGCTAGGAATTTATTCGGAGGCAGTTCTAAAACAGGGCAATTGCGAGGTGGTATGCCCGGGTTCAGGAAGATTCAATGTTACGCCCCTTGCGATGCGAGGGGCGGGAGCGGTTTATCAAGTGATGGCGCGTGGCGATGATGGCAAGCCGGTGTTGGAGGTGGCCGAGAAGGATTTCAGACGGTAGGCGGGACTTCGTCAATTTTTCGTCACATGCCCTACTCCAATTCCGCAAGAACCCTGTTCCATCCTCGAAGGCGATACTTGCGGCAGACCTTTCCGATTTCCTGAAGATCGGCTTCAGGATTTCTTCGGAGCAACTCGACGATATCGGCCAATGATTTGACCCCACCCGCATAAAGTTTCAAAACGACTAACTGGGGAAGCGGAATAACCCGTAGTGTCAGATCCGGTCGCACTTGAATCACCTCACGCTCAAGCGCGTCCTGGATTACAGCGGGAAAGCGATCTCCGAAGTTCACGATTTGAATCAACCCGTATGGGCCGCATACATCAATGACTCCTCCCAAAGGATCATCTCCATCCGGCTCATGGAGGATCGTCACATATCCCTCCGTTCGCAAACGCTCTTCAAGCCCCTTCATTTCCCGGACGGGGACGTTCACCCCAAGATCAATGTCGAGTGTCGCCCGAACATACCGATGCGCGGCAAGTGCAACTGCTCCGATCACCAGCACCGGGACCTGGCATGATCCCAGAATTACCGAGATCCGATCAGCGTCCACCAGATTGGCATCCGCATCCGGCATCATCTCGTTTGCTGGGTCTCCGCGCGCAAAGTTGCCAAAGATTTGCCCATGGCAAGGGCTGTTTCCATGCGTTCCGCGATGGACATTTGTTCAACCCACTTGATTTCATCTTTCAGCGCTGCATCCGCACTGGCGCTGCGGCGGCGTTTCGGAAACGGTGATTTCATTCTGGCCATGAACGACTCTGCAACAGTCAAGTGCCCCCTTGCAAGCGCTCTTCGGGTTCCGCTTTGGCCAGTCACCGAGCCTAGAACAAGCTCGATTGCGGGTCCTCCGGCCGACCTTGCGGCATCGGCGCGCCGATTTTCTCGTAAGCGGCGGGCATGGCGGTCCGGCCGCGCGGGGTGCGCATGAGGAATCCCTGCATGATGAGGAACGGCTCGTGCACTTCCTCGATGGTGGCGGCATCCTCGCCGACGGCGACGGCGAGCGAGTTCAGGCCGACGGGGCCGCCGTTGAATTTGTAGATGAGGACTTCGAGCAGGCGCTTGTCCATTTCGTCGAGGCCTTGGGAATCGATCTCGATCATGGCGAGCGCGGCGTCGGCGATTTTGCCATCGATGTTTCCCGTGCCGCGGACTTGGGCGAAGTCGCGGACCCAGCGGAGCAGGGCGTTGGCGACGCGCGGGGTGCCGCGCGAGCGGGAGGCGACTTCGAGCGCTCCCTCGCGTTCGATCGGGACTTCGAGCAGGCCGGCCGAGCGTTCGATGATTTGGGCGAGTTCGTCGTGGGTGTAGTAGTCGAGGCGGTTGGCGAGGCCGAAACGCGAGCGTAGCGGCGCGGTCAGCATGCCGGAGCGGGTGGTGGCGCCGACGAGGGTGAAGCGCGGCAGATTGATCTGGATCGAGCGTGCGGACGGGCCGGAATCGATGATGATATCGAGCCGGAAATCCTCCATCGCCGGGTAGAGGTATTCCTCGATGGCCGGGTGCAGGCGGTGGATTTCGTCGATGAAAAGGATGTCGCCTTTCTGGATGTTTGTTAGAATTCCCGCGAGGTCTCCGGCTTTTTCGATCTGCGGGCCGGAGGTGGTGTGAAGCTGGGTGCCGGCGGCTTTGGCGATGAGGTTGGCGAGCGTGGTTTTTCCCAAGCCGGGCGGGCCGGAGAGGAGCACGTGGTCGAGCACGTCACCGCGCTGTTTTGCCGCCTCGAGCATGAGGAGGATGCGGTCCTTTACTTTTTCCTGGCCGATGAATTCGGAAAACGCCGGCGGCCGCAGCGAGACATCGAACGGCGTGGCGGGCGCGGTGGTGGTGGATTGGTAGAAATTTTCGGACATCGGGCGGGCGGGGGAGTGGAACCCATGGAGGGGCGGCTGAGAAGTGCGGAGTTTCCGGAGACGGGCGAAACTGCTTGTCGTGGGGCGTTAGGTTTGGGAGTTTGTAAAAGCATGCAAAACGACCCTTACGCCCCTCCGTCCGCCAATGTTCATCCGGGTTCCAATGCGGGAAATTCGCAAATTTCCCAAGCGGTGCTCCACCAACTGGCCGGGACCAAGCCATGGGTGCGGTTCTTTTCCGTGATCATGTTCGTTGGCGCCGGGTTCATGTTGCTGGGAGCCGTCGGGCTGTTGATCGCTGGAAGCGTGTTGGCCACGAGCAGCTCAAATCCCATGTTCGCAGGGGGGATGGGATTCGCGATCGCGGGGCTTTATGCGGTGATGTCGATCGTTTACATTTTCCCAGCGCTGAAGCTCTGGAAATACGCGAGCCACATCGGCGCGCTGCTGATGACCGGCAGCGAAACGGATCTCGTTGCCGCGCTGGGCCAGCAGCGGTCGTTTTGGAAATTCGTGGGAATTCTCGTTCTGGCGATGTTCGCGCTCTATTTCGTGGCGGTCATCGCCATGGTCGTTTTCGGCGGCTTCGCGGCGATGAACGCCCGCCATTGAATGGGAGGTGAAAGACCCCGATTATGGCGAACGGAAAACGGCAGATGGTGTCAATGGTCTTGCTGATCACAGCTTTATTGCTGTTCATCGCGTTTCATTTTCTGCCGGCCCCGAATGATAGGGAGAGGGGATGGATGATTTGGGGCGGGCTTTGGAATGCGGTTAAATATCGATCCATGGGTCCGGAATCCGCGGTGTTTTTCGCGTTGCTACTAAATTTCTCGTTATTGGTCATCGTGTCGCCGGCGATGAAAAATATTTGCTCCAGATCGTTATGGGCTTGGTGGGGGGCGATGATGGTCAGCACGCTTGCAGCAGCTGCATCCTGGTTTGTGATTGCGATACAATTATGGATGTGTTTCGCCGGAGGCGAACGTCTGATCATTTCCGCTGGCGTGAAATGTCTGATAGCAGCACCGATTTTGAACTTCATAGGGCTGCTCCTGGTGCGACCCAACGGCTCTCACGGCAAATTCCGAATTCAGCGGTTCCGGCGTTGACGTTGCGGATTTCTGAGACTTTAGCCGGATTTTGCTGAAAACAAGCGGTTTTGGCCTTGCCATACCGGGTCGGGGCACTAGTTTCGGCGTCCGTTTTTCTTTTTGCTGGCAGACGGTTGGCGCCCCGGTGTCTGTCAGTATTTCCACTTTCCGGGGCAAATGTCAGAAGGAAAACGAACCAACAACATAACCCCAAACCAA
>JBDSNC010000225.1:0-7599 GCA_039915545.1 Luteolibacter sp.
CAGCCGAAGCCGATGTTGTGGGGGAAAATCACGGCACCGGTCACGTTGTTGTGACCGTGCACGGCATCGATGCCGTAGATCAGCGGGATGCCGAGGCGGGTTTCGAGGGCGAAGTTCTGGCAGCTGTTATATTGGTCGGACCAATCCTTGAGGGTGTTGCCGGATTTTGGATCGGAAGTGCCGCCACTCAGGACCGAGCCGAGGCTGAGGGTCTTGATGTCGGAAAGATCCTTGATGGAACCCATGTCCGGCTGGGCCATCTGGCCGGCTTTTTCCGCAAGCGTCATTTTTCCGACGATCACTTTGATTTCGGCATCATGTGCGGTTAGCCAGGCGGGAGACGCGGCGGTGGAGGCGTTTTGACCGGCCATCAGTATCAGCCCGATGGCGACAAGCACCGGATGGGCGGTGGATTTTTGAAAATGTGACATGGTGTTGGGCGGGTTGCCTCGGGTAAATGACCGCGCGGGTGCGGGTCGGATGGGATGAGACGACAATGTCCGTAATTTGGTGAAACCGGTTGCCGACGAAGTTGAATCTCCGCGACTATTGAATCACTTCTTGACGTGGCACAAGATAAAAAGTTACCCGTAACCATGTTTCGCAAACTTGCTGCCTCCATTCTCCTTCCGCTGCTTGCCTGCCCTGCGTCGTTCGCGGAGGAAACCTACGACCTGGTCATCTACGGCGGCACCTCGGCGGGAATCGCAGCGGCAGTACAGGTGAAACGGATGGGAGGCTCGGTCGTCATCATCGAGCCGACCCGGCGCATCGGCGGCCTGACCACCGGCGGTTTGGGTCAGACCGACATCGGCAACAAACAGGTCATCGGCGGGATCGCGCGGAGCTTTTACCAGGACGTGAAGGAGTGGTATAGGGATCCCAAGGTCTGGACGGCGATGTCGCAGCCCGAGGGGCATTTCAAAGGCGACGGGCAGACGATCACCGAGGCCCATGAGGAAACGCAGTGGAGTTTCGAGCCGAGCGCGGCGCTGGCCATTTACCAGCGCTGGATCAAGGAAAACGACATCGAGGTGGTTTTTGAAGAGCGCCTCGACCGGATCGGCGAGGGCAAGGCGACGGACCGGGGCGATGGATACTGGGTCGCGAAACCCGGAACGGTCGGCAAGGGTGTCGTGAAAGAAGGAAACCGGATCACCGCGCTGGTCACTACATCCGGGCGGAAATTCGCGGGCAAGACCTTCATGGATGCGACCTACGAGGGCGATCTGATGGCGGTGGCCGGCGTTTCCTTCACAGTCGGCCGCGAGGGTAAGGCGGTTTACGGCGAAACTCTTAACGGCGTGCAGACGAAGAAATCCACGCACCATCAGATTCGTAAAGGCGTCGATCCCTACGTGAAACCTGGAGACCCTGAAAGCGGCCTGCTTTTCGGGATCGACCCCAAAGGTCCGGGTAAAGAAAACGCCAGCGACCACCGGATTCAGGCCTTCTGTTTCCGGATGTGCCTCACCAACCACGAGCCCAACCGGATCCCGTTTGTGAAGCCGGATGGCTATAACGAGTCGTGGTATGAACTGCTTTTCCGCAACTACGAGGCAGGCTACCTCGGCATTCCTTGGATCAACTCCTCGATGCCGAACATGAAAACCGACACCAACAACAACGAGGGCGTTTCCACGGATTTCATCGGCCGGAATTACGACTGGCCGGAAGCCTCGTATGACGAGCGCACCAAAATCCGCGCGGAACACCTCGCATGGCAGCAGGGCCTGATGTGGACACTCGCCAACCACCCCCGCGTGCCGGAATCCAAGAGAAAAGAAGTTTCCCAATGGGGCATGACCAAGGACGAGTTCACCGAAGGCGGTGGCTGGCAAGAGCAACTCTACGTCCGTGAGGGAAGACGGATGATCTCCGCCGTGGTGATGACCCAAGCCTATTGCGAGCAGAAAAAAACGGCCAAGGATTCGATCGGAATGGGCGCTTACAACATGGATTCCCACAACGCCCAGCGCTACGTGACCCCGGACGGCCACGCTCGCAACGAAGGCAATGTAGAAGTCCCTGTGCGGCCCTACCCCATCAGCTACCAATCCATCGTGCCCAGGGAAAAGGAATGCTCCAATCTAGTGGTGCCGATTGCTCTGAGCGCGTCCCACATCGCCTTCGGCAGCATCCGCATGGAGCCCGTATTCATGATCCTCGGTCAAAGCGGTGCGACGGCCGCAATGATCGCGATCCAAGACGGCAAGTCCTTGCAAACCATCGACTACGCCAAACTGCGCGAACGCCTGATCGCGGACAAACAGGTGCTCGAACACGAATCCAGCCGCGCTCCGGTCAAGTAGCCGCCCTCACCTCAGCATCGCGAATTCCCGGAAATCTCCCGCTGGTATCAAGGATCGTGAATTTTGCTGTTTATCGGTAACAAATATTCTTGCGTGATTTTATTTTACCGGTAACTTGCGAATCAACTTCGCCTTCGCTCACCCCGACGCGTTGCCCAACTCCCAAAAATCCCACCATGAAAATCCGTCGTCTCCTGGACCGGTCTCCGCTCGTTCTCTACACATTCACCGCCGCCGCCGCGCTCTTGATCGCTCGCTCTGCGGACGCGGCCAACGGCACTTGGACGCTTCTTGCCGCCGGAAGTGCCACCGGAACCTGGAGCGATGCCGCGACTGGCAACTGGTCAGGTGGCACCGTCGCCGACGGCAGTGGCTTTACTGCGGATTTCAGCACTCTCGATGTCTCGGCCAATTCAACCGTCACCTTGGGTGCGCCTCGCACGATCTCGAACCTAACTTTCGGCGACGCGGACAACACAAGTGCGGCGAGCTGGACTATGGCCGGAACCGGCACCAACAAACTGACGCTGGCGGGCACGACACCAACCATCACGGTCAATGGGCTGAACTCGAGTTCCCTCGCCACGATCTCCGCGATCATTGAGGGAACCGCTGGCCTGACCAAGGTAGGAACGAACATCCTGGCGCTTAGCGGCGCCAATACCTATTCGGGCGGCACGACCATCAGCGCGGGCAGCATCAGGGCGCTCAACAATACTGCACTCGGCAGCGGGACTGTGACGGTGGCGAGCGGCGCACGGCTGCAACTGAGTGGCGGCGTGAACGTCGGCAACACCATCAACCTTAACGGCACCAGCGCACTGTTCGGCAACCTTGGCGCCAACATCATTTCGGGCACGGTGAATCTGCAGAGCAATTCGTCGCTCGGCATGAACGCCCAAAATGACAATAACCTGGATCTAACAGGCGGCCTGAATCTGGCGGGCAACGTGCTGAGCGTCGCGACGGTCGGTAACACCAACTCTTTCGTCAACATCAGCGGCACCATCAACGGCAGCGGTGGCATCACAAAAACGGGGGGAGGCGTTCTAACGATCTTCAACAGCCAGACTTCAACCTATTCTGGAAACACCACATTGACCGGGGGTGGGCTTGCGTTTGGAAGCAGTGGCGCGCTTGGGACAGGAACCCTTACTTTTGGCGTCAATGACGCTGGCGTCGCCATGCGCAGCTCAGGCACAGCCTCCCGCACCTTGGCAAACGCCCTGATTCTGGCCGGTAACGGCGGGACCAATGCGATCACCACCTTTGGCTCGACCAACACCTCCTTCAACGGGGATTTGGTTTTTTCCAACACCGGCAATATCGCCATGGGTGCCTTTAACCGGAAATTTCTAGTGAACAATCGGACTGAGTTCGCCGGGGCTTTCACCGGCAACGCGGGAGTTGGCATCACGATGCAGACAGGCACCGGAACGCTGGTGCTGTCCGGGACTAACACCTACACCGGGGCCACGGCAGTCAACGCCGGCACCTTAGTCGTCACTGGTGCCATTTCCACCAGCAGTGGAGTTTCCGTCAGTGCCGGGGCCACTCTCGCAGGCGAAAGCAGCACTTCCGGTCTCACCAACGGCAAGGTTTCGGTGATCACTCTCAGCGGTGGCTCGGGCACCGGTGGCGTTTTGGCCCCCGGCAATGGCACGGCCGGCGACCTCGGCACCCTCTATGGCACTTCACTGGCTTGGAACGGTGCGACCGATTCTGCATTCTCCCAAATGGTGTTCGACTTGGGAGCCAGCAACGCAAGCGATCAACTGTCGCTCTCCGGAGCGATGACTAAAGGCACCGGCTCGATTTTCGAGTGGGATTTCGGCAACACAGGCGTGGTGGGCAGCACTTACACGCTGGTCACTGCTGCTGGAGGTTTCGGCAGCGGAGGCAGCCTTTTCAATCCCTTGGATTTCACCTACAAAAACCTCACATCCGGCATGTCGGGCACTTTCACCATCGATGGCGGCAACAGCTTGAACTTTACCACTTTCTCCGCCGTTCCCGAGCCCAGCAGCGCCCTTGCCGGCCTGCTGCTCGGCGTCGGACTGCTGCGCCGCCGCAGGGCGTGAGACTCACTTCGAGGCGAGAGCGGCTTTCCTCGGCTTCTTTTCCATCCGAAACCAAAGAATACCGATCCATCGTTCGCGTTTGATCCTATTTTCCCAACCCTTCGCACCTTTCCGACGCCCCTAGCCCATCTCATGAAATCCTGGTTCCTCACGCTTCTACCATTTCTGCTTTTATCAGCGCTTCATCCGCTCTCGGCGCAGGACGCTGGCCAGGTCATCTTCGGCCCGGAAATCAAGGGATGGGAGAAGCAGGTCGCACCGAATGGAAGCAACCAACCGGATGTGACATTCACCACCGATAAGGAAGGCGTGCAGGTTTCCATTCAAGCACCCGGCAAGTCCGGTTTCCCGGGCGTCCGGATTCAGTCTGAAAGCCCATGGGACGTTTCCTCTCACGGGCGGATCGAGGCCACGATCACCAATACCTCCGCCACGCCGATGCGGATTTCCATGCGCGTGGACGATGCGAGCGGCGAAACCGGAGCCGCTTCGGTGGCGATTCCGCCGGGAGAGAGCCGCCCGGTCCCGGTTTACCTCGATTATGCCGCCAAGTCGAAACTCAAGTCCTCGGCGATCAAGTCGGTCCTGATCTTCGCGACCAAGATGCCGACCGCCCAAACCTTCCGCATCAACCGGATCGTGGCTGCCGGGCCGGTCGGGGAAAAGCCGCCGGTGGATCCCAAAACCGCCGCCATCAAACCCGCCAAAGGGATCATGCTGGGCGAAGGAGTGGCAATCGCCGCCCCCAAACAACTCGCCCTGCTCGGCTCCGCGAAAGCCACTACCGAAGCCGGCACCCTGAATCTGAGTCTCGCTGGCGCGGCGGGCGAAGGGGTGACCTTCAAACCGGCGCTCGGTCTTTGGAATTTGAACGACTACTTCCAAGTCCGTGTCCGCGTGAAAAATACCGGCCCCACACCGGTGACGCCCGCCGTCCGGATCGAGAGCGAGGACGGTCCCACCGCCCCCATTTCAGCGAAATCCCCGCTGGCACCGGGCGCGAGTGCCGAGATCGCCGTCCCCTTCGCCGGAGCCACTCCTTGGGAGGGAAGCGACGATCCCGATGTGGGCAACGCAAAACTCAAAAAGAACTTCAAAGGCAAACCCGGCACGGGGACCTCTTTCGTCAGTCATCGGGTCACCGGCGTTACCGTGCTCGGCGACGAAACACCCGGGGCCAAAAGCCTGCTTATCACCTCCATCGCCGGGGAAAATCCGACCACCATCGAGTTGCCCAAGTGGCTTGGCCAACGCCCGCCCGCTGAGGGCGAATGGACGAAGACCTTTGAGGACAATTTCGACGGCGACCACATCGACCTGAGCAAGTGGAACATCTACGCGTCCAACTTCTGGGACAAGCGCACTCATTTTTCCAAGGACAACGTCATCGTCAAGGACGGCAAGCTCATCCTCCGCGTCGAGCGCAAGACCGGTCGCCACAACGACAGCTCGGACGGCAAGGAAACCGACTACGCCACCGGATTTGCCGACACCTACGGCAAATGGGTCCAACGTTACGGCTACTTTGAAGCCCGGCTCAAGCTGCCCAGCGCGCCCTGCCTCTGGCCGGCCTTCTGGCTGATGCCCGACCGCGGTGCAAGCAAGGGTGACCAAGGGGCCCGCCAGTCCACCAATTTCGGCGGTATGGAATTCGATATCGTGGAGCAGCTTTCCATCTACGGCACGCAGCGTTTCAACCTCGCCATGCACTTCGACGGCTATGGCGCAGCTCACAAGGTCACCGGCTCGGGCAGCATCTATGTGCCCGCCGACAAGGACGGCTTCCTCGTCGTCGGTCTGCTCTGGACGCCCGGCTCCGCCATACTCTACGGCAATGGGATTGAAGTCGCCCGTTGGGTCAACCCGCGTATTTCCAATATCCCCAGTTGTTTCCTCCTCGATCACGTCACGGGCGGTTGGGAAACCGAGTTTCTTGACGACGCGCAGCTCCCCGCTGATTTCGTGGTGGATTATGTCCGCGCCTGGCAGCGCAAGGATCTCGCCACAGCTGACGACGGGTTCAAGCCAAACGCCGGCGACGGTAACAAAAAATAATGAAAACGAAAGCCTGCCCATGACTCTCCATGCGTCAGGGCCACAATCCATCTCCGTTCACCCTCGTTCACCTAGTGATACCCTCAACTTCCAAAAATCGCCCCATTATATTACCGGTAACTTTTCCGCTTGACTCGGCACCTGCCGATTGTTGATTACCCATTGTGTCATCCCAATAAAATCCATTATGAAACCCCATATTTCACTCAATCCATCCGCGTTGATCACTAAATCGTTTGTAACTGCGGCAGCCGCGTTACTCCTTGGCTACTCCGCGCAAGCTGCTGATGGCACTTGGACGCTTCTCACCGCCGGAAGTGGCACCGGCACGTGGAGTGATGCCGCGACTGGCAACTGGTCGGGCGGCATCGTCGCCGACGGCAGCGGCTTTACCGCGGATTTCAGCACGCTCAATATCACGGCCAATTCAACCGTCACCTTGAGTGCGCCTCGTACAATCTCGAACCTGATTTTCGGCGACGCGGACAACACGAGTGCCGGGAGCTGGACTTTGGCCGGAACCGGCACCAACAACCTGACGCTGGCGGGCACGACGCCCACCATCACGGTCAATGGGCTGAACTCGAATTCCCTCGCCACGATCTCCGCGATCATTGAAGGAACCGCGGGCCTGACCAAGGTCGGAACGAACATCCTGGCGCTTAGCGGTGCCAATACCTATTCGGGCGGCACGACCATCAGCGCGGGCAGCATCAGGGCGCTCAACAATACGGCACTCGGCAGCGGGACTGTGACGGTGGCGAGCGGCGCACGGCTGCAACTCAGTGGCGGCGTGAACGTCGGCAACACCATCAACATCAATGGCACCATCGCACTGTTCGGCAACCTTGGCGCCAACACCCTTTCGGGCTCGGTGACCCTGCAGAGCAATTCGTCGCTCGGCATGAACGCCGCAAATGACAATAACCTGGATCTAACGGGGAGTCTGAATCTGGCGGGCAACGTGCTGAGCGTCGCGACGGTCGGTAACACCAATTCTTTCGTCAATATCAGCGGCACCATCAACGGCAGCGGTGGCATCACAAAAACGGGAGGAGGCGTTCTAACGATCTTCAACAGCCAGACTTCAACCTATTCTGGAAACACCACATTGACCGGGGGTGGGCTTGCGTTTGGAAGCAGTGGCGCGC
>JBDSNC010000251.1:0-20714 GCA_039915545.1 Luteolibacter sp.
CCGGCGGTGATGGACGGCGTAGTCGAGGTAGCTGGGTATTTCTGGAAAAACGGGAGCGGATTTCCGTCCACGAACCGTTTCATAACAGACGGAGATTTCCCTCGCGAGTATCCGCAGCGACCAACCGTCGGCAACAATGTGATGGGCGCAGACCGCGAGCACATGCCGGTTTCCGCCGAAGGCCGCCAGAGCGACACGGATCGGCGATTCGCGCGCAAGATCGAAGGGTTTCCGGGCGAACCCTGTCAGGAAATTCTGAAGTGCCGGCTCGTCCCGCACCTCACGGATTTCCAGCGGCGGAATTCCGTCCGGCTCCACTGTCACCCGCGGCCTGCCCTGTTCCGTCGCATGGCGGCTGCGGAGAATGTCGTGGCGGGCAATCACGGTGGCGATCGCCTGATCCAGCGCCGTTGCATCCAGCGCTCCCGTCATTTCCAGCGCGCCGAAAACATGATAGGCCGCGCTTTCCGGATCGAACTGATGGAGGAACCACATGCGTTCCTGCGAATGGGTGAGGATGCTGGTTCCACGCCCGCAGCCGGGAATGATCTCATGCAGCGCGGGCTTTCCAACAGCCCTGTGGCGGAGCGAGGCCGCGATCTCGCGAAACGAACCTGCGGCGAACAGCTCGCCGAGAGAAACAGCCACAAGCGAACGAGCTTCTATCAATGCGGCCAGCCGGGTGACTTCCATCGAACTCATGCCGAAGCCGACGCAGTCATCCTCCGCTCCGGCACCCGCCCGTCCGGTCACCTCGGTCACTGTATCGAGAAGCAAGGCCAGAGCGTCTCCGCCCGTATGTGTCGCGCATGTTTCCTCATCCGAGAAAACAAACCGCAGGGTCCTGCTTTCAAACGCCTCGCGGCAGGCGGACCGGCGGATCTTGCCGCTCGTCGTGCGAGGGAGCAATCCGCCGCGAACAAGCACCACGCGGTGGATCGGCAGTTCCATCACGTCGGCGACGGCGAGTCTGATCCGCGCGCAGATGGACGTGCGTTGGTCCGAGGGCAGTCCTTCGGCTTCGATGGCGATGACCACCGCTTCGCCGCTGCCGGACTCTGTCGCGAATGCCGCCGCAGCAGTGACTTCCGGGAGTTTCGAAAATACCACGGATTCGATGTCTTCCGGCGCGTGATTGATACCATCGATGATGATCAGGTCCTTGATCCGCCCGCTGACATAGAGGTGACCGTCTTCAAGATAACCGAGATCACCCGTGCGGAGTTCTCCATCAGTTTCCGTGCCGAATGTATCCAGCGTCGCCTCCGGGCGGTTCCAGTAACCTGACGCCACGGCAGGCCCCTTGATCCGGATCTCTCCCGTTTCGCGCTCACCGCAGACGCTGCCGTCCGCAGGATCGACGATGCGCAGGCTGATACCCGGCAGCGGCACTCCGCTGGACACCAACCTACCAGCTTGGGGATGGACCGAAAACCGGGGCTTGTGATTCGCGGGAGAGGCGGTGGCGATCAGAGTGGACTCCGCGAGTCCGTAGCCGGGAGCGAATGCCTCCGGGCGGAAACCATAGGGAGCGAATCGTTCCGCAAACCGTTCCAGAGTCTCGGGTCTGATCCGTTCCGCGCCGCAGGGTGCGGTTTTCCAACAGGACAGGTCCAGTCCTTCCAGATCTTCATCGCGGATGGAACGCGCGCACATTTCGAACGCGAAATTCGGCGCTCCGCTCATCTCGGCGCGGTAGCGGCTGATCGCCTGCAGCCAGCGGGCCGGACGTTGGATGAAATGCTCCGGCGAAAAGAACGTGAGTGGAATGCCCGCTTCGAAAGAGTAGAGGATTTTCAACACAAGCCCCATGTCATGATAAGGAGGCAGCCAGCTCAACGCCGATTGCCAATCCAGCTTTTCGAATGGTTGGAGAGACTTGAAATGACTCCGCAGATTGTGGTGGCTGATCATCACGCCTTTGGGGACGGCGGTGGAACCGGAAGTATATTGGATCAGGCACGGCCCGGTGGATGATGACTCCGGCGCGAAATCATGATGCGCAGTCTTATCCGCTGAAATGTTAGTCAGGCCTGCGATGGCTGTCTGATCATCCGCAGCGATCATAAAACGCGCGCCACTGTCCTGCGAGATGGCGTTCAGCCGGGCGAGGTGGCGGCTGCCCCGTGGTGGATAGCACGGGACTGCAATGGCTCCCGCATACCAGCAGGCGAAAAGACCGGTGATGAAGCCACAGCCGGGTGGCCGGGTGAGGAGCACCGGCTGGCCTGCTGCACCCTGGCGGCGCAGCTCGGTGGCCAGCGAACGGGCTTCATGCGCGAGTTCCTGAAGCGTCAGTATTTCCTCGGTGCGTTCGCCGTCAGATAGGAACCGATAGGCCAGCGTGTTGGGACTATCCGCTGCCCTTTCGTCCAGCAGGACGTGCAAAGGAAGGTGAGCTGCTTTTGCAGTCGGACGTTCATGGGAAGGGAATGACATGATCACGCTCATGGTTTCAATCTTCCAAAGGCCGCGCAATTTTCAGAGCGTCTGTCAGCACCTTCGCAAGATTGTCCACGTTTTCAGAAGCGAAAAGCGCGAGATGCTCGCCCTCGACGGGAACGATGTCCAGTCCGGTCCCGGCCACTGCGCTCCATCCGTAGTCATCCAGGCGCTCGTATTTGTCACTGATATGGGTCGATTTGAAAAGCGTGATCCGTCCCGCGAACGGTTGTGGTTTGTATGCCTGCATGGCGCGCCAGTTTTCCTCGCGGACCTGGATCCTGCGCAGGTCGCTGTAAGCTTCCGCCGGTCCGGTGGTTTTCGCCGCCTTCAGCTCCGCCTTGACCCGGCGGTTCGTCCGGACGCCCTCGCAGATCCGCTCGCGGACCAGTCCCAGTCTCGCGCCGAAGGGGATGTGGCTGTTCCTCCGCCAGAAAACACCGAGGCGTTCCGACAGGCTGTAGTTGCGGATCGGTGCGGTCGGGTTGTCCGTGTCGAACATTCCGAGAAACTCGACCTTGTGTCCCTGCTCGACGAGCTGGCAGGCGATCTCGTGGGCCACCACTCCGCCGAATGAATAACCGGCCAGCCGGAACGGGCCTTCCTGTTGGATGCTCAGGATGTCGCGCAGGTAGCTGGTGGCTGTTTCCTCAATGCTGGTCTCGACGATGTTCCCGCTGTTGCCCAGTTCGAGGGATTCGATCGCGTGAAACGGGATTTTCGATGGAATGAGGCTCGCCAATCCCCGATAGAAAATCACTCCGCCGTCGCCGCCATGAATGCAGAACAAAGGTGTTTCTCCATCGCCTTCTGTCAGGGTGATGATGTTGCTTTTCGCGGGCGGGCTGCTTTTCGGCAGGAATTTCGCGACCGGACGGGCGTTTACCGTCACTGCGACCGGAACCGGCGTTTCCTGCGGCGGATCGATCTGCGATGCGAGCATGGCAATCGTCGGATGCTTGAGCAGCGTGGCGAGCGGCAGCGATTTTCCGAACTCGCGGTGGATGCGCGAGAACATGCGCAGGGTCATCAGCGAGTGTCCGCCGAGTGCGAAAAAGTCGTCATCGCGGCCGATGTCCGGCAGGTTCAGCAGATCCTGCCAGATCGCTGTGAGGCGCGCCTCGGTGGAGCTTGTCGGATCGGCAATCGGAGCAGATGCCTTGATTGCCTTGGGCTCCGGTTTTGTTTCGCGGGGCACCGCCTGCTCTCCCTTGCGGCGGATGAATTCGATGTTTCCATCCGTGGCGCGGCGGCAGAGGTCGCCCGTTCGGAGCAGTCTTCCAAAATCCGGATGCTCGATGAAATCTCCATCAGATGCGTTGGTTGCCTTCAGATAGCCGATGGCGAGTCCGTCGCCGCCGGTGAAGAGCTCGCCCGGAATACCGACAGGAACGGGACGACGGAGATCGTCTAATAGGTAAACCTTCGTGTTTGGAACCGGCTTGCCGATCGGGATTGAAATTTTGTCAAAATCCTGACGGGTGACCTGATGAAAGGTGGTCAGCGTCGAGTTTTCCGTAGGACCATAGCCATTGAAAAGCTTTGTATCAGGCAGCTCTGCGAGCGCCCTTTTCGCATGAGACGGAGACATGACATCGCCACCCACGACGAGAGTGCGGATTCCCTTCAAGGCATCGGCCTGTTCATCGAGCATCAGTTGGAAGATCCCCGAAGTGAGCCAGAGCGCGGTGACCTTGTGGTCGCGGATAGCGGTGGCGAGGTCGTCCAATCCGGGTTCGTCCTGCAGCAGAACCAGCCGTGCACCGTTGAGAAGAGCGCCCCAGATTTCCAACAGCGAGGCATCCAGTGAAATAGGCGATGCCTGGAGCAGCACATCGTCGGACGTGAATTTCACCATCCCGTTGCAACGGGCCAGACGCGTCATTCCGCGGTGTGGAAGCAGGACTCCTTTGGGCGGCGGAGTGGTGCCGGAAGTGTAAAGCAGATGGGCGGGACTTTCTGCCGTGATCGGGAGCTCGGGAAGATCGGATGCCGTGTCGGCGCTGCCGACGGGTTCAATCGATCTGACGGTTCCCTTCCATGATTTCGGAAGCAATGCTTCGCCACCTGATGCAGTGAGGACGATTTTTGCGCCGCTTTCCTCAAGACGGCTGGCCAGAAGGTCCGCAGGTGACGATGGATCGAGTGCGGCGCAGCAGCCTCCTGCGAGGATGATTCCCACGATGCCGGCGATCAGTTCCGGACCGGGTCGCGCGGCGATGGCGACGATGTCTCCGTGTTTCACTCCTGCATTGCAAAGGTCGCTCGCAATCCGCGTGGCGTCCGAACGGACGTGCTGATAGGTAAACGTTCGGTCACCCGAAACCAAAGCCGTGCGTTCGGGATAGCGGTTCGCTGTTTCGAGAAAAAGTTTTCCGATCGTGGCATCGCGCGGGTATTCTTCCACAGTTCCGGGCCAGTCGTGCAGAAGCTGTGATTTCTCGGGAGCAGTTAGGATTTCAAAATCCTCGATGTGCTTGTCCGGGTGGTCGGCGATGTCCTCCATCAGCGTTTTGAGATGACCCAGCATTCGGTTCGCGGACTCGCGGGTGAAAAGCTCGGTGCTGAAATCCAACGAAGCGCGCCAACCTTCGTCGCGCTCGACGAGGAACAGGTGCAGGTCGAAAATTGCACCGGGCGAGCGCGAGGGAATGGTGGTCAGCGCGACGCCGCCGAAATACTCGGTCGTGGTGAACGAGCGGTGGTGGTTGAAGTTGACTTGGAACAGCGGGTTGCGGCTCGGGTCACGTGCCGGACGCAGTTCGTGAACGAGGTGCTCGAACGGCAGCTCCTGGTTTTCCAACGACTCAAGCGACATTTCGCGGATCTGCGAGAGGTAATCGAAGAACGTCGGATTGCCGGACAGATTGCTGCGGAGGATCAGGGTGTTGATGAAGACGCCGATCAACGGTTCCAGATCCCCACCACTGCGGCCGGCCACGGGAGCGCCTACCGCCACGTCGAGATCGCCGGAATAGCGGCGGAGCAGCATCATGAACGCCGCGAGATGGACGTGGAACAAGGTGCCTCCCTTGCTGGCTGCGATGGTTTGCAGTTTTTCGCTGAGCTCTTTCGGAAGCAGGATGGAGGTAATGTCTCCCTTCCATGATTTCAAAGCGGGGCGGGGGAAATCGGTTGGTAGCGCCACCTCCTTCATGCCGGCGAGCTGCTTTTTCCAATAGTCCAACTGGCCCTTCACTTTAGGTCCTGCTAGGAATTCCTTCTGCCAGACGCTGTAGTCGCCGTATTGGATGGCAAGCGGTTCGACCTTTGGGGCGCGGTTCCCGAAGAATGCTTGATAGAATTCGGAGAGCTCGGCGGTGAAGATCGTCATCGACATGCCGTCGAACAACGCATGGTGCACCGTGAAATGGAATATGTGGTGCTCGGGGCCGAGGCGCAGGATTTCCGCACGGAGCAACGGCGCTTTTGATAGGTCGAACGGCCGGTGCGCCTCGATGCTGCCGAGGCGGTCCGCCTCTTCGTTGATGCGGTCGGCTGGCAGGTGGCTGATGTCGAGCACCGGCATCCTGATAATGATCTCAGGACTGACGATCTGCAAAAGTTCGCCGTCTTCCTCGCCGAAGCAGGTGCGCAGGCTCTCATGGCGTTCGACCACCGCGTTCAGGGCGCGTTCGAAGAGCGAGATGTCGAGTGGACCGGTTAGCAGGAAGCGCAGTGGGACATTGAAAGCGGTGACCGTGCCTTGCAGCAGTTCCAGATACCAGAACATCTGCTGGGCGACCGAGGCCGGAAAGGCGAGCACGCCCGTGCCGTTGTCAGCAACCGTGGGGGAGGGGGAATTTGCGTCGGGAGTTGACATCGGATCAGAGATTGCGGCGATAGGCATCACGGTTGACTCGTTGGATTGCGGGAGAGACTGCTTTCACTTCAGCAGCCGCGGATTCGGTGGCAAGGGCCTTGATGTTGCGCAGGCGGAACACCTGCGCCGGAGTCAGTGGGATTCCGGCCCTCGAAGCACGGGTGGTGATTTGGAAAATCAGGATGGAATCGCCGCCGAGGGCGAAAATATCATCCTCCGTGCCGATGCCGTCCTTGCCGAGTACCTGCTTCCAGATGTCCAGCAGTTTCGTCTCCGTCTCACTTTCGGGAGCGGTAACGGCTTTCGATTTTCCAGTCGTCTGTGGAGCGGCAGGTGCTGGCAGAGCCTTGCGGTCCACTTTGCCGTTAGGAGTCAGCGGAAACGCATCAAGTTCCACGAAGGCGGATGGAATCATGAATTCCGGCAGGCCGATCGCAAGGTGATCGCGGAGAACCTGGGCGAGGCCGGTGTCCTTGGCTTTTGCCGAGCGTGGGTTATTGGCCAGCGAGCAGGCGGATTGTGTTGAGGCTTTGTCCGGCCACGCAGGCAGCGACTTCTCGGAAACCGGAAGCAGAACCGCTTCCAACAGACCTTGGCTGCCATTCCCCATCCAGCGGACGTGAGCCCGGTATCCGGTCTGCGCGGCGATCACTGACAGGTCCTCGGCGGAAATGGCGTTGCCGGGTGCGGGCGTCACATCGGGGATGACCGCATCGGCAGCCGCCGCGTTCAGCGACCGATGGAACGCGAGTGCCACCGCGAGACGGGCGTCCGGGATATTCGTCAGAAAGAGTGCCACACTGCTCTCCACGAGCATCGCTTCGAGCTGTTCGAGATTCAGGTTCTTCCACTCGGTGGCCTGTGGCAGCGCGCGGGTGGCGGGCGTTTGTCCGACATGGAGGACGACGTCATAGTGGTAGCTGGTGGTTTCGTTCGTCAGCTTGCCGCGGCGCAGGAGCGTTTCGATATGGGAAACCGCCGGATGGCTGCTGGCGAACGAATCGAACCACGCCGGATCCAGTGAGAGCTCCGTTTCATGAGCGAGCCGTTGCTCCGCAAGCTGGCGGAGTTGTCCGGATGTACTTCCGACAGGGGCATGTTCGCGGAGCGCCATCGTGTGGTGTGTCGCTAACAGTGCATTGCTTTGCACGTCGCCGAGGAAGATTCTGCCGCCGGGCTGGAGCACGCGGGCGGCACCTTCGAGAACCTTCGCGAGGTAGTCCGCATCAGGGAAATACTGCGTGACGGAGTTGATGATGACCGTGTCGAAATGCGCGTCCGGGATGTCGCTGAAATCATCAGCGGGACGATGAAACAACTTCACCTGCGGCAGCGGACGATTGTTTTGAAGCGCGTCGATGGCGACCATCGAAATGTCCGCCGCCCAGTAACACTCCGATTCCGCTGCGAGGCGCGAGAGAATCTGGCCGGTGCCGCAGCCGATTTCAAAAATCCGGCGTCCGCCGAAACCTTGGATACGCTCGATGGTGGTGTCGATCCACTCGGTGACCTGCGCGTCGAGATTTTCCACGCCTGCCCAGCCAGCGATGACTGAGTCGAGGCGGTCGAGCTTTTCGCTACCGGTCTGATCGATCGCGGACTTGTAGAGAAGGTCCCATTGGTCCTGCCAGATCGCCGTGCCGTCGGTGTCCGCGGATTTTTCAGCGGTGGTGACGTAGGCGACGAGGCGGTTGTCATGCACATGGGCGACGGCCTTCGCCACGGAGGGATGAGCCTCCAGCGCTGATTCGATTTCTCCCAGCTCGATGCGGAATCCACGGAGCTTGATCTGATGGTCGAGGCGGCCGAGGAACTGAAGCTCGCCGTTTTCAAAGAATCGCGCGCGGTCGCCGGTTCGATAAAGCCGTGCTCCGGGTGCCGGGTCGAAGGAGTTAGAAATGAATTTCTCCGCCGTGAGTTCCGGGCGGTTCAGGTAGCCTCGGGCGAGGCCGGTACCACCTAGCAGAAGCTCGCCGGAAACGCCGGGTGCGACGAGTTTGCCCTGCTCGTTGACGATGTAGGCCTTGGTGTTGGAGATCGGTACGCCGATCGTCGCGCGGCCGCCGGGCTGGCGCAGGGCGACGGTGGAATAGGTGGTGTCCTCGGAAGGTCCGTAAAGGTCATAAACCTTCACTCCGGGGCAGGATTGATAGAGCCGGTCCGACAACTGGGTGGTCAGCGCTTCTCCGGCGAGGTTGATCACCTTCACCGATGCGGGAATGAGTTCGGCTTCCAGCAATTCGGTGATGGCGGACGGCACGGTGTTGATCAGCGTGATCTTTTCACGATGCGGATGGCCGAGCAGGTCCAGCGCGTTTTCCGCAAGAATCAGCGTGCCACCGCAGCCGAGGGTGACGAACATTTCGTAAACCGAGAGATCGAAACAGATCGAGGTGGAGAAAAGCACGGCAGCGAGTTCCTCGCGTTGATAGACCGACTGCGCCCAACCGATCAGAGCGATGGTGTTGCGGTGCTCGATCGCGACGCCCTTCGGCAGTCCTGTCGATCCCGAGGTATAGATGACGTAGGCCAGATCCTGCGGGCTTGTGCTGGAAACAAGTCGGTCGGCGGAGTTCGAGAGCGCGTCATCGATGAACACGCGGCGGCTGCCCTCTTCGGCGGGAAGCGAGTCGACCAACCCGCGCTGGGTGAGCAGCACGGGGGCGGAGGCGTCCTTGAGAATGTAAGCAATGCGGTCCTTGGGATACTTCGGATCGATCGGCACGTAGGCACCACCGGATTTTAGAACGGCGAGGATGGCGACGAGCAGTTCAGCGCTGCGTGAGGCACAGACGCCGACGAGAGTCTCATGAGTGACGCCGTTCTGTTGGAGCGTCGCGGCCAGCGCGTTCGCGTGGCGGTCGAGCTCCCGATAGGTGAGGCTGCGGTCACCGGCGAGCAGTGCGATGCTCTGTGGATTGATATCCGCTTGGTTTTCGAAAAAGCGTTGGATGGAGGGTTCCGTCGGCAGCGGGCTTTCGGTGGTGTTCCACGTGTCGAGGGTCTTGCGATCCTCCGCAGTCAGAGTATCGAGATCCTTGAGCGCGACGTCTCCGTTGGAAATCACGGTTTCTATCAATTGTTCGAAAGCGTCCAGCCAACCGAGGATCGTTGCCTTGTCGTGGAGGTCTGTGTTGTATTCGCACTCGACCACCAGGCGCTCTTCGGTTTGCACGAGGTTGAAGAACAACTCGAAATTGACGAACTGCTTGGGATTCGTCTCCACGTCGAACTTCATTTCATCGAAGTGGATCTGGTCGGTGCCGTTCTTATCGATGTTGAAAATGACGGAAACCAACGGCACGCGGCTGGTGTCGCGCGGGATGTCGATTTTCCGGAGCAGGCTGCCGAACGTGTAGTTCTGATAGTCGTAGGCTTCGAGCACCTGTTCCTTCACCTCGGCGGCGAACGAGCGGAACGAACGGTCTGCGGCGGGTGCGAGGCGCAGTGGCAGGAAATTCAGGCAGTGGCCGATGAGTTCGTCACGGCCGATGCGTGTTTGTCCGGCGGCCGGAACGCCGATCACCACATCCTCCTGGCCGGTGAGGCGGTGGAGCAGCGCGGCGAAGGAGGAAAGCAGGGTGGCGAAAACGGTGCCGCCGAGTTTCGGCGACGCTTTTTTGAGTCGCTCGAAACGCTCGGGAGCGATGGTGATTTTTTCCATCGCACCCTTGTAGGTTTTCATCGCGGGGCGCGGACGGTCCACAGGTAGATCCAGAACGGGAGTGCCGTTGGAGAATTTTGAGACCCAGAAGTTTTCCGCGGCGATCGTTTCCTCGCTGTTCTTGTTGGCTTCCTCGATGCGGGCGTATTCTGCGAAGGGCATCGCCGGAGCGAGACGCGGCAGTTTTCCGGTACGGCGCGCATTGTAGGCGGTGGCGAGTTCCGCGAGGATCATGCCGAAGGACCAGCCGTCGCAGATGATGTGGTGCGCGGTGAAAAGCAGTTCGTGGCGGTTTCCCGACAGATGGACGAGGTGCAGGCGAATCAGCGGGCCATTCGTCAGATCGAAAGGAATCGAACTCTCCGCGCTGTGGATCAGCGAGAGTGGCAGCATCGTCGATGGCGATGTGCTGGTGATGCTGGAGAAGTCGTGTTCCATCAGCTCGATTGACCGGGCGGACGGGTGGAAATATTGGTTGTTTCCATCTTCAGAGAACGTGCTGCGCAACGACGGGTGGCGGACCACGATGTCGTTGAGCGCCTCGCGCAGGGCCTGAGGGTTGAGCTCGCCTTCGAAGCGGATGATGTTGGACTCGTTGAACGAGCAGTTCGCGTCCTCGCCCATTTGCACTCCGTGGAAAATCTCGCGTTGTGCTTCGGTCGTCGGTGCACTGTCGAAGCGTGGGAACGCGTTCGGTGCGATGGTACCGGGATTGGACGATGCTGGCAGAAATCCGGCGGCCTGCATCTCGTTAACGGATTCAACGAAAGCGTTTACCACGCGGTCGAGATCCACATCCGTGTGGGCGGTGGTGAAATAGAGCGGTCTGCCTTCCCAGACATGCACACCTTTTTCGCGTAGTAAATACCATAGCAGGCTCGCGTATTTCAGATCCGGCGCGTGTTCGATCACGGCATAAGCGCTGAAATGTGGCAGTCTGATTGGAACACCGATGGCCTCAAAATGGTTGTTCAGCGTGCGGCACAGACGGCCGACGCGCTCTTCCATCTCGATCTGCATGCGCGGACCTTCGCCCATCAGATGCTCCACAACACGCCAGGCGGCGGCCAGAGCGAGCGGGTGTCTAACGAAGGTGCCGGCGAAGAATGTCACACCGACTTCCGGAAAACTGTCGTCGCCATAATTCCATGCTCCCCCGTCGAGCGCGTCCATGTATTCCTTCTTGCCTGCGAGCACACCGATGGGCATGCCGCCGCCGATGACCTTGCCGTAGGTGGCCATGTCCGCTTCCACGCCGAAGTAGGCCTGGGCGCCGCCGGGGGCGCAACGGAAGCCGGTGACGACTTCGTCAAAAATGAGTGCCGTGCCTGATTTCTCGGTGATGGCGCGGACTTCACGCATGAAATCGCGCGGCTGGAGACCGGGAGCGCGGCTCTGCACCGGCTCCACCATGACGGCGGCGAGTTCATGGGCGTGGGCGCGGAGGATCTCTAACGAAGCGGGATCCGCGTAGTCGAGAACGAGCATGTTCTCCACCAGCGATTGCGGAATGCCGGGAGCGATCGGTTGGGCTTTGTAAACGCCATCCACCCAGGCACCGCGGACGAGGACCTCCTCGAACATTCCGTGATAGTCTCCGGTGAAATAGGCGATGCGGTTGCGTCCGGTGATCGTGCGGGCGAGGCGCATGGCGGCCATGACTGCTTCGGAGCCGGTGTTGCAGAAGGTGGCGCGCTCCATGTTGGTGAGCTCGCAAATGGCTTTCGCGAGTTTCCCGGCGATGGGTGACTGCGGCCCGATTTCAACTCCGGTGCGGAGTTGTTTTTCAATCGCATCGATCAGCCAATCCGGCGAGTGGCCGAAAAAGTAGGTGCCGAAGCCCATGGTGATGTCGACGTATTCATTGCCGTCGATGTCCCAGAGCTGCGCGTTTTTCGTGTGGTCGGACACGATTGGATAGACCATTTCCTTCCACAGCGATTTAAAACCGGAAACCGCACGTGGATCGGCGTAATGCGGACGATGTTCGGCGGTGTAAGCCTTGGAGGATTTTGTTTTCGCCACGTAGCGGGTGATGAGCTGGTCGAGTGACCTTTGTTGGAGGTCGGTGAGTCCGCCTTTTTCACCCTTGTCGATTGGCTTGTAGGGACCGAAGCGGGTGTTGGCGACGGCGCTGCGCGTGAGATTGGCGGGCCAGGTGATCGTGCTCAGGCCGTTCGCAGGTGCCGCTTCAGTAGCTGCGGCAGGTTGTTGTCCGGCGAGCATCGCCTGCATGAGCTGGAGGTTGCTGGCGATCAATTGCTCCAACGGCGATCCACCGGTGGACGCTGGAAGGACTTGCGTCGGCAACACTTGGGCTGCGACGGGAGCCGCAACCGGTGCGCTCGCGGGCATTTCCTTGTCGAGATACGTGGCGAGCGATGCGACAGAGCAAAGATCACCTAACATTTGACGGAAAGACACCTTCACTCCGAAGCGGGATTGGATCGCCTGGCTGGCCTGGGTGAGGAAAAGGGAGTCGAAGCCAAGTTCGGTGAAACTCGCGTCATCGTCGGTGACCACGATGCCGGATAGATCCAGAACGAGTGCGCGGAGTTTGGTGAGGAGATCGGGAATACGGTCGGTGCTCATGACAGGGGGAGTTGATATGGGGAGAGGGGCGGGTGCGGAAAGAATCGGAAGTGGGGCAGAGGCGGAGACTTCGGGAATGGAATTAGACGAGTTGTCGATCCAGTAGCTCTTGCGTTCGAACGGATAGGTGGGAAGGCGGAGGCGCGCGCGCTCCTGGTTTTCGAAAAACGCGGTCCAGTCGGCTGAGACGCCGTTTTTCCAGAGTTCTCCAACAGCGGACAGCAAGTCGGTGAGATCATCCGACGACGATGGCAGGGTGGAAACGACCGGCGTGGTCCCGCGATCCGGATGCTGGATGGCGAACGGCGCGAGCGCGCGGCCCGGCCCGACTTCCAACATGGCGAGGTCCTTTTCGACAAAGGCGGTGGCGAGAGCGTCGGTGAAACGAACGGTGTGGCGGAGTTGGCGCGCCCAGTAACCGGGATCCGCCAGCGTTGCTGCATCAATAGCTTTCCCGGTGCAGGTGGAAATCCATGGGATGTTCGGCGGGTTGGCCGGGATCATCGACGCGTCCTCGGTGAAGGTCGCGACGATTGGTTCCATCATTGCCGAGTGGAAGGCGTGTGAGGTTTTCAGGAGACGGTAACCGATTTCCTTCGTCTCAAGCTCTTTCTGATAGGCTGTGATCGCTTCGTGCGAGCCGGAAACCGTGCAAAGCTGCGGGCTGTTCACTGCGGCGAGATCGATGCCGGGAGGCGGTGTCAGAGTGTCGGCACCAGCGCGGACAGCGAGCATGCCGCCGCTTGGCAGGTCTTGCATCAGCTTGGCGCGGGTGGCGAGGAGTTGGAGCGCGTTTTCCAGTTTGAATGTTCCCGCTAGAACTGCGGTGACGTATTCACCGATGCTGTGGCCGATCAGAAGAGATGGTTGGATGCCCCAGGAAATCCAGAGTTTCGCAAGCGCGTATTCGACGACAAAAATGCACGGCTGCGTGAGTGCCGTGCGGTTGATATCGACTTCGGCAGCGTCGCGTTCTGCCTCTGACGGATAGATGGTAGAACGGATGTCGTGCGAAATCAGCGGACGCAGCAGCATGGCGCATTCATCGACGGCGGCGCGGAAGGCGGGTTCGGAGTCGTAAATCTCACGACCCATATCCGTGTATTGCGAGCCTTGGCCGGGGAAAAGGAATGCCGTGCGAGGCGCATTGGCGGGAGTGGCGGCTGATTTAGACGGTTCGCGTAGTTTCGCGATCGCTTCCGCATGATCGGCGGCGACCACAAAACGGCGGTTTGAGAAATGACGGCGCCCGGTGGCGAGAGTGTAGGAAACATCCGCGAGGTCGGGCTGCTCCTTTTCAATGTGATCCGCCAGACGGGCGGCCATCGCATCGAGGGCGGTCGGTGTTTTTGCGGAAAGCAGCAGAAGGTGTTTTTTACGGCCGGGAGTGGTAGTGGGAAGCGGCGGCGCTTCTTCCATTATGACATGGGCATTCGTGCCGCCGACTCCGAAGGCGCTGACTCCGGCCAGGCGCGGCTTTTCACCGGTCTTCCATTCACGATCCTCGCTAACTGGCGAGAACGGGCTCGTCGAAAAGTCGATGCGCGGGTTCGGCGCTTTGAAATGAAGCAGGGCGGGGATCTTCTCGTGGCGGAATTGCTGGATCGTCTTGATCAGTCCGGTGACTCCGGCGGCGCAGTCGAGGTGGCCGATGTGAGTCTTGCCAGTGCCTATGGTGCAGAAGGCGTTTTCTTCAGCACCGCCTTCGCGGAATGCCTTGGTGAGCGCTGCGATTTCGATCGGGTCGCCGAGCGGAGTGCCGGTGCCGTGGGCTTCGATGTAGGAAATTTCCGACGGGTGCACGCCGGCGGAGGCTTGCGCGAGGCTGATGACTTCCGCCTGCGCGTTCACGCCGGGAGCGGCGAAACCGATCTTGTCGGAGCCGTCGTTGTTGACAGCCCAGCCCTTGATCACGGCGAGAATCGGATCGCGGTCTGCGATGGCGTCGCTGAGGCGCTTGAGAAGAACGACGCCGCAGCCGTGGCCGAAGACGGTGCCGGCAGCGTCCGCGTCGAATGCGCGGCAGGTGCCGTCCGGCGAGACCATGCCTTCTTCCTGGAAGAGATAATCACGCTGTTGGGGGAAACTGATGGAGACTCCGCCGGTGAGCGCCATGTCGCACTGATACGTCAGCAGCGCGGTGGCGGCCTGGCAGATCGCGACCAGCGAGGTGGAGCAGGCCGACTGGATGGTCATGCTCGGCCCGCGGAGGTTGAGCTTGTAGGAAACTCGGACAGGGAGGAAATCCTTGTCGTTTCCGAGCATCGTCTGGTATTCGGAAACCTGATAGTTTCTCGCGAGTTCCCTGCCCTTGCCGAGGTTGTGAAGGAGGTAGGTGTTCAGGCTGAGTCCGGCATAAACGCCGATCATGCCGGGATAGGAATGCGGATCGTATCCCGCGTCTTCGAGCGCTTCCCAGGAGCATTCGAGGAAAATGCGGTGCTGCGGATCCATCAGCTCGGCTTCTTTCGGATAGATGCCGAAAAACGAGGCGTCGAACAGGTCCGGATTGTCGAACATGCTGCGCGCGCCGACGTATTTGCTGCCATCGGCCTCGGTGCGGCCGGGGAAACGGGTGATACCGTCCTTGCCGGCGATGAGGTTCTGCCAGAATTCGTCCGGGTTCTGTGCGCCGGGGAAACGACCTGCCATGCCGATGACGGCGACGGCTTCAGGGGATGGAGTGTCTTCGTTCATCGGGTGGGAGGTTTTCGGAATCTGGAAAGCCCTGCTTGGGCGAGGCGGGCGCGGTCTTGAGCACCGTTGGTAGCAGTATTCAAGCCCTTTGGTGAGAGGAAATCGGCGATCGAACGGGCGCTGGGGAGTGCGAACAGCTCGGTGATCGGGAACTGGCGGCCGGTCATTTCCATCAGCCGGACGTGGACGATGGCGACGTGAATGGAGTTTCCTCCGAGGTCGAAAAAGTTGGCCGTGGCGTCGGAAACCGGTCGGTCGAGGATCTCTGACCACAGCGAGAGGATTTTCGATTCCATCGAGGTGCCCAAAGTGGTGGATGACGAGGCATGGCTGGCGCTCTTTACGAGGGCGAGGCGGTCGATCTTGCCATTAGGGGTGAGCGGGAAATTTTCAACGAAGTGAAACTCGCCGGGGACCATGTAGGCCGGAAGCCGGCTGGCGAGATGCTCGCGGAGTGTGGCGAGGTCCGCGCTGCCTTGGACGTGGGCGATGAGGCGGTTTTCGCTGGCGATGACGACGGCTTCTCGGACGAGTTCGTGCTGGTTGAGTGCGATTTCGATTTCGCCCAATTCGATGCGGAATCCGTTCACCTTCACCTGATGATCGGCGCGGCCGCGGAATTCCAGGATCTTCGAAGGGTGGCGTTTTGCCAGATCGCCGGTGCGGTAGATCGAGTCTTTGAAAACCTCGGCTGTTCTAACGGGATCGTTCAGGTAACCGCCGCCGATGCCAGCGCCGGAAATGCAGAGTTCACCGATTTCACCGTCGGGCAGGGGAGCGAGCGATTCGTCTCTGATGGAGACTTCCACGTTCGTGATTTCGCTGCCGAGCGGGACAAATGGAAAGGCGTCGAGGTTGCCCTTGTGCAGTCGATAGAAGGCGCAGATATCGGTGCACTCGGTGGGGCCGTAGGAGTTGATCACCTCCGCCTTGCAATTCGCATGCTCCAGCCAGGAGCGGAGGCGTGGGATGGAAATCGGCTCACCACCGAGCACTGCGAAACGCAGCGAGGAAAGCGCTCTGTAGTGATCCGCGGCCGCGGCATCGACGAGTGGATAGAACGCGCTGGGCGTGCAGTTGATCAGTGTCACTCCGTGCTCGCGGATCAGTCCGGTGATGCGGGAGATGTCGTAAGTCTGGCAATCGTCGAGCACCAGCGTGCCGCCGGTGATGAGTGGGGCGAAAAAATTTTTCTGCGTGAGATCGAAACTCGGCGAGCTGATGACCAGCGTGCGGTCGCAGGGGCCGAGCATCAGTTCGATCGAATACCAGTGCAGCAGATTTTCAAATCCACGGTGGAAGACCGACGCCGCTTTCGGCTGTCCGGTCGAACCCGAGGTGAAAATGGCATACATGAAATCGTTCTCACCGATGTCCACCGCGGGATCATCCATGGAGATGCCGGCGAGCGCGTCTCCGTCGATGCTGATGGTGTTCACATTCGCGAAACGTTCCGCGAGATCGTGTTTGGTCACCACATGCTCCAGTTTTGACGAAGCGATCATCTGCACGATGCGCGCGGCCGGGTAGCCGGGATCGAGAGGCACGTAGGCGGCTCCGGATTTCAAAATACCAAGCAGCGCCGCAGGAAGTTCGAGGCAGCGGTGCAGTCCCAGTCCCACGAAGTTTCCCCGCCCGATACCGGATGCGCGCAGATGGTTGGCGATCTGGTTCGAGAACGCGCTGAGTTCGCCGTAAGTGAGCGACCGTTTCCCGCTGACCACGGCGGTCTGGGTGGGATTGAGCTGGGCCTGCCGTTCAAACTTGTCGGTCCACCGGCCGGTGGTTGCGAGCGTATCGGAGGAAATGGTGGGAGAGAATGGTTCCATTGTGGGGGGCACAGGGGGGAGAAGGGTGAACTGAGGGCAGGGAAGTGATGTCGGAGATCGGGCGAGTGGTAAAGTTTTGTTGAATTTTCGGCTCGCCGGATTGAGGAGACTCCCAAATTACTAACATGATTTGGCGCTCTTGGTATTACGCGATCACGTAAAGCTTGGATGATTGATAATTGTTGTCAGCGGGTGCTATAAGCCTGATGGGTTGCGTGTTGCATCCCCCCTGCGATGTTTTTCCCAAGACCATATTCCCCCCGGATGGTTGTTCCGATGCTAGCCTGTTTCGTGGCTAACATCCAGACTTCTGTTTTTGCGCAGGAGCTTGCTCCGCCGGTGGAGGACCGTGTCGTCGCCAGCGCTGATGACAGCATTGAAACCGCCGGTGATGAAGCCGTCCCGCTGCCGCCGCCTGTTGTGCAGGACGATTCGAAGAAGCGCGGTGGCTGGGAGCTGGGCGCGGTGATTTCCGCCGCCTATGACAGCAATATTTTCCTGAGTTCTTCGAAACCTGAATCCGACATGGTGTTCCGCATCGGTCCGACGGTGGCCTATACGAAGGGCGACGCCAAGGAGGGCGAAGGTGGATTCATCCAGCTTGCCTACCGCCCGACTTCGGTGACGTACGCGAAGAACCCATCCGACAACCGGATCGATCAGCAGGCGCTGCTCACCGCCGGCTGGCGGGGCAAGGTCACCCAGCTCACCTACAAAGGCAGCTTCCAACAACTCGGCGACGCCACGGCGGAGACCGGCGGTCAGACGGACCGGTTCGAGTTTGAAAACGAAGTGCGTGTGGCGTGGCTGCCGCGCGAGAAGGTGACAGTGGAACTCGCGGCAGGAAACAGGCAGTCCGACTACAAGGATCCGACTTTGTTCGATTCCAGCAAGACTTACGGCGAAGTGGCCTTGCTTTTCGCCTATTCGCCGAAGACCCAGCTCGGATTAGTATATCAAGTGGCGCGCTTCAAGGTGCAGGATTCCCCCGACCAGGACACCCAGCAACTGACCGGCCGCATCGCTTGGCAGCCGCGGGAGAAGATCCGCATCAATCTCGAAGGCGGCGCGGAATACCGCAAGGTGGATCGCGACTCACAGTTGAATCCGGTGATGGAAGCCCGTACCGAGTGGACTCCGCGTGAAGGCACCAGCCTCTATGTTTCCGCCTATCAGAAGCAGGACGCCTCCTCGTTCTACGCGGGCCAGATTTACAAGGTCAAGGGACTGACGGCGGGTGTATCGCAGCACCTCGGAGGAAACTGGACGGCACGATTCGAAGGCGGCGTTGAAAAGGCAAGCTACTCGCGCGTGTCCGGTTCGGGGCCGTCCGGGCGGCGCGACCGGATTTGGTTTGTCCGTCCGGCGCTGGAGTATAAGATCTCCGAAGATTCCAACATCGCCTTGTTTTACAGGGTTTCTGAAAATACCTCGAACGCCTCCGACTTCGGTTACGACCAGCAGATGGCGGGCATCGAATTCAACTACAAATTCTAACGTGAGCCGACCCATGAACCTGAAATTCCTGCCGCTCTTCCACCTGCTCCTCGCGGGGATGATGGCGATGATCGCGTGCGGCCAGACGGCTGAACGTTCCTCCGGCGTGATCGGCCGCATGGACAACGTGGAAATCCGCGTTTTCCGCGAGGACGAACTGACAACCCGCGGCCAGCTTTCCGCCGACGGGACCATTTCCATGCCGCTGATTGGCGCGGTCCGCATCGAAGGGCTGACCACCGACCAGGCGGCTGCCGCGATCACCCGCAAGCTGGCGGACGGCTATCTGGTGAAACCAGAAGTGAGTGTTTCCATCGAGGCCCGCATCCGCAGGACGGTGACGATTCTCGGTCAGGCACAGCGTCCCGGAGTCTTCGTCCTGCCCGCGCATCGGCAGTTGACGCTGGTCGAGGCGATCGGCATGGCCGGCGGGGTGACCCGGATCGCGAATGCGAAAAAGATCAGCCTCAAGCGCGGTGCCGACCAGGTCACCACCGTGAATCTCACCGAAATCACCAACGGAAAAGGCCGAGACATTCCCCTGCGCGACGGCGACGTGATCACCATTCCTGAAAGCCTCTTCTGATTTTTTCTCCCCCCTCTCCGATGTCACTTTCAAAACCGAAAGAATACGCGATCGCTCCCAAGGCCCCGCAGCTTGCCGCGCCGACCGGTGCGGATCCGACGTATTTCCTGCCGAAGGTCGAGCCCGGCCGTCTGCTGGGGATCATCCTGCGCCGCGGATGGATGGTCGTGCTCGCCACTCTGCTGGGCGGGATCGCGTTGTATGCCTTTGCCAGCAAACTGCCGAAAACCTATCGCGCGTTCGGCTCCGTTTACGTCAGCAGTCAGGCACCGCTTGTGCTGGACATCCGCGCCGTGGCTCCTGAGGAAACCCGCGATCTCGAACAGATGCGCTCGGTGGAGCAAGGCTTGAGCGCCTCCACACTGCTGATGAGGTTGATCGAAATCAACGGCCTCAACAAGGATCCCGCCTTCGCTCCGGCGGGAACCGGCGAACAGGCGCTGTTGGCGAAAATTTCAAGCCGCGTGGGCATCGAACTCCGCCGCGGCACCCGGATCATCGACATCCATGTGGATGATACTGATCCGGGACGGGCCAAGCATCTCGTGGAGTCGCTCGTCGCCGAGTATGAAAAATGGACGACGGACCGCCAGAAGCTGATCACCCAGCAGGCCAGCGACGGCCTCGCCCGCGAGGAGGCGCGCCTGCGCGAGCGGATGGAAGCGTCCGCCGGCAAGCTCCAGGAATTCCGCCACGCGCACCCCGTTCCCGGCCTCGAAGGTTCCGAAAGCGGCAGTCCCGTCCGCGACGAACTTTCCACGCTCAGCGCCCAGCTCACCGAGACCAAGGCCGCGCGGCTGCGGTTGCAATCCGAGTTCGAAGCGTTCGCCAAATTCGACTCCTCCAAACCCGAGGCACTCGCCGGTTTGGAATCTTCCGAGCGCGGGACCGAAGTGCTTTCCCAAGTGCGCGTGCTCCAGTTGAAGGAAGCGGAGTTCGGCCGCGTGAAAGAGCGCTACATGTACAAACATCCGGTCTATAAGGAAATTTCAAACGAGATCGAAATCCTCAGGAAGAACCTCGCGGACACCGTGCGCTCCGCCGGTCAGGCACTCGAACAACGCTTCAAAGTGGCCAAAGAAAATGAAATGAAGCTCGAAGCCGAAGTCACTGCCGCGCGTGGCAGCGCCGTCGATGTCGAAGGCATTCGCGAGCAATTCCGTGGCATGGCCCGCGAGGCTGAGGCTGACCGGACGCTGCATGATTCCGTGGCGCTGCGCCTTCGTGAAACCACCCTCGCCGCTTCCGTTCCCGCTTCCGTCCTGCGATGGGAGGACACGCCGCTCACTCCGGAAAAACCCAGCAGCCCGAAAAAACTCGTGCTCGCCGCAGCCGGCATGTTTTTCGGATTTCTCGGCGGAATGGTCCTGCTCGTCGGCCTCGAAGTGGGTGATCGCAAGGTCCGTGATTCCGCCGCCGCCGCCCGTGCCACCGGTGCTCCGCTGCTCGCCACTTTGCCGGTGATTGAAAACTCAGGCGACGGCATGGTTCTCGTTTCCGATCCCGCGTCCGCCGGTGCCGAGGCATTCCGCCGCCTGCGTGTCGTTCTTGCTCCGCCGCCCGGCAGCAACACCGCCCGCACCG
>JBDSNC010000259.1:0-23110 GCA_039915545.1 Luteolibacter sp.
TGAGACGGGTGTTGAGGGATTCCGATTCGCCGGTCATGCGGGCGTCGTGGATGGAAACCTGGATGTCCGGCGCTTTTTGCATTTGCTCCAGGCAATCGAGCCCGCGCTGGCCGCGCTGGCGGGTGCCGTTCGTGCCGGAGTCCACCATTGTCTGGAGTTCATCGAGCACGAAGCGCGGGATAATCAGGCGGCCGTGGAGAAACCCGGAACGCAGGATGGAAAGCACGCGGCCGTCCATCACCGCGTCGTGGTCGAGCACCACCGGCTGGCCGCTGGACGCGTCCTGCCGGAAACGCACGTAAGGAATGATGAAGGCGAAATCGTCGCGATTGTTACGCAGGGCGAGCACGGATCCGAGGAAACCGAGGCTGGCAAAGAGCGTGACGTCGATCGAGATGCGCAGCGCGTTGACTAGCACATCGCTGTTCTCCTGATTGTCGAGCTGGTCGCGGAAGGCCAGTTCGAGCAGTTTGGAAATCTCCACCCGCGTCAGCAGCCAGGCGCAGAAAAGCCCCACACCCAGTCCGAACGCCGCCGTGGAAAACCCACGCAGTGTGAAGCCCTTCATCAGCGACTCGATCCAGATGAAAAGCGCCGCGACTCCCAGCCCGCCGAGCACCCCCATCGACATCGGAACCTCAAGCGCGGTCCCCTTGGTGCTGAGCGCGATCGCCACTCCGGCCGCCTGACAGATCAGAAGATAAGTGAGGCGTGCGACGTTGACTGACGGAGGTGCTGTCATGGGGAAATGAATCGGTTGAATCCTTCCCTATCCGGGGCTCCATCCGCAAGGCCAAACCCGGATTGGTCCGTGGGCAGGTACGATCAGGACGCTTCGATCCCCCTCTCGATGAAGTGTCAGCCGCCGATTTGGGGATTGCGCCGGATTTCTCCGGGAGCTAGCCTATGAACCATGAATGCGATGGAATCGATGCTTGCCTCGGTGGCGGACACTCTGGATGTCAGCGCTTTGAAAGCACTCGTCGAGATGCGTTCCCCTGCGGAGGCGGCGGAGCGGATGAACTGGCTGGCGGAACGCGCCAATGAAGGCCTGCTGACGGAAGAAGAGCGTCACGAATATCATAGCGCCATTTCCTTCGGGAACTTTCTGGGGCTTCTCCAATCCAAGGCCCGGCTGAAACTCAAGTCAGTGGCTTGATGGCGCTTCCGGAATCCATCCGCCGCTTGGTGAAAGAGCGGGCGGCGGGGCGCTGCGAATACTGCCGGATGCGGCAGACGTGAGAGCCGTTCCACGCCTATCATTTGGAACACATTGTTGCGAAACAACATCGTGGAACGGATGACGTCAACAATCTGGCCCTTGCCTGCCACCATTGCAATTTGTTCAAGGGGCCCAACCTGACCAGCCGGGATCCGGACGGGGATGCGCTGGTAGGGTTGTTCCATCCGAGAAACTCCAACTGGGACGACCATTTCAGAATCGACTCCGGGCGCGTCATTGGACTTACGGCCGTGGGACGCACCACGGTTTTCCTGTTGGAGATGAATGCGGACCAACACGTTGACCTGAGGCTGGTCAATCAGGATGAGTGCGGGGAACCTGATGAAAAAGCGGCCGGTGGCTGAAACCTCTCACTCCTGCTCGTCCGCCGTCGCCTTGATGTCCGTCAGCGCGGCGATGAAATCACCGAGAATCTCCGCCGGGACCATGATCGTGTCACGGTTGCCGCCCACGTCTTCGGTGATCTTCACCACCATCCCGCGGGAGTTCTGTTTGAGATCGAGGAAGAAGATCTTCCGGTCTGCTAGAATTTTTTCAGTGTGCAATAAATCGGCATCCACATCAACCTCCGGTGTTGTTTAACTCTTCTGAAGGATTGCGTCACAGGGTTGAATGTCAATTGAATTCCTTGACCGCGGCTCGTCCGCGGTGCGCGATGAGGCCTGACTGATGCGCGATTTTCTTCCCAATGACCGCCCTGCCCTGGTGCTCGCACCGATGCAGGACGTGACCGACCTGCCGTTCATGCGCGTGCTCGCGCGGCGCGGCGCGCCAGACTGGTTCGTGACGGAGTATTTCCGCGTGCATCCGGATTCACACCTGAACCGATATATCCTGCGCTCGATTTCCGAAAACGAAACCGGTCGCCCGATCTTCGCCCAGATGATCGGCCGCGATCTGCCCAGCCTCACACGCACCGCTGCCGAGCTGGCGAAATTCCCGATCGCCGGCATCGATCTCAATCTCGGCTGCCCCGCGCCCATCGTCTGCCGCAAGGACGCGGGCGGCGGTTTGCTGCGCAGCCCGGAAACGGTCAACCGGCTGATAGGCACCCTGCGCGAGGCGATTCCCGGGCGCTTCACGGTGAAAACCCGCGTCGGCTACACGACGGCGGACGAGTTTCCCGAGCTGTTGGAAATTTTCCGCAGCCACGCCATCGACGGCCTGACGATCCACGGCCGCACCGTGGTAGAGCGCTATCAGACGCCGGTCCACCCCGACCGCGTGCGCGCGGCGGTGGAGGCGATGCCCTGCCCGGTCATCGCCAACGGCAACGTCGTGGATGCGCAAACCGGACTTTCCTATCTGGCGCAGACCGGCGCGGCCGGCCTGATGGTCGGCCGCGGGGCGATCCGCAATCCATGGATTTTCTCACAGCTCACCGCCGCCTTCGCCGGCACTCCCCCGCCCGCCCCGACCTATCGAGAACTCTGGGAATACGTGCGGGAACTCTACGACGAGATCGCCCGCGAAACCTTGAAGCTCGTCCCGAACGCCCACGTCCAGCGCATGAAAAAAACGCTGGCCTACATCAGCCACGGTCTGGAGGGAGATTTCGAATACGACATGCGCCGCGCGAAAACGCCGGACGAGTTCCACGAAATCTGCCGCCGCCATCTGGACCGTCCCGATGCGCTTCCTGCGAAGCCGCCGGTGGGATCGAAGCTGTTTTGTGGGTTCGAGGCGCTGGGCGGATGATAAAAAGCGCATGTTGACGTTTCGATTTGGAAAACCCAACACTTCTTCATGAGTATGGAAACTCCAATCCCAGAGCCGCCGCCGATGATTGCGCGAGGTCCGTTGTGGACGGCTCTCGCGGTTCCGCCGGTGGCGACGGTGGTCGCGAATATGGGGATAGGGCTGTTGAGCAGACAGGTAAACGACATTGCAGCTTTCAGCCTCGGAATACCGCCTTTGGTGTTGATCCTCACTCTTGTGCTTTGGGTGCTTTTTCACAAAACAGTCCGACAGCGCTATCGGGGGACGTCGCTGGCTTTTCTTAACGCCGCCTATATTTTCGGGCAGATCATCGTCTGCCTCTCACTTTGGCTGGGGAGTTGCGCGCTCTTTTTCCCTCCGATGAATTTCCACTGAGGTCCGTATTCCGTTCTCTTTTTTCCGAAACCGTCGGGAAAACTGGTACACCGAACGCGGAATGGCTCCACGGAGTCTGTACTCGGCTCTTTGCCCTCCGTACTTGGCTCCATGGGGGGGCGGACTTGGCCGAACGGGGTCGTGACTTTGCTCCTTGGGGCCCGGACTCGGCCGGATGGGCTTTGTCCTCCGCTCCACGGCGTCGTGTCCTGTCCCGCTGCGGTGCGGACTCGGCTCCACGGCCTCCGGACTCGGCTCTTTGCCCGCAGAACCTTGCTCCATGCCGCCGGGGAGTTTGTCCGGAGGGAGATTGACCACTTCTCTTGCATCTCGGCGGCGGGATGCTTAGATCTCGGCCCCGGCGCGCTGCCGGACCAATTTTCAACCGACTTAAAAACCATGGGAAGACATTTTGAATGCCGCCGCCGGGCGAAGGAATCGCGATGGGCTACGATGTCCAAGGTGTTTCCGAAGCTGGCCAAATCCATCACGATGGCCGCGAAAAACGGCGGACCGGACCCGGAATCCAACGCGCCGCTGCGGGTGGCGATCAACAACGCGAAGGCGCAGAACCTCTCGAAGGAGAACATCGAGAACGCCATCAAACGCGCCGCCGGCAAGGATGCGGCGGACATTTCCGAGATCACCTATGAGGGAAAAGGCCCGCACGGCTCCTTGTTCGTCGTCGAGTGTGCGACGGACAATTCGAACCGCTCGGTGGGCAACCTGAAGATCATTTTCAACAAAAACGGCGGCCAGATGGTGAACGCGGGGCAGCTCGATTTCATGTTCAACCGCAAGTCGGTGGTCGAGTTTCCCGTGCCGGAGGGCCGCGACCTGGAGGAGCTGGAACTGGAACTCATCGACGCCGGGCTGGAGGAGCTTTCCGTGGATGAGGGCATCGTTTCCATCATCGGTGAGTATGGCGCGTTCGCGAAACTCACCCAGGCGGTGGAGGCACTCGGCATCGTGCCGACGAAATCCAGCCTGCAACGCCTGCCGACACAGCCGATCGAGCTGACGGAAGAGCAGATGGAGGAAGTGGAGGCGATCCTCGACAAGATCGAGGACGACGACGACGTGCAGGCGGTTTACACGAACCTCGCCTAACGGGCCGCGGCCTTTTCCTTCAGGCGTTTGAGCGCCAGCTTGCCGATGCGGGGGACTTCATCGCGCTCCAACAGCGCGATGGCGGCTTCATGCATGCCGGCGGTTTCCATGACCATCGCCTTGTTGTAGTAAAAGTAGCCCCAGTGAAGCGAGTGGGCGAGCGGATCGAGCCCGAGGCGCTTCATGTAGATTTCCTGCTGGTTGATCTCGCGAAACCCGGCGTCGGCACCTTCCGTGTGAGCCAGCGCGAGCGCGTAGGATCCGCGGCAGGCGGTTTCCGCCAGGGCGAAATGGCCGGTGGGCAGCTCGCGGGCGGGTGCGAGCCGTTGGTTTTCCTCCATGAACCGGCGGAAGACTTCCGGCCAGGCGGTGCGCTGGCGGGTGATGATTTCCTGCCATTTTCCGGCGTCCACATCGCGCTCGTCGAGCTCCCAGAGGGCGCGCGACTGGGTCGGGTATTGGCGGAGGACATCGCCCGACAGGCGGTCGAGGTCATGCCAGAGGAACGACCGTTTCGCGGACAGGAAAATGAAAACCGCCACCACGATCACCGCCGGAACGCGCGGTGGGATTTCCGTGAATTTCCGCAGGGCCGCGTGGAGCAGGATCGCCGCGCCGAGACAGAACCACGGCAGGCCCGGATAGATGCGGTATTCCGGCATGAACTCGGGAATCGGATAGAGCACCCGGAACAGGATGGTGCTGCAGAAAAGCAGGAAACAAACGCCGAAGAGCCGGGTGGACCGCCGCCACGCGAGGAAACCGCTGAAGGCCGTGAATGCCACAAAACCCGCCGTCGCCCACGTCGCACCGGTATCGGGGACGTTCCAGAAATGCATTCCGGGGTGGACGATTGTTTCCGCGATATGGTGGTCGGCGCTGAGCGAGACCGGGACCACGCTGCGCCAGGCGAATTCCCAGAACACGCGGCCGAGGGTGTAGGCATTGCCGATGAAACGCGGCTGGCCGAAGGATTTGAGGCCGTTGAGGAAAGCACCCAGACCACCGCTCAGCCACAGCGCCGCGAGAATGACCACCGCCGATGCGGCGAGCAGCCAGACGTGCCGACGGAACATTTTCCAATGGTCGCTGGTGACGACGGCCAGGCCCACGACGGAGACCGCCAACGCCGCGTGGAAAAGCCCGGGGCCCTTGGAAAAGGTCGCGCCGAAAACACACACCGCGCAGGCCAGAAGTTTCATCCAGCCGCCGTTCTTCAGGAAACCCAGCATCGCCCATGCGGCGAGCAGCGAAAACAGCGTGACCCATGCGAGATCCTGGGTCCGTGCGTAGTTCGGGATTTCGCTGCCCAGCGGATGCACGGCGAACAGGACCGCACCGAAAAGCGCCACCCGCCAGCGCGCGCGGTCTCCCAAAAAATCCCGTCCAAACGCGAACAAAACGCAGGCCACCGCCGTGTGCAGCAGCCAGTTCACCGCATGGAATCCGGGGGAGGAAATCCCGAAAAGCCGGTATTCGACGGCATAGACGAGCTGCGTCCATGCGGTCAGCCCTGCGCCCCAGAACTCGCCGGTGACGAGTCTTTCGTTGTGCTCGATTTGCACGGAGTCATCCAGGAAAAACACCGAACCAAGGCACCACAGATGGGCAAGCGCGCTGGCGGCGATGATCCAGGCGAAGGGCAGCCAAGGCTTTCCGAAAATCGGGGTTTTCTCAGTGGTTTCCATGGATGGGCTCAGAGTTCGGATTTTTTCCACTGGTCGAGTTGTGCGGCAAGGGCGGCAGCGGTGTTCGATTCCGTGATGCTGTCCACCAGGGTGTCTTTTTTCCCGAGCACACTCTCCAGCCGCACGCGGTAGAACGAAGTGTTTCCCGAGCTCATGTTGGTATCGTGGCTGAAACCGGTGATGTCCCGCTTCGTGTAGGTGCGCGTCCAGATCACCGGGCCGAGCTGGTTACTGACGGTCATTCCGGCGTGATCGAGGGTAACCGTCCGCTTGTGGAGGGCCATCCGGATGATGCTGATCCAGATGACCGCGGCGCTGACCGGCCAGACGATGCGGAAAAGCAGCGGAGCGTCCTTCATGGTCAGCAAAACTGCCACGGCGGTCCAGATCACGTCGAAGATGATGAGGGAAATCAACAGCGGCAGGTTTCTCCCCGGCGGGCAGATAATGGACTTCGGCAGTCCGTTGCCATCGAAGGTGGCTAGAATCCGACGGGCGGCGAGGAGCGCGGGCAGTTCGGCAAGAGGAACTTCGCGGATGGATGATACGAGTGTCGCCCGATCCGGCAGCTCGGGTTTTTCACCGGTGTGGAAAACAGGAATTTCGTAAACGGAACGAACCGGCGTGCCCGGCACGTTGAAGGTGAGTTTCCAATCGAATTTTGTCCCGTCCGAAGAATCGAGACTGGTCTCCGGAGCATCGGGGGGAAGGCTGAAACTGAACGGAATCCTCAATCCGTCCAAGCCGCGCGGGATGGCGTCCAGCCGGACGATTTCCTGATGGCTCCAGACTTTTTCCGTCGTGACTTTCCGGTCCTCGCCCGATCCACGGGTGATGCTTTTCCTGCACTCGATCGTGGCTTGGGCATTGCCACGGGAGGGCAGGTGTTTTTCGATCAGAATGCTGCCCAGGAGAACTCCTCCCGGGCTGGCAGGCCATTTTTTCAATTCGAGTGACGTCTTTCCTATAGCCCTCTGGCGGCGAATGCCTCTCAGGGCGAACCAGGTCGGAGCGATGCCGATCAATGGGAAGGCGATCAGAAAAGCGGACGACGGATTCTGTGGAAAAACCCCCGTCATGATCACGGAAGCAAGCAGCGGAAGGACGACCAGCCAGAACCAGAATGTGTAGGCAAAGAGAACCTTGCGCCCGAGTGAACCTTCTTCGGAAATAGCCGGGCCGGCCCACGCGGCTTTCCATTTCCAAGGCTGGTCCGGGTACTTTTCACGCAGCCGGGATTCCGTTTTCGTCTCGCGGATTCCCAACAGCCCGGCAAACAGGAGGCCCGTGCCGATCGCGGGAAACGTGAGGGCGAAAACGGCAACGAACGCCTGCATCTGCCAGCGCAGCGTGCGGTAAAGCACGGACTCTCCGGGATTCGACGGATTCACGTAACAAACAAACGTGCGCTCCTTTTCCCCTTTGGCACGGGAGGAAAGCTCGCGGTGCGCGTCGTGCTGGAAGCTGCCGATATTGTCCGAGCCGCCGTAGAGGGAAACCTTGTCGCCCCGGTAATCCCGCCCGGCGTAGCGGTAGTGGTAGGTCGCGGTGGCGCGGGAAGAATCGCTGTCGGAATCGTGGCTTTCCTTGAGTTCCGCGGAATCGATCACGCACGGCACCTGTTCCCAGCTCCGCGCCTGCCACCATTTGCCGTAGCCGGAAAAATACAGTCCGGAGAGAAACAAGCCCGCCAAGAAAAACGGCAGGCCGAAGAGCGACAGACAGCCACCGGCCATTTCCTTGGAGTCTTTCGCGGCGGCGGGTGATTTACGAAACATGGACGGGTGATGAACGGTTTTTTCCAACAGCCACAAATTCGCGGATCGTTATCGCCAAGCCTGCCGGAAACATCAAGGGCTTTGGAAGAGGGTGACGATGTGGACTCCGGCTTTTGGGAGGCGGGCGCGCGTTCCCTGCTTGCTGCTCTTCCTAGCCGTGACACAGACATTCCTGTCTGTTCTTTCACAAGCACCCGACACGCCCGAAGAACAGGCAGGAATGCCTGTATCACGCCGACGTTTTTCAGCGCTCAATGATTGCACCTACCCCGGAAAAGCAGAAACCCCGCCTCAGCCGGAGCTGGACGGGGTTTCCTTTGGGTTTTGGGAGAATTTTCGATAAGGAGCTTTATTGGTTCCAGGTCGTCACGTCGTCGGCGGAGGCCTTCTTCGTCTTCGCATCGGCACCTTCGCTCCAGACAGCGCAGCGGCGGCCGTTGAGGTTCACGGTTTTCGCACCGGTTTGGCCGGTGGTCACGGCAGTGAGGGTTTCGTCATAGTTGCCGTCCAGCATGACGAAGAATGGGCCACCCCATGGGTCGTAGAGACCTTTGATAGTGGTGCTTCCTGGCATGTAAACTAGTCCGCCAGTGCCACCGGTGGAAGTGCTCCTGCCTTCCTTCACGGAGAGGAACTTGATGGCCCGTGGATTCAAAGGCGCGGTGATGGTTTCCGTACCAAGCAGTGTTTTGAGAAAATCGAGGTCTGTCTTGGTGTCAATCTTCGTATCGTTGTTCAGATTGTCCTTCGGCATGGTGCCGTATTCGCTGTAGAAATTGTTCACGGAAGACTCGATGGCGATGGCCGTGGCGAGCGCGGTGGTCCGGCGGGCTTTTTGAATCGCCGCGTTACCGGCGGCGAAACCGGCTCCGGCGAGCACCGCGATGATGGCGATGACGACCAGGAGTTCGACCAAGGTGAAGCCGCTTTTGCGGTGGGAGGGTTGAGTTTTCATGACAGAATAGGGATGTGAGTTAACGATCGCGCAGCAAATACCAATAATCCGGGGCTGACAACACCTCAAACCATTTCGCATTCACATGGTAAACACCTAAACGGATATTTGCACCCTCGCAACTCTTTTTATTCCGCCTTTGCCGTTGCGGCTCAGCCCGCTTGGCGGCAAGCTTCCGCCATGCCCGGCACTAATTTGCGAGATTCAGTTCTCGACGCCCTCCGCTCCGCCAAAGGAAACCCGCTTTCCAAATCCCAACTCGCCCGCAGCCTCAAACTTCCCGGCACTCGTGTGTCCGAACTCAAAACCACGCTGGAGGAGCTGGTGAAGGAAGGCGTGCTCGTCGCCGGAAAGAAAAACACCTACCTGCTCCCCGCCGCGCCGAAGGACCAGCTCACCGGCACGCTCAAGTTCCATCCGAAGGGCCACGCATTCTTTTTCCCGGATCTCACCGACGAACAGAACCTCGCAAGCGGCATCGATTTCACGATTCATTCGCGCATTTTCATCGACCGCCGGAACGTCGGCACCTCGCTGGACGGCGACCGCGTGGCGGCCTCCATCATCAAGCAGGTCGCCCGTCCGTTCCGCACACGCAGCGAATCGTCGCCGGATCCGGCTGATGAAATGCGCGCGAAGGTGGACGAGGTGCTGGCCCGCCGTTCGGGCAGGCTGGTGGGGATTTACCGGAAGAACGGGAATTTTGGCTTCGTCGAGTGCGATGACAAGGCGATCGACGGCACCATCGACATCACCGCCGATACCACGGCAATGCCGGGGCAGCTCGTCGTGGTGAATCTCGACGAATGGGCGGACCGCAATACAACGCCGCGCGGACGGATCGTCGAGGTGCTCGGATGGCCGGGCGAACCGGGGGTGGACATCATTTCCGTGATCCACCGCTTCGGCCTGCGCACGTCATTTCCAGACAACGTCCTGGCAGAAGCCCGCGCGGTGCCGGAAGAGCCGGAGCCATCGGAAATCGCCCGCCGCAAGGATTGGCGGGACAAGCTCGTCATCACCATCGACCCCGCCGACGCGAAGGACCACGACGACGCCATCTGGCTGGAGAAAACCCGCAGCGGCTGGACGCTGGCCGTCCACATCGCCGACGTTTCCCACTACATCAAGCCGGGCAGCCCGATGGACCAGGAAGCCATCGAGCGCGGAAACTCCACCTATCTGGTGGACCGCGTGCTGCCGATGCTTCCCACGGAACTTTCCAACGGCATCTGCTCGCTCAAGCCGGACGTGGACCGCCTGACGAAGTGCGCGCTGATGGAAATTTCCCACGAGGGCATCATCACCAAGTCGAAATTCATCGACGCCGTCATCCACAGCCGCGCGAAACTTTCCTACGAGCAGGCGCAGGAAATCCTCGATGGCAAGCCCGCTCCGGAAGGATCCGATCCGACGCTCGCCGGAATGGTTCGGGAAGGCTGGAACCTCGCTTCCGCCATGCGCAAGCGCCGTTTCGAAAACGGTGCGCTCGATCTCGAAATGCCGGAAATCAAGATCCGCCTCGATGACCAGGGCCGCGCGGTCGTCGCCGATCCTGTGATCCACACCGAGAGCCACCAGCTCGTCGAGGAATGCATGCTCGCCGCCAACGAGGCGGTTGCGAAAGTCCTGCGGGAGCGGATGAAACCGGCGATCTATCGGATTCACGATGATCCCGATCCGTCGCGCCTCATGGACTATACGGAGACTGCGAAAGCCCACGGCTACCGCCCCGGCGACCTCACGAACCGCGCGCACATCCAGAAATTGCTAGATGAATCGAAGGGCAGCCCGGAAGAGCACGTGATCAAGCTCGGCCTTCTCAAGAGCCTCAAGCGCGCGGCCTACTCCGCGGAGCCGGTCGGTCACTACGGCCTGGCGAAGGGCGATTACTGCCACTTCACCAGCCCCATCCGCCGCTACGCCGATCTCATCGTCCACCGCGCGCTGCAGCCGCTGTTGGAAAACGCGCCGCCGAAGCAGGACAGCACACCGTCGCAGGCGGATCTGCGGGAAATTTCCCGCCACATCTCCGACACCGAACGCACCTCGTCCGATGCGGAGAGCGAAACGAAGCAGATCAAACTGTTGGAGTATCTCGACCGCGTCGCCAGCGCGGACGAGCCGCCGGTTTTCAACGGCCTCATCACCGACGTCCGGCCGATGGGCCTGATGGTCGAGATTCCGGACATGGGCGTGCGCGGCGTGGTGAAACGCGAGGATCTGCCGGAAGGCCGCTGGCGTTTCGAGGCGCACCGCATGGCCTGGGTTTCCATGGATGGAAAGGTGATCCAGTTAGGCATGCGCCTGCCGCTGCGGGTGATCAACATCGATTTCGACAAGCGCTTCGTGGACTTCGCCGTGGCGGGCAGACCCACCACCGAGGGCACCCACCGCCCTGCCGCGAAGATTGCGAAAAAACACGGCAAGCCGCACACCAAGCCCGCCGCCAAGGTAGGCCCGGCCGTGAAACGCAAGGAAGGCCGCTACGCCAATCCCAAAGACAAGCCGAAGCGCCGCAAGCGCCGATAGGAACGCCGGCCTGCTTTGCCGGAAAGATACCGCTCCACATTCCAGTGGTCCCGACAGCCCGCTCTTGTCACGGAGGCATGCATCAGAAGTGCACTTCGTTTTCGGGTTTCGCCCTAACGGCGACCTCGTCGCCGACGCTGAGGCCGAGGTCGTCGAGCTGCTTGCGCGAAAGCTCGACGTCGAGAAACTGACCGTCGTCGAGACGGACGGTGAGTGTGGCGATGGGACCGGCTGAGAACAAATGTTGGACGCGGCCGACACGGTCCGTCAGCGGGTCCTGCTCGGCGGCGAAGAGCACCTCCACCTCGTGCGGACGGACGTAAACGGTTTCGCCACCGGCATCAGCGAGTTTGTTCACATTGCCGAGGAACTCGTAAACGAACGGGCTGCGCGGCTTGTCGTAGATGGCCTGCGGCTCACCCACCTGCTCGACGCGGGCGTTGCGCATGACGACGACCTGGTCGGCGAGTTCGAGGGCTTCCTCCTGGTCGTGGGTGACGAAGAGCGTCGTCAGGCCGATCTCGTCGTGAAACTGCCGCAACCAGCGGCGGAGGCTCTTGCGGACCTGGGCGTCGAGCGCGCCGAAGGGTTCGTCCAGCAAAAGAACCTTGGGCCGAATGGCAAGCGCGCGGGCAAGCGCGACACGCTGGCGCTGGCCTCCTGAAAGTTCGTGCGGCCGGCGTTTGTCGAGGCCTTCGAGTTTCACCAGCTTGAGCAGCTCGAACACGCGGTCGTGGATCTCGGCTTTTGGCGGTCTCGTGGAACGTGGCAAAACGGTTAGGCCGAACGCGATGTTCTCGGCGATGGTCATGTGCTTGAACAACGCATAGTGCTGGAAGACAAACCCGACGCCACGCTTTCCAGCCGGGATGTCGCCTACGTCCTCACCGTGAAATTTGATTTTCCCGTTTCCCGGATCGGCGAATTCGAGTCCGGCGACGATGCGGAGAAGAGTCGTTTTCCCCGAACCCGATGGCCCGAGCAGGGCGGTCAGGGAGCCGTTGGGAACCTCGAGGGAAACGTTTTCAAGCGCAGCATAGCTGCCGAAGGTCTTGTTGATGGATTGGATCGATATCGACATGGGAAAACAGGTTATTTGTGGCCCGAGGCGGCGTGACCGGTAAAATGCTCGACGACACTTTTCATGCCGAGCGTGATGAGGGCGAGGAACGCCAACAGGGTGGCACAGGCGAAGGCGGCGCTGAACTGATACTCGTTATAGAGCACCTCGATGTGCAGCGGCAGGGTGTTGGTTTTTCCCCGGATGTGGCCGGAGACGACGGAAACCGCACCGAACTCGCCCATGGCGCGGGCGTTGCAAAGCAGCACGCCGTAGAGCAGCCCCCACTTGATGTTAGGAAGGGTGACGCGGAGGAAAACCTGCCAGCCCCGCGCGCCGAGGGTGACCGCAGCCTCCTCCTGATCGCTGCCTTGTGACTCCATCAGCGGAATCAGTTCGCGGGCGACAAAAGGAAACGTCACGAAGACCGTGGCGATGATGATGCCTGGAGTGGCGAACACGATTTTCGGATTCGACAGCCATTCCGCCAGATCCGTGAACATCCAGCCGAACGCCTTGTAACTGTCGAGATCGGCGGTCACGTGAGCGAGAGGAGAAAGCAGATTTTCCAACATTTGAGGAGGAAACCAGCCTTTCGAGCCGAAGATCATCATCCACACCAGACCGGCGATGACTGGGGAAACGGCGAAGGGAAGATCGATCAGCGAAAGCAGCAGCGCGCGTCCCTTGAAGCGGTATTTCGTCACCAGCCACGCGGCGGAAACTCCGAACAGCGTGTTGAGCGGCACGGACACTCCGGCCGCGATCAGGGTTAGTTTGATGGCGGAAAGCGCGGATTCCTCATGCAGGGAAGCGAGGAAAACCTCCCAGCCGCGGCGGAGGGCTTCGGAGAAGACAGCACCTAACGGAAGAAGCAGGAACAAGGTGAGCACGACGACGGCCAGCGTGATCAGGATGACGCGGACGAGCGGTGACTCGGTGGTGGAAGGGCGGAAAGCCATGATTTCAGCGGTTCTGCCAGTCGAGCCGGCGTTGGAGAAGATTGATGAGGAAGAGCAGCGCGAATGAGACGATCAGCATCGCGGAGGCGATCACGGCAGCGGCTTCGTATTTGAACTGTTCGAGCTGCGCGACAATGAGCAGCGGCAGAATGACCCGGCGGAAAGTCGTCCAACGGTTCGCCCCCAGTGTGGCGGCGGCCTCCTCGATTTCATTTCCGAGATCCTCCATCACCGGCTGCAAAGTCCGGACGACGAATGGAAATCCGATGAAGGTCAGGGCGATGAACACTCCCAATGGACTGTATGCCGCGCCTTTCGCCGCATAGTCGTGGAGCTGGAGACCGATCCAGCCGTCAGGTGCGAAATGCGGCTGAAGCCATTTCGCCAGTTGCACAATGTATTGGCCGATCCAACCGTTAGGCGCGTAGATCTGTGTGAGCGTGATGCCGGCGACGGCGGTGGGCAGGGCAAAGGGAAGATCCACCATCGCGTCCAACAGACGGCGGCCGGGAAACTGATAGCGCACCAGCACCCAGGTGACCAGCAGGCCGAGCACCACGCTCACAGCGGCGGCGGCGGCACTCGCTCCGAAGGTGAGCTTTGTGGCGGCGATCACGCGCGGCGAACTGAGCAGCGCCCACCATTGCGAAAAACCGAGACCGGCCGCCTTGATGAACAAGGCGGCCAGCGGAATCAGGATGATGAGGCCGAGGTAGCTCACGGTGAATCCCATCGTGAGGCCGAAACCGGGTATAACTCGTCGTTTTGACATTTGGATTGGATCAGGAATTCACTTCTTGGTGTAGATCTGATCGAAGGTGCCGCCATCGTCGAAGTGCTCCTTCTGCGCTTTCACCCATCCGCCGAAATCCGCGTCGATCGTGACGAGCGGGAGTCTGGGGAGCTTGTCCACATACTTCGCGGCAATGGCTGCGTTGCGCGGACGGTAGAAATGCTTCCCGGCAAGGTCCTGCGCGATATCGGTGTAGAGGAATTCCAGATAGGCCTTGGCAACCGCCGTGGTGCCGTGCTTTTCCGTGTTTTTCTCGACGACGGCAACGGGTGGCTCGGCGAGGATGCTGATGGACGGATAGACGATCTCGCTTTTTCCGGGGAATTCCTTTTCGATCAGATAGGCCTCGTTTTCCCACGAAAGAAACACGTCACCTATCTGGCGCTGGGCAAAGGTGGTGGTGGAACCACGCGCACCGCTGTCGAGAACGGGGACGTTCTGGTAAAGCCGAGTGATGTAATCGATGGTCTTCGCGCGATCTCCGCCAAATTCCTTGTCGGCCCACGCCCATGCGGCGAGGTAGTTCCAACGGGCTCCGCCGGAGGTCTTTGGATTTGGAGTGACCACCTCGATGCCTGGCTTTACAAGATCCGGCCAGTCCTTGACGCCCTTCGGGTTTCCCTTGCGGACGACGAAGACGATGGTGGAGGTGTAGGGCGCGCTGTTATCCTTGAGCTTGTTCTGCCAATCGGAGGGAATGCTCTTGGACTCCTTGACGATGCTATTGATGTCACCTGCCAGGCCGAGAGTCACGACGTCCGCTTCGAGGCCGTCGATGACGGAGCGCGCCTGCTTGCCGGAGCCGCCGTGGGATAGCTCGATTTCGACTTTTCCACCATTTTTTTCTTCCCAATTCTTTTTGAACGCCGCGTTCACGTCCGCGTAGAATTCACGGGTGGGGTCGTAGGAAACATTGAGGAGCTTGAAGGTAGGAGCCGACTTGGAGGCAGCGGGGTTGTTTTTCTCGCAGGCGACAAGTAGGAGTGCGGTGGCAAGAATTACGGGAGCAAGATGTTTGGCTTTCATGATCGTAGGTTGAATCTTTTTTCGTTAGAATGAGAGTCTTATCCCTGTCAGAAGGGTCACTCCGTCATAGGAGACACCGGATCCTCCGGTGAGCCGGCCCCACTCGGCCCCAGCCATCAGTTTGAGCTTGTCGCCGTAAATGAAGTATTGGGCGCCGCCGTAGATCGCATTGTAATTGTCGCCGCGGGCGCTGTTGTCGGCCACTGGCTTCTCGTAGCGTGACTGGCCGATCACGCCGAGGGGCCCCTCACTGGTGGCGAAGGAATAGCGCCCGACCAGTTGGAGTTTTTTCGGGATAACGTCATAGGTGGGCTCGATGAAAAATCCGAAGACATCCGTGTTGTCTCCGTCGCCCCCCAGGGCGTAATAACTTTCAAAAACAACCGCCGCAGGTCCTTGTTTCACGATGAACGTGGCCGCGAGGATGTCATCATAGCGGCCCATGACAAAGTCATCGGTTTCACGTTCGCTGTGCAGCCAGTCGAACCGGAAGTCCGCCTTTTCGGTTTGGATCAGTTTTTTAAAATCATAACCGACGCCGAGCGTGTAGGAGAAGCCGCCGTTGAGATCGCCAAACTCGCCGTCGCCGAAAGCGCCTGTGGATTCCTTGGTCACCGGGTCAACCGTGGTGGAAGGCGTCGCATTCGAGTAAACCCCGGCCCGCCACGAATACTCTTCGTAGGTTCCTTCGAAAGTCAGTGCGGTGGCGCGGTTGATATTGAGCTGGTTGAAAATCTGCGAGCGCTCGAAGGTCGGTTGCGTGTTGGTCGATTCCAGCCAGTCATACTGGCCGATGAGCGGTTTTGTTTTTCCCGCGGTGATGCTCAGCCAGGATTCCGGTTTCCAACGGACATAGGCGTCGACGAGCCCGTCATAGAAATCGTCGAAGCCGTCGTTGCTCTGGAAATCCACGCGGACCTCAACTTTTTTCTCCAACAGTTTCGCATCGAAGCCGAAGCGCGAGCGGCGGTCCTCCCAGTTGCTCTGGCTACCCTGGCTCGCATCCGTGTCCCAGTACTGCCCCTGATAGCGCCCGCGGAGCTTGAACTCCTCAATGTAGGGATTGTGATCGTCCTTGTAGGGGGTGGCATAGCTCCACAGCTTGTTGAAGTTTTCCGTCAGGCTGTCGGTGGGAGCGGTTTCCGCATGGAGGACCATGGGGGCCGCAGCCGAGGCGGCGAGAAGTGTCCACGAAGCGAGATTCGAAGGTCTCATGGCTCGGGAAAATGACTTCCGTTGCGATGAGGCCGGGTATGGGTTTTGTATTCGGGTGTCGGTGTATGGTTTCATGAAAATTTTGCTTTTGATGTTTTTTAACTGTTATGGAATTGAAATTGCCGTCCGCACGTGCGGTGGGAGATCGGAGATGATGCAGGTACGCGAAAAGAGACCGACCGGACAGGGAGGTTGAGAATCCGCCATCCGGCAGAGTGAGTGGTTCACTCCGGGATTCAGCGGGCTTCTCGATTCCTCCGGTGGTCCGGTCGGTCTCTTACAGCGTTGTTGCGAGCGTGATGCTCGTGGGTATCAGGCTTGTTTTTGATTGGGGCTTTCGTCCCGCGGGGAGGCGAAGCGTGTTTTCTCAATGCTCTCGACCTGTGTCACGCGCCCGTCATGGACGATGATCTGCACGGAGCCGAAGCGGAGATTCGCCACGTTGTTGCAAACGATTTCCAGCCAATCGGCTTGTGGGCCGTCCGGGGTCGGGCGTTCAGAAGTTATGGTTTTCATTGGGATCCAGAGATTGTGTTGCGAGTTGTGTGAGCCCCGCGAGGAAACCATCGGCGGGATCGGCCTTGCGTTTGAGGGTGGCGCCGGCGGCGGCCATCGCCTCTTCGGTGGCGAAGGGCGGGACGATGCCGTCGCGCCGCATTTTCCGCAGGGTGACTTCGACGACCTGGGCGATGGTGTAACGGTCGAGGATGTTGGCAATCGCATTGCGGACATCGATCATGATCATCCTCAGTCCACAGTGAGCCTCGTCGGGACAGGTGCAGGGCTGATAGGCGTTCTCGCTGGCGCAGCAGATCGGTGCGAGGCGGCCGTCCATCAGGCGGACGAGCTGGCCGATGCCGATCTGGTCGGCAGGCTTGGCGAGGGCGTAGCCTCCGAATTTCCCGCGGTGGGTTTCCACCAGCCCGGCCTCGCGGAGCTCCTGCAGGATACGCTCCACGAATTTCAAAGGCAGCCGGTTCGCCTCGGCGAGTTCCGCTCCTGAAACCGTGGTCCGCCCTACCTCGGTCGCAATGCCGAGGTTGATGGTGGCGCGGAGCGCGTATTCTGCTTTTTTCGAAAGGTGCATTCGTTTATGTGGACGTAAGAGTATGGATTAAGGTGCCGCTGCCAAGGAGAAAAATTGGGCACGCTGAATGAGGCAGACCCTAATGATTGAAAATAAGCGACTTGAGGCGAGCAAAATTATTTTAAGGCGATATGAGTGGCTGATTTACCGAGTCTGCCGACTCAGTTCAATTCCCCAAAAACCGCGCCAAAACCATCTGAAAACCCGGAAAAATTCGGTTTTGAGGCAATCCGGTAAATTTTCTAGACAATTGAATCTATATCGATAGGTAGGATAATGTTCGGCGCGTTCGATTCACATCCCGCCAAAAACTACTTCAAACAACACAGCCATGGAAACCAAAGGAAATGCATCTTCCCAAACCCTTCTTCCCATCGCGGTCATCGGCGGCGGATTCAGCGGAACATTGACCGCCATCCACCTCTCGCGCCGCCTGCCCGAGACTCCGGTCATCCTGTTCGAGGAGAGTGGCGAGGTTGGTCCCGGGCTCGCCTATCAGACGTCCGACCCCAATTCGTGTCTCAACATCCCGGCCGGAAAAATGAGCGCGTTCGTTGACCAACCCGACCACTTCCTCCAATACGCCCGCCGCACTTTCGGCGATAACATCGGGTCCGGCGATTTTCTGCCACGGAAGATTTATGGAAACTACCTGCAAGCCTGTCTGGCGGAAACGCTGGCTAACAATCCATTCGTGAAGGTGGACAACCGCCGGGTCGTCGACGTGACCGGGATCGACGGGCAGGAAACGGCGCGGATCGTTTTGAAGGACCAGAGCACGCTGGACGCGGCATCGGTGGTGCTGGCGAGCGGCAACCAGGGATCGGCGTTCGCCGCGTCGATCTGGGCCTCGCATACGGTCCCGGCGCGGGATCCGGCCTCCATCGACGCGGTCGGCGGTGGCGAGGACGTGCTGATTGTCGGCTCCGGCCTGACAATGATCGACGCCGTGCTCGAGCTGGACCGGCGCGGCAAGGCCGGCACGATCCACGCGGTTTCCCGCAACGCGCTGCTGCCGAAACCCTATGCTCCGGCCGCTCCTCTGGACGAGCCGGATCTCGATCACCTGCCGGACTCGAACCTGCGCCAGAGCCTGCGGCTTTTCCGCAAGGCGATCCGCGAGCATGAGGCGAAGGGAGGGAACTGGCGCGACCTGTTCGCCGCGATCCGTTCTTCCACTCCATCGCTCTGGCAGGAACTATCAGAAAAAGACAGGGCGAAGTTCCTCCGCCTTGTCAGCCCGTTCTGGGAGATCCACCGCCACCAGTGTTCCCCTGAAAATTTCGAGAAAATCACCCGATTGATCGATTCCGGAAAACTCGTTCTGCACAAGGGCACCATCGTCAGCGTCGAGCACGGGGAAAACCGCAAACGCCTGGGACTGGCCTCCAGAAGCCGCGACGCCGCCACCCGTTGGATCGGGGCCGCGCACATTCTCGACGCCACCGGGCCCGCGCGCGACCTGAACACGATCCGCCATCCGCTCATCCAGAATCTCCTGCGCCGCGGATTCCTGAAGCCGGACGCTCATCGGTTAGGTGCGGATACCGCCGCCGATTATCATGCCATCGGCCGCGGCGGGCAGCCGTCGAAGTGGCTCTACATCGTCGGCCCGATGCTGCGTGCGCGCTATTTCGAAGCCACCGCCGTGAACGAACTGCGGCTCCACGCGGCTGCCGTTGCGGCACGGGTGGAGGCATCCTACCGGGACCGTTTCCTGGCGGAGATTCCCGTCGGGGTCTGAAATTTTCTGCGGGAGGAAATTTGAGGTTATTTTCGCCTGCCCGATCGCGTATGGATTCGGGACCAACTTATGAAACGCTTCCTCATCCCCTTTCTTGCCACTCCGCTCGCCTTCGCCCACCCGGACCACGGCACCGCGCCGGGCGACGGACCGCAGACGGCGGTCCATACTGGAAACGGTGCCTGGTCCTATGAAGCCGTGCCGCATTGGGGCGAGCTGCCGGACGGGAAAATCATCGGCCCCACCCATGGCGGCGTGGTCATCGACGATCAGACCGGCCTCATCTATGTCTCCACGGACTCCGACCTGTCGGTCATTGTCTATCAGCCTGATGGGAAGCTCGTGAAAACCATCGCTCCCGAGTGCAAGGGGTTCCATGCGATGGCGATCCGCCAGGAGGATGGAAAACCGGTGATCTACGGCGCCCAGCTCAACGGCAACAAGCCGCCGCTGCGCGTTTGCAAGATCGACACGGAAGGCAAGCTGCTGCTGGAAATCCCCAACGCCACCACCGGCGAGGTCCCCGGCGGCTGGGGCGGGCTCACCGGCGTCACGGTCGCTCCGGACGGCTCGATCTTCGCGTCCACCGGCTACGGCGCGAACGTCATCCACAAGTTCGACGCCGGTGGCAAACTCCTCAAATCCTTCGGCAGCAAGGGGCCCGATGAAAAGCAGTTCAACATCCCCCACGGCCTGGCGATCGACACCCGCTTCGGCGAGCCGCGTCTGCTGGTGGCCGACCGTGAAAAGCGCCGCCTCGTGCATCTCGACCTTGATCTGAACTGGATCGGCGTGCATTCCAGCAACCTCCGCCGGCCGTGTTCTGTTAGTTTTCTCGGCGACAACCTGGCCGTCGCCGAACTCGAATCCCGCGTCACCATCCTCGACAAGACCGGCACACCAGTCGCCTTCCTCGGCGACAATCCGGACAAGGCCCAGTGGGCGAAATTCCCCGTCCCGCCGGAGCAAATGTATCTCGGGATTTTCACCGCACCGCACGGCCTGAGCTTCGACAAGGCGGGCAATCTCTACGTCGAGGACTGGAACAAGACCGGCCGCGTCACGAAGCTGACGAAACTCTGACAAGCGTGTTGGAAAATCCGCGGACGTTTCCAACACCATCCACGTTGACAAGGCCGGGTGAAATCCGCGATCAACGGGACCGGTGAAACCCACGTCATTCATACCTCCCGTCCTCTCGCTTCTCATCGTCGGTGGCTGGATCGGCAGCCAGCGCCAGTCCATCTCCGCCATGGAGAAGGAAAGCATCTCGCTCCGAAAGCACATCGCCGACGTCCGCGCGTCCTCGCAGGCTGCCGCCGGTCCGACCAAAAAGCCCGCCGCGCCTGGCAAGGTCGCTAAGGACAAGGAGTCGATCGATTGGAAGAAACTCGCCGCGCAGATGGCGGAAATGCAGCAGGGCGGCGGCATGGGCGACATGCGTGCGATGATGCATTTCCAACAGCGCATGCAGTCCATGACCAAGGAGGAAATGGTCGCCGCGCTGGAGGAGATCGCCGCGCTGGATGTTCCCGCAGAGGTCCGCGCGATGCTGGAGGGCATGATTCTCAATCCTCTCCTCGAGAAGGATCCCGAGCTGGCGCTCACCCGTTTCATCGGCCGCCTGGACGACGACCGCGGCCAGATGCGCTGGCAGCTCTCCCGCGCGATGAAAAACTGGGCGGAGAAGGATCCGGCGAAGGCGCAGGCGTGGTTCGACCAGCAGATCGCTGCGGGGAAATTCGACAGCAAGGCGCTCGACGGCAGGAGCCAGAACCGCATCCAGTTCGAAGGACAGTTGATCGGCGTTCTGATAGGCTCCGATACGGAGGCCGCGGCGAAACGCCTCCAAGCGATGCCTGAGGAACAGCGGGACAACATCATGCAGAGCGCCTCGATGGACTCCATCAAGGAGGACAAACAGCTCACCTACGCCGATTTCATCCGCGGGCAACTTCCCGAAAAAGAGCAGGCGGAACTTATCGCCAATCTGGGCAACCAGCTCATGAGAGGGGACGGCTTCACCGGGGTGGACGCCTATCTGGACCGCATTGCGGCGACTCCTGAGGAACGCGCAGCCACCGCCACCGAGGTCGCGGTTTCGAAAATCCAGCAGGATTCCTATAACAAGCCTGTCACTCGTGAGAACCTCGATGCCATGCGCGAGTGGGTCGCCAAACAGGCGCCTGGCACGGCGGACAACGTCACCGGAAAAGCCCTCGGCAGTGCGGCGCAGGGGAACCGGCAGTTGAAATTCGCCGACGCCGCCGCACTCGCGCAGCAATATGACGACGCCAGCGGCAATCAGGACGTGCTCGCCGGGTTCCTCCAGAGCAACGTCATTTACTCCAACAGGGATCAGGCGCGGGAACTCGCCCAGAAGATCACCGATGAAAAACGCCGTGAGGAAATCCTCAAAAAACTCAAATAAGCCTCCCACGCCGCCGTTATGAAAATTCCCCTCACTCTATCCGCCCTCATCCTCGCCATCGGCGCAGCGCTCGGCTGGCACGATCACCAGCAGCTCGCCGCCGTCCGCGAGACTCACGAAAAACTCGTCGCCGAGGCCGAACTGTTAGGTATTTCCGTCGATCCCGCGCACCCGTCCGATTCCGTCCGCCTGACCAAGCGCGGCGAGCGCGAGAACAAGGAAGCGGTGGCGAAGGAAGCCGTCAGGGATTTCATCGCCTTCGCCAAGGAAATGGAGGAGTTCGAGAAACAAGGCAAGCAGCCGGACGAGGCCATGCAGAAGCGCATCATGGAGTTCATGGACCGGATGATGGATCTCGACGCCTCGCAGATCAAATTCCTCATCACCGAGCTGCGCTCCAACACGGAACTCAAGGAAGAGACCCGCCAGGGACTGATTGGTTTCTCCATCATGACGCTCGCCAACGAACACCCGCAGGCGGCGCTGGCGATCTTCACCGAGTCGTCCGATTTATTGGGAAAGAACCAGATGAACGGCCACATGATCTCCTCCGCCCTCTCGCGCTGGGCCAAGGACGATCCGGCCGGAGCGCTCGAATGGGTGAGGACAAACGGCGCGAAATTTCCCGATCTCGTCACTGATGACGCCAAGCGTGGATTGGTCTCCGGTGCAGCCACCAACGATCCGAAGCTCGCGTTCAAACTCGTCGGCGAACTCGGCCTGACAGATAAATCACAGGCCATTTCGAGCATCATGTCCGCCGCGAAAACACCCGAAGAACGGACCGCCACGTTCACCGCCTTCCGCGAATACCTTGCCGGAATCACCGACGAAAAGGCACGCGACGAGGCCGCCAACAGCGCATCGTGGTCGCTGACCCGGAATGTCGTCGCCAGCGGATTCAATTCCGCCACCCAGTGGATCGAGAAAACCAAACTCACCCCGGACGAACTCGCCAAATTCACCGACGGCCTCCAGAACAACGTCAAGAGCGGCGAAACCGGCCAATGGATCGAATGGGTCGGCGACAAACTACCTGCCGACAAAAGCAAGGACGTGATCCGCAACATGGTTTCCAGTTGGACGCAAAGCGACTTCCAGGCAACCGGAGCGTGGCTCAACACCGCTCCCGCCGGACCCGCCAAAAACACCGCCATCCGCAGCTACGCCGAGACTGTTTCCCGCTACGAACCCGAAGCCGCCGCGCAATGGGCCGAGACCCTGCCGCCCGGTGAGGACCGCGACCAAACGCTCAAGCGCATCTACCGGAACTGGCCGAAAAAGGACGACGCGTCTAAAGCCGCCGCCGAAGCATTCAAGAGCCAGTATGGCGTAAAGTAGCCGTGGACTGCGGCAGCCTGCTGCCGCTTTGGTCCCGCAGCCTGCTGAGGG